>NZ_CP139368.1:2400000-2731411 GCF_034120055.1 Microbacterium rhizosphaerae | reverse complement strand
GAACAACGATCTCGGCAGCGGCATGCAGGTCGCGCTCAAAGACCTCGAGATCCGCGGAGCCGGCAACCTGCTCGGCGCCGAGCAGGCCGGCCACATCGCGGGCGTCGGCTTCGACCTGTACCTGCGCATGATCGGGGAGGCCGTGGCGACGTTCCGCGGAGAGGACGCCGAGGGCCCCACCGAACTGCGGCTCGAGCTGCCCGTGCGGGCCCGCATCCCCGAGGAGTACATCGACAGCGAGCGGCTGCGCCTCGAGGCGTACCAGAAGCTGTCGGCGGCGGCATCCGTCACGGCCAAGGAGGATGCGATCGACCTCGTGGTCGACGAGCTGCGCGACCGCTACGGCGAGCCACCGGCCGAGGTGGAGGGCCTGCTCGCGGTCGCGCGCCTGCGTCGCCGGGCAGGCCGGGCGGGGCTCGCCGACGTCGTGGCGATGGGACCGAACCTCCGCGTCGCACCCGCGAACCTGGCGGACTCGATGCGGGTGCGCCTGCAGCGGCTGTATCCGAAGGCGAAGCTCGTGGCCGGGGGAGAGGCCGTGGTCGTCCCGCTGCCGACCGCCGACGGCGAAGCGCTCGGCGATGCCGAGCTCATCGCGTGGGTCGCGCAGCTTCTCGATCAGCTGTGGCCGGTTCCGCAGGCCGCGGCATCCGTCTGATCCGGAGGGTCTTGAGGACGCCGGCGGGTCGGGTCAGACTGGGCGCAACCCGAATCCGATCGGAAGGATGAACCATGCCGCACGGTGATATCACGCACATCGAGATCCCGGTGACGGACTTCGCGACCTCGGGCTCGTTCTACTCCGCGCTGTTCGGCTGGCAGATCGCCGAGGCGCCCGGGTTCGAGGGCTATCCCATGTGGCAGGCGCCCAACAAGATCTCGGGCGGTGCACTCACGAAGCGCGACGACGACTTCACGCAGCCACGCTCGTACGTGGAGGTCGACTCCATCGACGACGCGCTCGCGGCCGCGAAGGCCAACGGCGGCACGGTCGTCGCCGAGAAGCGGCAGATCACCGAGACGAGCTGGTGGGCCATCGTGGCAGACCCCGACGGCAACGAGCTCGGCCTGTACGAAGGCATGACCGCGGCGCCCGAGTCCTGAGTCGCCCCGAGCCGGGGTCGCGCGTCGACCGGGCTCCGTCTGCCGGAGCGCCCGCGGGGGTAGCCTGGCGGAACCGTCCCGAGCAGGAGGCACGATGCAGTTCGAGCACGTGGGGTCCAGCCCCCGCATCCACCCGGACGCGGTCATCGCCGCCACCGCGGTCATCAGCGGAGACGTCACGATCGGCGCCGGATGCCAGGTGCTGCACGGGGCGGTGATCACGTCCGAGGGCGGCCCGATCACCCTCGGCGAGTACGTGATCGTGATGGAGAACGCGCTCATCCGTGCGACCTCGGCGAACGCCGTGCACATCGGCGATCACGTGCTCGTGGGTCCGATGGCGAGCATCTCCGGTGCGACGATCGCCGATGAGGTGTTCCTCGCCACCGGGACCCGGATCTTCAACGGCGCTCGCATCGGCGAGCGCAGCGAGGTGCGGATCAACGCCGTCGTGCATCTGCGCACGGTGCTTCCCGCCGACAGCGTCGTGCCGATCGGGTGGGTCGCGGTCGGCGATCCCGTACTCGTCCTGCCTGCTGAGCGGCACGAGGAGATCTGGGCCGCGCAGCGCGAGCTCGACTTCCCCGGCTACGTCTTCGGGCTCGATCGCGAGACGCCCGACCTCATGGTGCAGCTCACCGAGCGCTACGGCACGAGCCTCGCCCGGCACGCCGGCGACCGGCGCATCGACTGATCCGGCGGTCGCGGGCACAGCGGTCAGCCGGTGTTCTGCAGGCCCGCGGCGACACCCGAGACCGAGAGCAGCAGCAGTCGCTGCAGTTCGGGATCCGGCTCGGGCGCATCCGACGGTGCATCGCGCAGCGCGCGCAGGGCGCGCAGCTGCAGCAGCGAGAGGGCGTCCACATAGGGGCTGCGCAGCTTGACGGCACGCTGCAGGACCGGCTTGTTCTCCAGCAGGTCTGCGGCGCCCGTGACCCGCTCCACCCACGCGCGGGTGAGTGACATCTCCGCCATGACGAGGTCTGCGAGGTCGTCGCGGTCGCCGAGGTCGAGATAGCGGCGGGCGATGCGGGCGTCGGCCTTCGCGAGGCTCATCGCCACGTTGTCGATCATCGTGCGGAACAGCGGCCACTCGGCATACGCGGTCTTCAGGCGCTCCGGGTCGCCGACGGCCTCGAGGGCGGTGCCCAGGCCGAACCAGCCGGCGAGATTGATGCGCGCCTGCGTCCAGGCGAACACCCACGGGATCGCGCGCAGATCCTCGAGGGACTCGACCGACAGCCCGCGCCGCGCCGGCCGTGAGCCGAGCGCGAGGAGGCCGAGCTCCTCCATCGGGGTGACCGTGGCGAACCACGGCGCGAAGCCGGGCGCCTTCACGAGCGCGAAGAAGCGGTCGCGGGAGGCGGCATCCATCGTCGCTGCGACGTCCGCGTAGCGCTCGGCCGCCGCGCTGTTGCGCTGCTCGATCTCGGGCGATGAGGCGAGCAGGATCGCGGCTCCGACCTGGTCGATGTGGCGCATCGCGATGGCGGGGTCGCCGTAGCGGGCGAAGATGACCTCGCCCTGCTCGGTCAGCTTGAAGCGCCCGTCGACCGAGTGCGGCGGCTGGGCGAGGATCGCGCTGTTCGCCGGCCCGCCGCCGCGCCCGAGGGCGCCGCCGCGGCCGTGGAAGAGGGTGAGCTCGATGCCCTCGGCACGCGCCCACGCCGAGATGGCCTCCTGCGCGACGTACAGCGCGAGGTTCGCCGCGACGGGCCCGACGTCCTTCGACGAGTCGGAGTATCCGAGCATGACTTCGAGCCGGCGGCCCGTGGCATCCAGGCGCGCGGCGAACTCGGGGTGCTGCACGATCTCGGCGAGGATGCGGGGTGCGGCCTGGAGGTCGGCGAACGTCTCGAACAGCGGGATGACGTCGAGGACCGGCGGCGTGCCGTCGGCGCCGACCGCGTGGCGGGCGAGGCGGTGCACGTTCGCGAGGTCGTCGGCGGACTGCGTGAACGAGACGATGTACCGACCGGCCGCGCGCGGGCCGTAGCGGCGCTGCAGCGCCGCGATCGTGCGGAAGACCTCGAGCACCTCCTCGGTCTGCGCGCTCGGCGGGTCGCCCGCATCCAGCTCGGCGAGCACCTTGGCGTGCACGGCCGAGTGCTGGCGCACCTCGAGCTCGGCGAGGTGGAACCCGTACGTCTCGACCTGCCAGATGAGCTGCTGCAGGTGGCCGTAGGCCTGTCGTGCCGCGCCGGCGGCGGCGAGTGAGGACTGCACCACGCGCAGATCCGCGAGCAGGTCCTCGGGGTCGCGGTATGCGAGGTCGGCGTCGCGCGTGCGGGTGGCCCGGATCTTGCGGGCGAGCAGGAGCAGGATCCGCCGGTGCGGCTCACCGGGGGAGCGCTTCGCGACCTCCGCCGCGGCATCCTCATCGGCATCGCGCAGCCGGCGCCACAGCGCGAGAAGCTCGGGGCTCGGCGGCGTGACGGCCTCGTCGAGCGTGAGCACGCGTCCGATGCGGTTCGTCGCGGTCTCGAGGCCGAGGAGGACGTGCTCGGCGGCGATGCCCGCCGCCTTGCGGGTGACGGATGCGGTCACGAACGGGTTGCCGTCGCGGTCGCCGCCGACCCACGAGCCGACGCGCACGAACGGCCGGACGATCGGCGCGCGCGCTCCGGCCGCGAGGCCCTGCAGCGCGTCGTCGACCCGGCGATAGACGTGCGGCACCGCGGTGAACAGCGTGTCGTCGAAGACGGTCATGACGGCGCGCACCTCGTCGGTGGGCGCCGGCTTCTCCGGCCGGAGCGGCGCGGTGCGCCACAGCGTGTCGATCTCCTCGAGGAGGCGGCGCTCGGCCCGGCGCTTGTCGGCGCCGCCCTCGGCCAGGGCGTCGTACTCCGCGAGCAGGGTCGACAGGCGCCGGATGCTGCTCGAGACCGCGCGGCGGCGGGCCTCGGTCGGGTGGGCGGTGAACACGGGGTGGAAGCGCAGGGCGTGCAGTCGAGCCAGAGCGGTCTCGTCGCCCACCTCGGTCGCGAGGTGCGTGAAGGCCGCGGCGATCGAGTCGCCCGGGTCGTCGCGGTCGACCCGGCTGTTGCGTTCGCGCAGGACGCGCACCCGCTGCTGCTCCTCGGCGAGGTTCGCGAGGTGGAAGTACACCGTGAAGGCGCGGGCGACCTCATCCGCGCGGGCGATCGTGAAGGAGTCGGCGATCTTCGCGGCGCGGGCGAAGGCCTCGGGCGTCTCGTCGGTGTATGCCTGGATGGTCGCGACGCGCAGGCGCTCGACATCCTCGTACAGTCCGGCGGATCCGCTTTCACGCAGCACACGGCCGAGCAGGGCGCCGAGCACGCGCACGTCGGCGCGCATCTGCTCGGGGATCCGCTGACCCGCCTCGTATCGGCCGACGAGGTCGATGGCTTCGGTGGGGGTGGGTTCGCGCATGGCTCCACGGTATATGCGCGGCGGAACGGCTTCGAATCGACCGACCTTCCGGTGTCACACACGTCGATAGGCTGTGCGCGTGCAGTCCGACTCCGAGGCGAAGCCGTCGCTCCTTCGCTCGGAGCGGTTCCCCGCGATCCTCCTCCTGATCGCCGCCGTCGCCGGTCTCGTCGTCGCCAACACGCCGATCGGCCACGACGTCATCGAGCTCTCGCACCTTCACGTCGGCTTCGGCGCGGTCGACCTGTCGCTCACGCACTGGGTGCAGGACGGCCTGCTCGTCTTCTTCTTCTTCGCAGTATCGGTGGAGCTGCAGTTCGAGCTGACGCGGGGGGAGCTGCGCAGCATCCGTCGCGCGGTCCAGCCCGCCATCGCTGCGGCGGGCGGAGTCGTCATCCCGGTGGGGATCTACCTCGCGATGACAGCCGGAACCGCGGCGGCATCGGGCTGGCCGGTGCCGACGGCGACCGACGTCGCCTTCGCGCTCGGCGTGCTGGCGGTGTTCGGGCGGGGGCTGCCGTCATCGGTCCGCGTGTTCCTGCTCGCGCTGGCGATCCTCGACGACATCGTGGGGATCGTGCTCATCGCGGTCCTGTACGCGACGGATCTGAAGATCGGGATGCTGGCGCTGGCGTTCCTCGCCGTCGTGCTGTTCGCGATCCTCTCGCGCGTGCAGACGCGGCACCGCGCACCCCTGACGATCGGGCTGATCGCGCTTGCGGTGGCGACGTGGGTGCTCGTCCTCGTGTCGGGGGTGCATCCGACGATCGCGGGCGTGCTGCTCGGCCTGGCGATGGCGCAGGATCGCGCCCTGCGCACCCGGCACGCGCTCGAGCCGTGGATCAACGGACTGGTGCTGCCGCTCTTCGCGTTCTCGGCCGCGCTCGTGCCCCTGCCGAAGGGTGCGGGACTGCCGCCGGTGTTCTGGGCGGTGTTCGTCGCGCTCCCGGTCGGCAAGCTGGTCGGCATCGCAGCCGGGGGATGGATCGCCCAGCGCGTGCTCGGCGGCCACCGGATGCCGTTGGGCGACCTGCTGGCCGCGGGAGCCCTGGGCGGCATCGGTTTCACGGTGTCGCTGCTGCTCGCGAACCTCGCGTTCGCGAGTGACGCCGCCCTGCGCGACGGTGCGATCCTCGGCGTGCTGGCCGGCTCGCTGCTCGCCCTCGTGCTGGCGGGAGCCTTCGTCTCGTGGCGCGCGCGCCACTACCGCACCAGAGAGGAGACGCCATGACCGATCCGCTGCGGGATGCTGCCGACACGATGCGCACCGTCCGGGACCGTTGCGTCTGGACCCAGCAGATCACGCACCGCGACCTCGTGCCGTACCTGGCGGAGGAGAGCGCCGAGCTCATCGACGCCGTGGAGGACGGCTCCCGCGCGGACCTGCGCGAGGAGCTCGGCGATCTGCTCTGGCAGGTGCTGTTCCACGCCGAGATCGCATCGCGCGACCCCGACGACCCCTTCGACATCGACGACGTGGCACGGGTGCTGACCGACAAGATGGTGCGCCGGCACCCCCATGTCTTCGGCGACGCGGTCGCGACGACGCCGGCGGAGGTGCTCGTCCTGTGGAACGCGGCCAAGGCGGCGGAGAAGAGCACCCGCACGAGCGTCCTCGACGGGGTGAGCGAGCGGATGCCGTCCCTCGCACTCGCGCAGAAGCTCCTCGGCAAGGCGGCCTCGGTGGGGATCGGGGTCGACGGCCCGCCCGCGCCCTCCGAGGAGGATCTCGGCGAGTCCCTCCTCGCGCTCGTGGCGACGGCGCGGGCGAACGGCTGGGATGCCGAGCGCGCGCTGCGCGAGCGGCTCCGGGCTCTGGAGGGCGAGATCCGCGACGCCGAGGCGTGAGTCAGAGGCCCGCGAGCACCGCGTCGAGCCGCTCGAAGTCCTCGTCCATGCCGGCATCCATCCCGGATGCGAGCATCGCGTCGCACGCGTCCTTCGACGTGTAGGTGGACGTCACCTCGATCGCGCTGCGACCGCCGCCGAGATCGACGAACCGCAGCGTCTCGAGGGTCGGGCCGGGCTCGTCCTCGTACTCCCACGTGTGGACCACGAGCCCGGGGGAGACCTCGTGGTACGCGCCGCGGAACGCCCACGCGCCGCCGCCCGGCGCCTCGACGACGTAGCGGAAGGCGCCGCCCGTCCGCGCGTCGAAGCGGTCCAGCCGCACCGTCGTGCCCTTCGGGCCCATCCATCGGGTGAACAGGTCGCCCTCGGTGTGCGCCCGCTGCACGAGCGCGGCCGGCGCATCGAACTCGCGCCGGTGGAAGATGCTCTGCTCGCCCGTCCGCGTATGAGCGGTGAGGCCGGGCTTCTGGATGTCATGGGTGGCCATGCGGTTCTCCTTCGTCGATTCGGTCGGTCTGTGCGGAGGTCGCGAGCGCGGCGAGAACGTCGTCGAGCCGGGCATAGCGGGCCTCGAGACGGCGTCGGCGGGCGTCCATCCATGCGGCTGCCTCGTCCAGCGGCTCCGGATGCAGGCGCACGCGGCGCGTGCGGCCCTCGCGATGCCGCGAGATGACGCCGGCGCGTTCGAGCACGTCGAGGTGCTGCGACACGGCCTGGAACGAGATCTCGAACAGACCCGCGAGCTCGCCGACCGTCGCATCCGACTCGGCGAGCCGGTCGACGATCGTCAGACGGACCGGATCCCCGATCGCCGCGAACGTCTGGGTCGGCATCGGCATGACATCGATTATTCAAGGAATCACTTGAATGTCAAGGACCTGAAAAGATGGTGCCGTGGCATCCGTCAATCCGCCGCGCGGCATGCGCGACTTCCTCCCTGCCGACAAGGCCCGGCGCGAGCGCGTGCTCGCCGTCATCCGCGAGCGCTACCGCGCGCACGGGTTCGACGAGATCGAGACGCCCGTCATGGAGGAGTACGAACGCCTGCACGCCGGGCTCGGCGCGGACAACGAGAAGCTCGCGTACAACGTCCTCAAGCGGGGACTGGATGCGGACGCCATCCGCGCCGCGGCCGAGCAGCCGTCCGAGCTCACCGACCTCGGACTGCGCTACGACCTGACCGTGCCGCTCGCACGGTTCTACGCGACCAACCGCGGACAGCTGCCGACGGTGTTCCGGTCGATCCAGATGGCGCCGGTGTGGCGCGCGGAGCGTCCGCAGAAGGGTCGCTACCGCCAGTTCGTGCAGTGCGACATCGACGTCATCGGGGATGCCTCGGCTCGCGCCGAGGCCGAGCTCGTCGTCGCGACGCTCGACACGGTCGATGCGCTGGGGCTCGAGGGCGGCGACATCCGCATCAACGACCGGCGGGCGCTCGATTGGATGCTCGATAGCTTCGGCTTCCGTGCCGACGAGCGCCCGGGCGTGCTGATCACGATCGACAAGCTCGACAAGATCGGCGCCGAGGGCGTCGCGGCCGAGCTGCGCGAGCGCGGGGCGACGGCGTCGGCCGTGGACGCGTTCGAGGAGTTCCTCCTGCGTCCGATGACGATGGAGTACCACCCGTACGGCGAGCGCCAGGTCCGCAAGGCCCTGCCCGAGGGTGCTCCCGACGACGTCGTCGCGCACCTCGTCGGCATCGGCGAGGCCGTCGGCGCCGCGCGCGGTCTGTCCGAGGACCACCGGTCCCTGAGCCTGTCGAAGGGCGGCGACATCCCGCTCGTCTTCGATCCCTTCCTCGTGCGCGGCATGGGGTACTACACCGGCACGATCTTCGAGCTCGCGCACCCCTCCGTCGACTACTCGCTCGGCGGCGGCGGGCGCTACGACGGCATGATCGGGCGCTTCCTCGGGCAGGACGTGCCGGCTGTCGGCTTCTCGATCGGCTTCGAGCGGATCGTCGACCTCGTCGCTGCGACCGAGGATGCGAGCGCGCGCGCGATCGTGCTCGTGCACGACCGTGACGTGCCCATCGCCGAGCTCGTCGCGCACAAGGCCGCGCTCGTGTCCGCCGGCGCGCGGGTGCGCCTCGAGCAGCGCACGAAGAACCTCAAGGGGCTCCTGGAGCGCTCGGCGGCCGACGGCTACACGCAGTTCGCCACCGTCGCGGCCGGCGACACCGACCTCGCGTTCAAGCCGCTCGGCTGACCCGCAGCCGGATCCCTCGGTACGCGATTCCGATCGCCGCGACGATCGCTCCGGCGACGACCGACGGCCATGGCAGCGTGACGGCCAGGACGACGCATCCCGCCGCGCCGACGACCTGCAGCGCGCGGGGGTAGCGGCGCGCGTCGCCGTGCTGCCGCCACGCGGCGAGGTTGGCGACGAGGTAGTACAGCAGCACGCCGAACGACGAGAACCCGATGGCGCCGCGCAGGTCGACCGACGCGACGAGGATCACGATGACGACGGCGGCGGACACCTCCGCGCGGTGCGGCACGTGCCACCGGGGATGCACCGCGCCGAGGTATCGCGGGAGGTCGCCCTCGCGCGCCATCGCGAAGGTCGTGCGGCTCACACCAGCCACGAGGGCGAGGAGGGCGCCGAGGGAGGCCGCAGCCGCCCCGACGCGCACGACGATGTCGACCCACGCCCATCCGGAGTGCGCCGCAGCGTCGGCGACCGGCTGAGCGGAGGCGGCGACGGCCGCCGGTCCCAGTGCGCTCAGCACGGCGACGGCCACGACGGCGTAGATCACGAGTGCGACCGCGAAAGCGATGACGATGGCACGCGGGATGACCCGGCGCGGATCGCGCACCTCCTCGCCCATGGTCGCGATCCGGGCGTACCCCGCGAAGGCGAAGAACAGCAGTCCGGCGGACTGCAGGATGCCATAGAGCCCGCCGGACCACAGCGACCCAGCGGAGAGCCCTCCCGATGCCGCACCGCCCGCGAAGGCCGCCGACACGGCGACCGCGAGGGCGGCGAGGACGACGACGACGACCCGCGCCGCCCCCGCTGTCCGCGTGACGCCGAACCAGTTGACCGCGGTGAGCACGATCACGGCGGCGATGCCGACGAGCCGCTCCCCGCCGGGCGGGGCGACGTACGCCGCGAAGGTCAGGGCCATGGCCGCGCAGCTGGCGATCTTGCCGACGACGAAGCCCCACCCGGCGACGAAGCCCCACCACGGGCCGAGCTCGGCGCGACCGTACGCGTAGGTGCCGCCGGACGTCGGGTGAGCCGCCGCGAGCTGCGCCGAGGACGTCGCGTTGCCGAACGCGACGACAGCCGCGATCGCGAGGCCGACGAGCAGGCCCGCACCCGCGGCCTGGGCGGCGGGTGCCCAGACGGCGAAGACGCCGGCGCCGATCATCGAGCCGAGGCCGATGAAGACGGCGTCGCCCAGTCCGAGGCGGCGGTGCAGCGCGGGGGATGTCACGGCCGAACTCTAGCCTGCCCGTGACTGCGGCCGGCTCGTGCGGGAGGATGGGTGCATGACGCTGCGCATCCAGGCTGTCCTCGTGCCTTTCGGGCCCGCGACGGCCCTCGAGCTGACCGACGACCAGGTCGAGGAGCTCGGCGGCGGAAGACGTGCCGCGGTCATCGTCGGCATCGGCGGCAACACCGCCCGCCTGCGCCTGGGCGTCATGGACGGCAAGAACCTCATCGGCATGTCGAAGGCCGCGCGGGCGCAGCTCGGCGTCGAGATCGGTGACGAGGTGGATGCGACGGTCGACCTCGACGTCGCGGAGCGCGAGGTCGAGGTTCCTTCGGACCTCGCGACGGCGCTGGATGCCGCGGGCCTGCGGGCTGCGTTCGACGCCCTGTCGTTCACGCGGCGTAAGGAGGTCGCCCGCGGCGTCACGGAGGCCAAGCGCAGCGACACGCGGGAGCGGCGCATCGCGGCCGCCCTGGAGGAGCTCGCCGGCGCCTGAAACTGTTCTATTTCTTATAGAATAAGTGCATGCTCATCCGCATCGACCCCGACACCGACGCGCCGCTGTTCGCGCAGATCGCGGACTCGGTGCGGGCGGATGCCGCGGCTGGACGCCTTGCCCCCGGCGATCGGCTGCCCGCGGCACGCGACGTCGCCGCGGCGCTCGGCGTCAATGTGCACACGGTGCTCCGCGGCTACCAGGAGCTGCGGGACGAGGGGCTCCTCGACATGCGGCGCGGCCGCGGTGCCGTCGTGACGGATGCCGCGGCATCCCTCGCATCCCTCCACCGCGATGTTCGCGCGCTGGCCGCCCGCGCCCGCGCCCTCGGGCTCTCGCCCGACTCCCTGTCGTCCCTCGTGAAGGAGGCCACCCGTGACCGCTGACCGCTCTGCCGCCGGCGACCGCGCCGTCTCGCGCTTCGTGCTCGTGGCGCTGGTGCTTCCGGTCATCCTCACTCTCGCGTCCGTGATCGTGCAGCTCGTGCTGATCCCGCACATGCCGGACCCGATCGCGATCCACTGGGGCGCGGGCGGACATCCCAACGGCTTCGGACCCGTCTGGGTGTCGCCCGTCCTCACGATCCTGTTCGGACTGCTGCTTCCGGTGCTGATCGCCGTCACGGTGCATCCCGGTCTCCGCCGCGGCCACCGCGGGGCCGCCTTCCGCTTCCTCGGCGCGCTCGCCCTCGCGCTCGCCGTGCTCGCCGCGGTGCTGATGACGTGGACCTTCGCGATGCAGGCGGGTCTCGACGCGGCGGTGCAGGCGCCGCCCGTCACGGTGCCCCTCCTCGTGTCGTTCGCCGCGGCGGCCGTCGCCGGCGTCATCGGATGGTTCGTGCAGCCGCACCAGGAGCAGTCCGGCGCACCGACCCTGCCCTCGACGCCGGTCTCGCTCGCGCGCGGCGAACGCGCGGTGTGGATGCAGACCACCACCGCGTCCCGCCCGGCCGTCATCGCGATCACGGCCGTCATGGTCGCCGTGGCGGCCCTCACGATCTGGCTCGCCTTCACCGCGGAGCCCGCCGCCGCGTGGATCACGGGCGTCGTGACGCTGGTCCTGATCGCCGCTGCGGCGACGACGCTCGTCTTCCACCTGCGCGTCGACGGGACGGGCCTCACGGTCATCTCGGCCATCGGCATCCCGCGATTCCACGTGCCGTTGGGCGAGGTCGTCTCCGCGCGTGCGACGACCGTGACCCCGATGGCCGACTTCGGCGGCTGGGGGATCCGCTACCTCCCGGGCCGCTTCGGCGTCGTCCTGCGCACGGGTCCGGCCATCGAGGTCTCCCGGCGCAGCGGCCGGATCTTCGTGGTGACCGCTCCGGACGCCGAGACGGGTGCCGGGCTGCTGCAGGCGCTCGTGGAGCGAGCCGCGGTCGCGCGCGGCTGACGGTGCGCGCTTGACGGTGCGCGCTTGACGGTGCGCGCTTGACGGTGCGCGCTTGACGGTGGCTGCACGGCACGCGACGCTGGGGGCATGACCGAGCTGACCCCGGAGAACTGGCGCCGCGTCGACGCATACTTCACCGACACGCTCGTGGGGCACGACGAGGCCCTCGAGCACGCGGTGGCCGAGCAGGAGGCCGCCGGTCTGCCGGCGATCGAGGTCGCCCCGGTCTCGGGAAAGCTCCTGAACCTCCTCGCGCGGATCGGCGGCGCGCGTCGCGTGCTCGAGATCGGCACACTGGGCGGCTATTCGACGATCTGGATGGCGCGCGGCATCCCGGATGACGGTCTCGTGACCACCATCGAGGCCGAGCCGGTCAACGCGTCGGTGGCGCGCGCGAGCATCGACCGCGCAGGCGTCGGCGAGAAGGTCGAGATCCGGATCGGTCGCGGGGAGGACGTGCTGCCGACGCTCACCGGTCCATACGACCTCGTGTTCATCGACGCCGACAAGGAGTCCAACGCGCTGTACCTCGAGTGGGCGGCCCGGCTGGGGCACCCGGGCACGGTCGTCGTCGTCGACAACACCGTCCGCAGCGGTGACGTCGCCGACCCGGCCGCGTCGACGCCGCAGATCGAGGGCGTCCGGCGGGGCCTCGAGATGCTGGGCGCCGACCCGCGCTTCGACGCGACGGCCCTGCAGACACTCGACCGCAAAGGGTGGGACGGTGTGGCGATCGCCGTGCTGACCGACGTGGTCGAGGGCTACGACGACGCACTCGAGCCCTGAGCCGCCCATCAGCCGGGCGTCCGACATCCGATGGGGGCCGCCAGCGCCGATCACTAGACTCGAACCCGGACCGACGACGCTCCGAGCAACCCCTCACCCAACTCAAGGAGTCCTCCGTGGCACTTATCGAGGCTGTCAACGCGCGCGAGATCCTGGACTCGCGCGGCAATCCGACCGTCGAGGTGGAGGTGCTGCTCGACGACGGCGTCGTCCAGCGCGCTGCCGTCCCGTCCGGCGCGTCGACCGGCGCGTTCGAGGCGTACGAGCTCCGCGACGGCGACAAGAGCCGCTACGGCGGCAAGGGCGTCCTGAAGGCCGTCGACGCCGTCATCGACGAGCTGGGCCCCGCCATCGAGGGCGTCGACGCGAGCGAGCAGCGCATCATCGACGAGATCCTCATCGAGACCGACGGCACCGAGAACAAGTCCCGCACGGGTGCCAACGCCATCCTCGGCGTCAGCCTGGCGGTCGCCAAGGCCGCGGCCGACAGCGCCGATCTGCCGCTGTTCCGCTATGTGGGCGGCCCCAACGCCCACGTCCTGCCCGTGCCGCTGTTCAACGTGATCAACGGCGGCGAGCACGCAGACAACGGCATCGACATGCAGGAGTTCTTCCTCGCCCCGATCGGCGCGTCGACCTTCGCCGAGGCCCTGCGTTGGGGTGCCGAGACCTACCACGTGCTGAAGGGCGAGCTCAAGGCCGCCGGCTTCGCGACCGGCCTCGGCGACGAGGGCGGCTTCGCCCCGGATCTGCCGAGCAACCGCGAGGGCCTCGACTTCCTCGTCAAAGCGATCGAGAAGGCCGGCTTCACGCCGGGCTCCGACATCGCCCTCGGCCTGGATGTCGCCGCCACCGAGTTCTTCAACGACGGCGTCTACCGGCTCGACAACAAGGACTGGACCGCCGCGGAGCTGACCGACTACTACGTCGGCCTCGTCGACGCCTACCCGATCGTGACGATCGAGGACGCCCTCGCCGAGGACGACTGGGACAGCTGGAAGGCGCTGACGGACGCGCTCGGCGCCAAGGTGCAGCTCGTCGGCGACGACCTCTTCGTCACCAACCCGGAGCGACTCGCGCGCGGCATCGACCTCGGCGTCGCGAACTCGCTGCTCGTGAAGGTCAACCAGATCGGCACCCTGTCGGAGACGCTGGATGCGGTCGACCTCGCCCACCGGTCGGGCTACACGACGATGTTCTCGCACCGCTCGGGCGAGACCGAGGACACCACGATCGCCGATCTGGCCGTCGCGGTGAACTCGGGTCAGATCAAGAGCGGCGCGCCCGCTCGCAGCGAGCGCGTCGCGAAATACAATCAGCTTCTGCGCATCGAGGAGGAGCTGGGCGACGCGGCGGAGTTCGCGGGCCGCTCGGCCTTCCGGCGCTTCAAGGGCTGACGCGGGGACACCCGCGACGACGGGAGGGGGAGACGTGGCAGAACGGACGTCTTCCCCTTCCGGCGTTGTGGCGGGCGGCCCGCCGGCCCGCACCCGGGTCGACGTGGGGCGCTGGCTCGGCGGCATCCGCGTCTCGGGGTTCGCGGCGATCATGCTGGGACTGGTCGTCCTGGGCGTCTTCGTGCTCGTGCCGACGATCGGCACCTACGCGCAGCAGCAGCAGCAGCTGGCATCCGTTCGCAATGCCGTGCAGGTGACCAAGGGCCAGGTGGCCGAGCTCGAGCGCGAGCGCGAGCGCTGGAAGGACCCCGCCTACATCACGACCCAGGCCCGCGCGCGCCTGTACTACGTGAAGCCCGGCGAGGTCGTCTTCCTCGTCGACAACGACCTCCCCGCTGCCTCGCAGCCGCGCGAGCAGCAGAAGGTCAGCGCGAAGGTGGAGCAGACGCACACCGACTGGATGTCGCAGCTCGTGCGATCCGTCACCGCCGCCGGCGTCTCGGAGACGGCGGCCCCCGTGGGCTGACCGGGACGTCGCGCCACGGTTTCCGGGAAGAGTCCAGCCGCGGCCGGTAGCCTTTCCGGGTGACCACGCCCCCCTTCGCCCCGGTGGAAGACGCCGACCTCGAGGTGCTCCGCGAGCAGCTCGGCCGGCCCGCGCGCGGCGTCGTCGGCATCGCCGCCCGCTGCGTGTGCGGCAACCCGACGGTCGTGGCCACGGCACCGCGTCTTCCCGACGGCACGCCCTTCCCGACGTTCTACTACCTCACCCACCCCGCGGCGACGGCGGCGATGTCGTCGCTCGAGGCCGATCACGTCATGCGCGAGCTCGGCGAGCTGCTAGATTCCGATCCCGAGCTGCAGGCGGCGTACGCCGCGGCGCACGAGGCCTATCTGGCCGACCGGGCGCAGTACGGCGAGGTATCCGAGATCGACGGGATCTCGGCGGGCGGGATGCCGACCCGCGTCAAGTGCCTGCACGCCCTGGCCGGCCACGCGCTCGCGGCGGGACCGGGCGTCAACCCGATCGGCGATCTGGCGCTGGCACGCTCGACCTGGTCGCCCGCGCGCTGCGTCTGCGCCACTCCGGGATCCCTCACGGCCGCGCCGGCATCGGGCGGGGCGACCGGATGAGGCGAGCGCTTCTCGCGCTCGTGGCGAGCGCCGTGGCGGTGCTCGTGCTGACGGGCGCGGCGCCGCCGCCCGTCCCGGACGATCCCACCGATCGCGTCCGCAGCGCCGAATACTGGCTCGATGCCTACGGCATCCGCACCGCCTGGCAGACGTCCCAGGGCGCCGGCGTCAAGATCGCGGTCATCGACACGGGCGTCGGGCACGCGCCGGAGCTGGACGGTGCCGTCGTCGGCGGTACCGATGTGTCCGGCGTGGGCGCCGCCGACGGCCGCACCCCGGTCGGCGCCGTCGACGCGAACCACGGCAGCTGGGTCGCATCCCTCGCCGCCGCGCGCGGCACGGGAAACGGCGACGGCATGATCGGGGTGGCGCCGGCAGCCGACATCCTCTCGATCTCCGTCGGATTCGGCGCCACGTCGCGCGTGTCGTTCACCCAGCAGGTCGCCGACGCGATGCGGTGGGCGGTCGATCACGGGGCGAAGGTCATCAACCTCTCCTTCACGACGAACACGCTCGACTGGGATCCGAGCTGGGACACCGCCTTCCAGTACGCGTTCGACCGTGACGTCGTCGTGGTCGTCGCCGCGGGCAACCGGGGGAGCGGCACCACTCGCGTCGGCGCCCCGGCGACGATTCCGGGCGTGCTCACCGTGGCCGGCCTCGACCCGGAGGGCAAGGCGAGCCTGGAGGCGTCGACGCAGGGCATCACGATCGGGGTCTCTGCGCCGAGCGAGCAGCTGCTCGGAGTCTCGGCCGACGGCCGCCTGGTCCAGTGGAGCGGCACGAGCGGTGCCGCGCCCATCGTGGCCGGCATCGTCGCGCTCGTCCGGGCTGCGCATCCCGATCTCGACGCGAACAACGTCATCGAGCGCATCATCAAGACCGCTCACCCCGCGACGGGCGCGAAGACGCCCGACCCGCTCTACGGCTACGGATTGGTGGATGCCGCGGCCGCCGTGTCGGCATCCGTCCCGTCCGTCGAGACCAACCCCATGGGCAGCCTCTCGGACTGGGTGCACCTCTACCGCCGCGCAGCGTCGACCCCGCAGCCGACTCGGGATGCGACGACCTACACGGTGCCTCCGCTGCCGCCGGCGGATGCCGCGAGCCGTCCGTCGGCCCTCCTCCCGTCGGAGGGCACCCTCCTGTACGGGACCCTGCCGCTCGTCGCCCTCACCGCGGTCGGTATACTGGTAGCGCTCGGCGTCACCGCTGCTGTCCGACGCATCCGATCGGCGCGCACCCCTCGCTCGCCGAGCCGTTGATCTCTAGGAGTTCTCCCCCTGTGACTAAGAGCGTGCCCAGGATCCTTGTCGTCGGTGGTGGTTACGCGGGTTTCTACACCGCGTGGAAGCTCGAGAAGCATCTTCGCAAGGGCGAGGCAGAGGTGACGATCGTCGACCCGCTGCCCTACATGACCTACCAGCCGTTCCTCCCCGAGGTCGCGGCCGGATCGATCGAGGCGCGCCATTCGGTCGTGGCCCTGCGCCGTCACCTCAAGCGCACCACGGTCGTGACCGCGAAGGTGACCGGCATCGACCACGCCAACAAGGTCGCCACCATCACGCCGCCCATGGGTGAGCCATGGCAGCACGAGTACGACCAGATCGTCGTCACCGCCGGTGCCGTGTCGCGCACCTTCCCGATCCCGGGCATCGCCGACAACGCGATCGGCCTGAAGACGATCGAAGAGGCCGTCGCGATCCGCGATCGCCTGATGTCGAACTTCGACAAGGCGGCCTCGCTGCCCCGCGGACCCGAGCGCGACCGCCTGCTCACCGTCGTCGTGGTCGGCGGCGGCTTCGCCGGCATCGAGGTCTTCGCCGAGCTGCGCTCGCTCGCCTCGTCGCTCGTGTCGAAGTACCCGACGCTGACCTTCGACGACACGCACTTCCACCTCATCGAGGCGATGGGCCGCATCATGCCGGAGGTCTCGCTGAAGACCAGCGAGTGGGTGCTGAAGGACCTCGCCAAGCGCGGCGCCTACGTGCACCTCGACACGCAGGTGCAGGGTGCCGTGGACGGCAACGTGCAGCTGTCGACCGGCGAGGTCATCCCGACCGACCTGATCATCTGGACCGCCGGTGTCATGGCCAACCCGACCGTCGTGCGCGGTGGCGATCTCCCCGTCGAGGAGCGCGGCCGCATCAAGACCCGCGCGGACCTGCGCGTCGGCACCGAGGACGAGATCGTCGAGGGCGCCTGGGCCGCCGGCGACGTCTCGGCCGTCCCGGATCTCAGCGGCGGCGGCGTGGGCGGCTACTGCGTCCCGAACGCCCAGCACGCCGTCCGTCAGGCCAAGCTGCTGGCGAAGAACCTCGTCGCTGTGCTGCGGGGCGAGCTGCCGCGCGAGTACTACCACAAGAACCTCGGCGCGGTCGCGGGCCTCGGCCTGTACGACGGCGTGTTCCAGTCCGGCAACTTCGCGCTCAAGGGGCTCATCGCCTGGTTCGCGCACCGCGGCTACCACGGCCTGGCGATGCCGTCGTGGGAGCGCAAGTGGCGCGTGCTGTGGGGCTGGTGGAACAACTTCTGGCTCGGCCGCGACCTGGTGAACCTCGAGACGGTGCAGAACCCCCGCTACGTCTTCGAGGAGTTCGCCGCGCGCCCCCGCCCGCCGCAGCCCGTCGAGTCGCCGGCTCCCGAGGCCCCCGCCGCTGCCGCATCGGCCGCTGCCGCATCGGCCGCTGCCGCATCGGCCGTTGCCGCTGCGCCGGCCACGGCGCCGGCGGCCAAGAAGGCGCCCGCGAAGGCCGCCGCCCAGTAGGCTTCACCGGACGCCGCAGGCTCGTCTGAGAGGATGAGCCTGCGGCATCCGTGTTTCTGCGCGGGATGCTGCGCCCCCGTAGCCCAATGGCAGAGGCAGGCGACTTAAAATCGCTTCAGTCCGGGTTCGAGTCCCGGCGGGGGTACGGACGGACGCAGCAGCCGGGGGTCCGTCTTCCCATGTCGATGGAGACCAGGGGAGGAGCACCATGACCAGCGGTGCGAAGAAGTTCTCGGAACTGTCGCGGGGGCGGCAGGCCGGAATCGCCGTCGGGGCGGTGGTGCAGCTCGCTCTCGCCGTGTGGGCGTATGTCGACCTCGCCCGTCGAGCGCCGAGCGAGGTCCGCGGTCGGAAAGGGCTGTGGGTTCCCGTGATCCTGGTCAACTGGATCGGGCCTGCGGCCTACTTCGTGTTCGGCCGCAGGCGCTGATCCTAGGCCGGCGCGACCGGCGCGGTCAGGGGGTCGGCATCCCGTCGTGTGCGACCGTTCTCCGTCACGACGGCGAGTCCCTCACGGGCCCAGTACTCGAAGCCGCCGATGAGCTCCTTGACGTTCGTGTAGCCGAGCGTCGCGAGGATCAGCGCGCCGCGGGTGCTGCCGTTGCAGCCGGGGCCCCAGCAGTAGACGACGATCTCGCGGTCGAGCTCGGGCGCGACGTCGCCGATCCGCTCGGCGAGCTCGGCGTTCGGGATGTGCACGGCGTCCGGGATGCGCCCTTGCCGCCAGGAGGCCTCGCTGCGCGTGTCGATGACGAGCGGCGGGTTGCCCGAGGCCCGCGCGGCGGCGAGGTCTGAGGGGTCGGTCTCATAGACGAGCTTCGCGGCGAAGAAGTCGACCGCGGCGAGAGAGGTCTGCATCCGCCCATTCCAGCACCTCCCGGGCGGGTGCGACGCACGGCCTAGACTCGAAGGCGGAACGGCATCGGGGGAGACGCATGGCATCGCGAGCGGGACGGGCGTGGCGAGGCGGCCTCGCCGCCGCGTTCTCGGTCTTCGTCGCCGCGCTGTCGCACTCATTCGCCGCCGGCGATGCGGCGCCGCTGCTCGGCATCGTCCTCGCCCTCACGGTCGCACTGCCCGTCTGCGTTCTGCTCGCCGGGCGGAGGCTGTCGTGGATGCGCCTCACCCTCGCGGTCGTCGCGAGCCAGTTCGTCTTCCACGGGCTGCTGCAGATCGGCGTCGGCGACGTCGGCCGCGTCGCACCCGGCACGGTGGGCGCAGGGATGGCGGACCACATGCACGCTGTGATGCCCGCGATGCTGCCGGCGCTCGACGGACACCGGATGACGTCCCCCGCGATGTGGGCGGGCCACGCGGTGGCCGCCCTGCTCACGATCGTCGCCTTCGGTGCGGGGGAGCGCGCCCTCCGGGCGCTTCTCGACCTCGTCGGCTGGTCGTTCGTGGCGCGCGTGCTGCTCGGTGCTCCGGAGTCGCCGGCGCGCCGCATCCCCGAGCCCGCCGACGGCACCGCGATCCTCGCGAACCTGTCCGTCTTCTCTCTCGCACCGCGCAGGGGTCCTCCGGTCGTCGCCTGACCCGAGACCCTTCACCTTCGCGCGCGGAGGCGCTTCCGCGCGCGCCGCACAGAGAGAACCCACATGCACAGAAAGTCCCTGTCCCGCCTTGTCGTCGGTGCAGCCGCCGGCATCGCGCTCGCCGTCGCGGCCCCGCTCGCGGCCAGCGCGCACGTCACCGTCGATCCGAACACGGCCGCCCCCGGCGGCTGGGCGTACGTCACGTTCCGTGCTCCGAACGAGTCGACGACCGCGAGCACGACGAAGCTCGTCGTCCACTTGCCGCTGGACACGCCGCTGACGAGCGTCTCGTACCGCCCGGTGCCCGGGTGGACCGCCGCCGTCGCCACCCAGGACCTCCCGAAGCCCGTCACAGTCTCCGGCAACACCATCACGAAGGCACCCGCGAGCATCACGTTCGCCGCCGACGGCGCGGGGATCGCCCCGGGACAGTTCCAGCTGCTCACCGTGTCGCTCGGTCCGATCCCGAAGACGGGGCACATCGTCCTCCCGGTCACGCAGACCTACAGCGACGGCACGGTCGTCGAGTGGAAGGCGACGCCCGAAGACGTCGCGAAGGACGACACGCTCGAGCCGGCGCCGGTGATCTACATCACGGACACCCCGCCCGTCGACGAGCACCACGACGCGACGTCCGCGCCCCCTGTCCGCTCCGCCGCCGATGCGGCCGCCGCCACCGCGCCGGCCGCGGGGATCGCGCTGGGACTCAGCATCACGGCGTTGATCCTCGCGCTCGGCAGCGTGCTCTTCTCGGCGTTCGTCCTCCGCGCTCGTCGGCGGTCGGAATGAGACGTGGCGCCGCCGGCCGCGGCATCCTTCTCGGTCTCGCCGGCGTCGCGATCGCGCTGGCAGGCGTGTTCGCGACGGCGTCCGCTGCATCGGCGCACGACAGCCTGCTCGTGACGGAGCCCGCGCAGGGCTCCACCACCGCCGGCCCGATCACGCAGCTCACCCTCACCTTCAGCGGCGACCCGATCGGCGGGCAGGGCGCCGACGTCGTCGAGCTCGTCGGGCCTGACGGCAAGTACTACGAGACCGGATGCGCCCAGCTGTCCGGTCCGGAGGTGACGGTGCCCGTCGCGATGGGTCCCGCAGGAACGTACGAGGTGGCGTGGCGGGCGGTGTCGTCGGACGGGCACCCCGTCTCGGGCACCTACACGTTCACGTACGCACCGGATGCCGCTGTCTCCGCCAGCCCGAAGGCGGCGGGGTCGACGCATCCGGCGTGCGGTACAGCCCCCGCGCAGAGCTCGCACTCCGACGCCGCGTCGTCACCGCCTCCTGACGCGGGTGTCTGGCTCGGCATCGGGATCGGCCTGGTCGTCGTCGCGATCGCAGCGGTGGGCGCATGGCTGATCGTGCGCCGCCCGAAGCCGGAGGACTGAGGGCGCGCCTCCACAGGGGATGGGACTCGATCCCACCGGCATAGGGATTGGATTTCACGGATGCGTCGCTCCCGTAAGCTTTACGGGTGCAACGGAGCTCTGATCTGGACCTGATGGCCTACCCGCCGGCCGCGGCGTCTGCGCACGGTCTCCCGTGGGACGATCCCGACGCGTACTGGGGGGCGATGTCGCGCGCGATCGCGGACGTGCCGGCTCCCGTCGGCGCGATCAACATCGCCGCCCTCCGCTACAACGCGCTCGACATGGCGGTGCGCGCGAGCGGCGTGCCGATCCGCGTCGCCAGCAAGTCGGTGCGCGTCCGACAGGTGATCGACGCGACCCTCGCCCTGCCGGGTTACCGGGGCATCCTCGCCTTCACGCTCGCCGAGGCGCTCTGGCTCGCCGAGGACCACGACGACATCGTGCTGGGCTACCCGACGGCCGACCGCGCGGCCATCGCGCGCCTGGCCGCCGACGAGACGGCCGCCGCGCGGGTGACCCTCATGGTCGACGATCTCGCGCAGCTGGATCTCGTCGACGCGGTCGTCCCCGCGAGCTCGCGCCCGGTCATCCGGGTCGCGATCGACGCCGATGCATCGTGGCGCGCCCCGGGCCTCGGGCACATCGGCGTGCGGCGCTCGCCCGTCCACGAGCCGGGCGAGGTCGCGAACCTCGCCCGCGCGATCACCACCCGCCCCGGCTTCGCCCTGGTCGGGCTCATGATGTACGAGGCGCAGATCGCCGGACAGCCCGACAAGGCGGGTGCGGACGCGCCCGTCATCAGGTGGATGCAGCGCCGCTCCGGTCAGGAGCTCCTCGAGCGCCGGTCGGCCATCGTCGCCGCGCTCCGCGAGATCGCCCCCCTCGAGTTCATCAACGGCGGCGGCACCGGATCGCTCGAGCTCACGGCATCCGACCAGTCCGTCACCGAGGTGACCGCCGGCAGCGGGCTGCTCGCCGGGCACCTCTTCGACGGCTACCGCATCTTCGACCCGGCGCCGGCCGCCGCATTCGCGATGGATGTGGTCCGAAAGCCCCTGCCCGACATCGCCACGGTGCTCGGCGGGGGATGGGTGGCCTCCGGCCCGCCGCTCGCCTCCCGTCAGGCGAAGCCCGTCTGGCCGCAGGGGCTGCACACGCTCGGCCGCGAGGGCACGGGCGAGGTCCAGACCCCGCTGCAGGGCGACACGGCCCGAGAGCTCAGGGTGGGCGACCGCGTGTGGTTCCGCCACTCCAAGAGCGGCGAGCTCGCCGAGCGACTGGGCAGCTACCTGCTCATCGACGACGATCGCATCGCGGGCGAGGTTCCCACCTACCGCGGCGAGGGGAAGGCGTTCCTGTGACACGACCGGCCGGAGAATGGCGCAACTGGGGTCGCTCGGCACGTGTCCGCCCGCAGCTCGTCGAGCTGCCCAGCAGCGCCGGTGCGGTCCAGCGAGCCGTCCAGGCCGCCGCCAAGCGCGGGATGCAGGTCAAGGCCATCGGTGCCGGTCATAGCTTCACCGGCATCGCCGTCGCGCCGGGCGTGCTCCTCGACCTCGTCGACCTCACCGGCATCGTGGCCGTCGACCGCGAGCGGTCGCGCGTGACGCTGCTCGCGGGCACTCGCCTGCACCAGGTGCCGAAGCTCCTCGCCCCCTACGGGCTCGCCATGCAGAACCTCGGCGACATCGACCGCCAGTCGATCTCGGGTGCGATCTCGACCGGAACCCACGGCACCGGTGCGCGCTTCGGCGGCATCGCCACCCAGGTCGTCGGGGTCACGCTCGTCACGGGCGACGGCACGCTGCTCACCGTCAACGACGAAGAGAACCCCGGGCTGCTGCCCGCGGTCGCCGTCGGCCTCGGCGCTCTCGGCATCCTCGTCGACGTCACGCTCCAGTGCGTCCCCGCCTTCGTCCTGCAGGCGGTGGACCACCCGGAGCCCCTCGACGAGGTGCTCGAGACTCTCGACACGCGGGTCGCGGCGGCCGATCACTTCGAGTTCTACTGGTTCCCGCACACGGACGTGGCGCTGACGAAGACCCACACGCGCCTTCCCGAGAGCGCGCCCCGTCAGCCGCTGCCGCGCGTCGGAAAGTGGATCGACGAGGAATTGCTGTCGAACGGCCTCTACCGGATGGTCTGCGCGGCCGGCACCCTCGTCCCGTCCGTCGTGCCCCCGTTCTCGCGTCTCGCGGTCAAACTGACCGGCAATCGCGAGTACACCGACCTGTCGAACCGGGTTCTCACGCAGAACCGCGACGTGCGGTTCCGCGAGATGGAGTATGCGCTGCCGGCCGAGAATGTCCGTCCGGCCTTCGAGGCGCTGCGCGCCCTCATCGACGAACGGGGGTGGCGGATCTCGTTCCCCGTGGAAGTGCGCTTCGCCGCCGCCGACGATCTCTGGATGTCGACCGCGCACGGCCGTGCGTCCGGCTACATCGCCGTGCACCGGTACTACCGGGAGAACCCCACGGAGTACTTCGAGGCGGTCGAGAAGATCATGCTGTCATTCGGCGGACGTCCGCATTGGGGCAAGATGCACACGCTGGATGCCGACATCCTGCGCGACCGCTACCCGCGATTCGACGACTTCCTGGCGCTGCGCGACCGGCTCGACCCGACGCGCATGTTCAGCAACACCTACCTCGAGCGCGTGCTCGGTGAGTAAGGCCTGAGAGTCCTCGGAGGTCGGGGCTGCCGTCGGGCGCCCTCGTTAGTATGGGGTTTATCTCGCGAAGGAGTTCCACCTGATGGAATGGCTCATCCCTGCCCTCATCGTCGTCGTGCTGGTGCTCATCGTGGGTATCTACCTCTGGGCGACGTACAACTCGCTCGTGCAGCTGAACGTGCGCGTCGACGAGGCATGGAGCGACATCACGGTGCAGCTCAAGCGGAGAGCCGACCTGCTGCCGAACCTCATCGAGTCGGTGAAGGGCTACGCCGCGCATGAGAAGGCGGTCTTCGAGAACGTGACCCAGGCGCGGGCCGAGACGCTGTCGGCGAGGGGACCAGCCGAGGCGGGCGTCGCCGAAGGCCACATGCAGCAGGCCCTGCGGTCGCTGTTCGCGGTGGCCGAGGCGTACCCGCAGCTGCAGGCGAGCCAGAACTTCCTGCAGCTGCAGCAGTCGATCGTCGACACCGAGGACAAGATCCAGGCCTCGCGCCGGTTCTACAACGGCGGGGTGCGCGAGCTGAACACCAAGATCAAAGTGTTCCCGAACAACATGTTCGCGCGCCGTATCGGCTTCAGTGAGCGGGAGTTCTTCGAGGTCGTCGACGGAGCCGCCATCTCCGAGCCTCCGCGCGTCCAGTTCTGAGCGCTGTCCTCGCCCCGCGGTAGCGTCGGGGCCATGCCTCTCACGCTCGACCGGGACACCGCGCGTCGCGTCGCGGTCGCGGCTCAGCTGCTGACCGCGCAGCGCCCTGCGGACATCGTGGAGGCCGTGGACGGGCTGACGATCGTCAACGTCGATCCGACGGCCGCGGTCGCCCCGAGCGCCGATCTCATCCTCTGGAGCAGGATCGGCTGGCCGTATCAGCCGGCCGATCTCGCCCGCGTGGAGCAGGTGGATCGCGCCGTCTTCGAGTGGGGCGGCTTCTACCGCCCGATGACCGACCTGCCGCTGCTGCGTCCCGACATGCGTCGGGCGCCGCTCTGGGAGGGCACACGGGCGTGGTTCGAGGCCAACACGCGGTTCCGCGCCGACGTCCTCGAGCGCCTGCGCGCGGAGGGCCCGGTGCATGCCGCCCAGGTGCCCGACACGGCGCAGGTCTCGTGGCGCTCGAGCGGCTGGACGAACAACCGCAACGCGCAGCAGATGATCGAGGTCCTCGTGGCACGCGGTGAGGCGGCCGTATGGGGCCGGGACGCGAAGGGTCGGCTCTTCGATCTCGCCGAGCGCGTGTACCCCGCCGACTCGCCACAACTGGCCGACGAGGACGCCGTCCGGGAACGGGCGGAGCGACGCCTCGGAGCACTGGGCATCGCCCGGGAGAAGAGCGTCGCGCAGCCGGGTGAGCCGATCGACGTCGGCGGCGTGGGCGAGCGCGCGGTCGTCGACGGCGTGCAGGGGGAGTGGCGGGTGGATGCCGCGGCCCTCGCCGCGGCAGAGTCCTTCTCTCCGCGCACGGCGCTGCTGTCGCCCTTCGACCGCATGGTGTTCGACCGCGGCCGGCTCGTGGAGCTCTTCGACTACGAGTACATCCTCGAGATGTACAAGCCGGCCGCGAAGCGACGGTGGGGGTATTTCGCGCTGCCGATCCTGCACGGCGACCGGTTCGTCGGCAAGCTCGACGCCAAGGCGGATCGCAAGGCGGGGGTGCTCCGCATCCATGCCGTCCATGAGGACGTGCCCTTCACGCGGCCGATCGCCGATGCCGTGGATGCCGAGATCGCCGCCCTGGCCGCCTGGCTCGGACTCGAGCCGGTCTACGACTGAACGACGGCGAGACCCGCGCGCGCCTCGTGACGCTCGGCATCCGGCATCGCAGCCGCCAGATCGCCGGTGGCATCGCCCCAGCTCGAGATGGAGATCCGCTCCAGGCCCTGCCACACGGCCGCGAGGCGCAGCTGCTCGGCCAGGCGCTCGGCGGCGTCCGCCGGCCTCCCGTGCTCCCACCAGGCGGACTGCACGAGCAGGCGCGACGACTGCCGGTCGGCCTTGACGTCGACCCGTCCCACGATGTCGTCCCCGACGAGCACGGGCAGCGAGTAATAGCCGTAGCGCCGCTGAGGCTCGGGGGTGTAGATCTCGATGCGGTATTCGAAGTCGAACAGCCGCTCGGCGCGATCGCGGAACCACACCAGAGGGTCGAACGGCGTGAGGATGGCCGCCGCCTCCACCCGGCGGGGGAGCACCGCTTCCGTGTGCACCCAGACGGGCGCGGGCCGCCCGGCCCGCTCCCAGCCCCGTACGACCACCGGCTGCAGGATGCCGGCATCCTCCAGCTCGTGGATCGCTGTCATGATGCCGGGCCGGTCCTTGACGCGGTAGTAGTCCGCGATGTCGGATGCGGTGGCAACGCCGTACGCGCGTGCCGCGCGCGCGACGAGCTCGCGCACGGCGTCGGCGCGCGGCACGGGCTTCTCGAGCACCGTGGCGGGGATCACCTGCTCGGCGAGCGCATACCGGCGCTCGAACCCCCGCCGCCCGGCGATCGCGACGTCGCCGAAGAGGAACATGTGCTCGAGGGCGTTCTTGACGACGTCCCAGTCCCACCACGGTCCCCGCCGCGTCTCCTTGGCATCGTGCTCGATCTGGGCCGGCCGCAGCGGTCCCCGCGTCGCGAGCTCGGATCGAACCCAGTCGACGATCTCGCGGTTGACGTCGTACCAGCTGCCTTCGCCGGCGTAGCGCGTGCGGAGGTCGTCACGACGGAACTGGAACAACCCCCAGTCGGGGACCGGGATGAACGAGGCGACGTGGGCCCACGACTCCACGTACGGCGGCCGCCGTGCGAAGAGCAGCCGGTCGAGCGCCGCCTGGTCGTATGCGCCCAGGCGCGCGAACAGCGGCATGTAGTGGGAGCGCGCGAAGACGTTCACCGAATCGATCTGCAGCACACCCATGCGCTCGATCGCACCGCGCAGGTGGCGGCTGCCGGCGACGTCGGGGCGGGGCCGTGCGAAGCCCTGCGCGGCGAGGGCGATGCGCCGGGCCTCGGCGATGCTCAGGGTCGATCTCACGCGCGCCAGCCTAACCGCGACCCCCGACACCTCCGCTCGATCAGCCCGCCAGCACGATGAGCTGCTGCGTGGCGCGGGTCATGGCGACGTACCGGTCGACCGTTCCCTCCAGCCCCGGGGGGAACGCCCCGCTGTCGACGAGCGCGACGAGGTCGAACTCGAGACCCTTGGCGTTCTCCGGGGAGAGCGAGCGGACGCGAGGGCCGTCGGGCCTGGAGTCGTCGCCGATGACGCAGGCGACGCCCTCCTCATGAGACTCGAGCCACTCTTGGAGCATCCCGTCGAGACCGGCGAGAGGGGCGTGGACGACGGGCAGGCCGGTCGAGCGGACGGAGGTCGGCACGTTGGCATCGGGGACGACGGAGCGGATGACGGGCTCCGCCTCGGCCATGACCTCCACGGGTGTCCGGTAGTTCACCCGAAGGGTTGCGACATCCACTCGCCCGATGCCGACCCGCTCGAGAGAGTCCTGCCAGGACTGCGCGAAGCCGTGCCGCGCCTGCGCGCGGTCGCCGACGATGGTCAGGCTGCGCGAGGGACACCGCCGCAGCAGCATGAGCCACTCGGCATCCGTGAGCTCCTGGGCCTCGTCGACGATGACGTGCCCGAAGGGACCCGCGAGGAGGTCGAGGTCGCGCGGCGCCACCACGGCCTCGTCGACGAGGCTCTCGCGGACGTCGTCTCCGGAGTTGTTCCCGATCATCATCCAGCTGAGCGGGGAGTCCATGTCCACGTCGGCGGCGACGAGACTGTCGACGACGTCGGCCATGTAGGCGCGGTCGGCGGCCAGTGCCGACTCGCGCTCCCGCTCGCGGCGCACCGCATCCGGATCGCCGAGGCGGTGCCGCGCCGCATCGAGCAGGGGCAGGTCCGCCACGGTCCAGGCATGACCGTCCGCTCGCTGCAGTGCGGCGATCTCGGCAGGCGAGAGCCACGGGGCGCAGTCGGCGAGGTGCTCGGGTTCGGTCCACAGACGCGCGACGAGGTCCGCCCCCTCCACCTGCGGCCACGCCCGATCGAGCGCCCGGGCCATCGCCTTCTCGTGCGCGAGCATCCGCCGGAGCTCGGCCGCCGACAGATCCGCACCCCCGGCACGCGCCGCGAGGATGTCGAGGATGGTCTCGCTCACCTGCTCCCGGGCCTCGTTGTGGGAGAGTCCGGGCTCGACAGCTCCGAACGCGGCCGCCCAGTCGGCCGGTGTGATGACGACGTCCACCCATTCGCTGCGGAGGATCATGTCATAGCCCGGCGGGTCCTCGAGCAGTGCGACGGCACGTTCCACCGCACGCACCATGTCGACCCCGCCTTTGAGCCGCGCCACTGCCCGGTCGGGTTCCGGAGCGGCATCCCGACCCTCCGCCACCAGGTCGCGCAGCGTGCACGTCTGCACGCCGTCCTCGCCGAGGCTCGGCAGCACATCGGCGACATACGCGACGTAGGCGTGATGCGGGCCGACGAACAGCACGCCGCCCCGGCGGCGGTCGCCGAGCCGGGGGTCGCTGTACAGGAGGTACGCCGCACGGTGCAGGGCCACGACGGTCTTGCCCGTGCCCGGCCCGCCGTCGACGACGAGGGCGCTGCGCGCCCTCGCGCGGATGACGGCATCCTGATCCGCCTGGATCGTCCCGAGCACGTCTCGCATCTGCGCCGAGCGGCTCGTGCCGAGGCTCGCGATGAAGGCCGACTGGTCGTCGAGCGCGGCCCGCTCGGCGCGCCACGTGTCCGAGTTCCACGGGTCGGGTGCGAAGACCTCGTCCCAGTAGTCGACCACGCGTCCGCCCGCCCATCGGTAGCGCCGCCGGCTCACGAGGCCGCGGGGATCGCCGTGCGTCGCCGCGAAGAAGGGCTCGGCGGCAGGGGTGCGCCAATCCACGAGCAGGCGGCGGCCGGCCGCATCCGTCAGTCCCAGCCGCCCGATGTACGTCGGCTCGCTCGCGCCCTCGGCGACGATGCGCCCGAGGCACAGGTCGAGGCCGAACCGGGTGAGCAGGCGCAGCGCGCGGGAGAGGCGATGCACTTCGAGGTCCCGGTCGAGCGCCGCCTGACCCGAGCCGGCGGGCACGAGCCGCTCCGCGTCCAGCCGCGCGGTCAGCTGCGCGATCTGCGCCTCCAGCGTCTGCGCGATGCGGGCGAAGTGCTCCTCGTCCCCGCCGATGAGGGCGGGGTCGTCCTTGGCGTGCAGCCGGTCGGGAAGGTCGAACGGGCTCTGTCGTCTCACGTCTGCGGCTCCGGTGTGGGTCACGGGTTCGGGGACCCATGATTCTGCCCCGGAGAGGGGCCCTTGCGGCAAGCCCCCACCCGGCCGTTACAGTGGAAGGGGAGGGAGTTCGCATCTCTCAAGCGGAATACGACCGCCCACTAAACTGACTGGATGAGCGGCCCTGCCCCCCAGCCGGACGACACATCCCGCGGCCGGTTCCTCGACGCGCTGCGGATGCGCACCGTCAGCACCGACATCTCGCCCACCATCCCGCGCGGTCTGCGCGTGGCGACAGCCTACGCCTGGCGGCTCCTGGTGGTCGCGGCTGCGATCGGGGTCGGCATCTGGCTCATCATCCAGCTGAACCTGCTGGTCGTCCCGCTGCTCATCGCGATCCTCATCACGGCGCTGCTCTGGCCCGCCTTCAGCTGGATGCTGCGCCACCGATTTCCGCGCTGGCTCGCGGTCGTCATCTCGGTCCTCGGCACCATCGCGATCATCGGCGGACTCCTGGCGCTCGCGATCTGGCAGATCGCGCAGCAGTGGGGGTCCGTGCAGTCGCGCACACTCGAGGCGGTCGACCAGTTCCGGCACTTCCTGACGACCGGTCCGCTCCAGCTGAGCACCGAGCAGATCGACCAGTTCCTCGCCCAGGTGCTGAAGCTCGCCCAGCAGCAGGGGAGCGCGCTGTGGAGCGGTGCGCTCTCGATCGGCAGCACGATCGGCCACATCGCGACCGGTGTGGTGCTCACGATCTTCATCCTCCTGTGCATCCTCGCCGACGGCGGCGGCATCTGGCGCTGGACGACCCGGCTCTTCCCGAAGCAGGCGCGCCCCGCGATCCTCGGCGCGGGAGCCGCGGGTTGGGTGGCCGTCGTCAACTACGCCCGCACGCAGCTGCTCGTGGCGACGATCGACGCGATCGGCATCGGCCTCGGCGCGTTCCTGCTCGGCGTGCCGCTCGCGTTGCCCGTCGCGGTGCTCGTGTTCCTGGGCGCCTTCGTCCCGATCGTCGGCGCGGTGGTCACCGGCGCGGTCGCCGTCATCCTCGCCCTCATCTACAACGGCCCCTGGATCGCGCTGTGGATGCTCGTCGTGATCCTCGGCGTGCAGCAGCTCGAGGGCCACGTGCTGCAGCCGCTCCTCATGGGATCCGCCGTCAAGGTGCACCCGCTCGGGGTCGTGCTCGTCGTCGCAGGCGGTGCGCTGATCGCCGGCATCCCCGGCGCCCTGTTCGCGGTGCCGCTGGCCGCGTTCGTCAACGTCGTCGGCGTCTACCTGGCCCAGCGCGGATGGGAGACGAGCGCCTCCGGCGCACCGCCCGACCTCATCTGGAGCACGGTGCCGATCGAGAAGCGACGCACGAGCAACCAGACCGCCGAGAGAGAGAAGAACGACGCGTGAGCAGCATGCCGACTCTGGCCGACTTCGAGGATGCCGCGGCCACCCTCCGCGGGCAGATCGCGACGACGCCGGTCCTGGAGTCCCAGCACCTCAGTGACGTGGTGGGCGCGCCGATCCATCTCAAGCTCGAGAACCTGCAGCGCACGGGGTCGTTCAAGATCCGCGGCGCCACCTACCGCCTCTCACGGCTGACGGAGCAGGAGCGTGCCCGCGGCGTCGTCGCGGCGTCCGCCGGCAATCACGCGCAGGGCGTGGCGCTCGCGGCGCAGCAGCTCGGCATCCCCGCCACCATCTTCATGCCGCTGGGCGTGCCGGTGCCGAAGCTCCTCGCGACCCGTGGATACGGAGCCGACGTCGTCCTCGACGGCGCGACGGTCGAGACGCCGCTGCGCATGGCCGCGGAGTTCGCCGAGCGCACCGGCGCGGTTCTGATCCATCCCTACGATCACCGCGATGTCATCGTGGGGCAGGGCACGCTCGGCCTCGAACTCTACGACCAGATCCCGGACCTCGAGACGCTGGTCATCGGCATCGGCGGGGGCGGGCTCATCGCCGGGGTCGCGGCGGCCGTGAAGGCGCGTGCCGCGGCGGAGGGCCGACGCATCCGGATCGTCGGCGTCCAGGCCGAGAACGCCTCGCCGTACCCAGCGTCGCTGCGCGCCGGTCATCCCATCGAGGTCCGGACGACGCCCACGATCGCCGACGGCATCGCGGTCGCCCGTCCGGGAGACCTCCCGTTCGAGATCATCAAGGAGCTCGTCGACGACGTCGTGACCGTCACGGAGGACGATATCGCGCGCGCACTCCTCGTGCTGCTCGAGCGCGCGAAGCAGGTAGTGGAGCCGGCGGGTGCCGTGGGTGTCGCGGCTCTGCTCGAGGGCGTGGTGCAGCCGAACGGCCCGACGGCTCTCGTGTTGTCCGGCGGCAACATCGATCCGCTCCTGCTGCAGCGCGTCGTCGCCCACGGCCTCGCCGCATCGGGCCGCTACATGACGCTGCGCATCCCGCTGCCCGACCGCCCGGGGCAGCTGGCGCGCGTATCCGAGCTTCTCGCGATGGCCGGAGCCAACGTCACCGAGGTGCTGCACACCCGGCACGGTCAGGGGATGCAGATCAGCGAGGTGACCCTGCAGCTGAGCGTCGAGACGCGCGGTGCCGAGCATCGCGGCCTCGTCATCCAGACGCTCGAGGAGGCCGGGTTCCGCCCGACCGTGGTCGAGGACTGACCGGCGCGGGGCTCACTGCCCTGCGTAGGTCTCGACCTTCACGATCTCGACGGCGATCTCGCGGCCGTTGGGGGCCGTGTACGAGGTCTGCGCGCCCTCCTTGAGGCCGAGGATCGCGGATCCGAGCGGAGACGCCTCGCTGTAGACGTCGAGCTTGCTGTTCGACGCGATCTCGCGGTTGCCGAGCAGGAAGACCTCCTCGCCGCCGGCGACGACGGCGGTGACCACCGTGCCGGGCTCGACGACCCCGGTGCTGACGGGCGCCTCGCCGACCTTGGCGTGCTTGAGCAGACCCTGGAGGGTGCGGATGCGGGCCTCCTGCTTGCCCTGCTCGTCCTTCGCGGCGTGGTAGCCGCCGTTCTCCTTGAGATCGCCCTCTTCGCGTGCCGCCTCGATGCGCTTCGCGATCTCCTCGCGGCCGGTCGTCGACAGCTCCTCGAGCTCGGCGGCGAGCCGGTCGTACGCGTCCTGCGTGAGGAACGTCACCTGGGTGTCATCGGACACGGCGGTCTCCTTCTTCCCACGGGGGGTGATAAGCCGAGACGCCCCGGCGTTGGCCAGGGCGTCGGTCTGTGCAGTCCATGCAGACTACGTCAACCAGCAGGAGTTCACCAAACCTGTCACGGCGAGTCCGACGGTCGGCACGGTCTCGGTGAACGCCCGGTGGTGAGCGGAGGATGCGGGGTACTGCACGACCTTCCAGCCCACGATCCCGTGCTGCTCGTCGTCGGCCTCGATGACGCACGCGAGCGCGGATCCGGGGGGCGCGGTGACCTGAAAGGTCACGGAGACCGAGCGGGCGTCGGCGATGCGGAAACCCGTCGCCTCGGCGTCGATGCTGTTCGACTTGTCGTTGATCGTGTACCACGACACCGCGGCCACGATGATGGCCGCGATCGCGATGACGACGATGAGCGTGATCCGCCGGGAGCGGGCGGCGCTTCGGCGCCCGTAGCGCTCGTCGAGCATGTCCTGAGTCGTCATGACCGTTTCGGGGAGGAATGAGGGATTTCGGGAGGAATTAGGCTGGAACTCCAGGCTATGCGCTTCCCGCGCGAAACGAGGACACATGCATGCAGTCACCGCCGCGATCAGCCGATTCGCGGAGGCCACGCCGACGCCCTCGCCGTCGCCGACCGACGTCGATCCGAATGCGGTGACCCCGGGCGTCGCCGGCTTCGTGCTGATCGCGATCCTTGCGGTCGTGGTCGTCTTCCTCGTGTGGGACATGATGCGACGCATCCGTCGCGGCCGCTACCGGGCCGAGGTGCGCGAGGAGCTCGATGCGGAGCAGCTCGCCGCCGAGCAGGCCGATATCGCCGAGCGCAAGACCGACGTCGACGACCAGGACGTCGATCCGGGCAGGAACTGAGGATCAGCCCGGCGCGCCGAGCGACGGCACGACCGGGTGCAGCGCGATGATCAGGCAGGCCGTCCAGTGGCACAGGAACGCCAGCACCGTGCAGACGTGGAAGATCTCGTGGAAGCCGAACTTCCCCGGCCACGGGTTCGGTCGCTTGAGCGCGTAGGCGACGGCGCCGACGGTGTACAGCAGGCCGCCGGCGAGGATGAGCATCGACATGGCGAGGCTCGCGCGCAGCAGGTCGGCGGCGTACATGACCGCGGCCCAGCCGAGCAGGAGATACAGCGCCACGTAGAGCCAGCGCGGCGCGTGGATCCAGAACACGCGGAAGAGGATGCCGAGCAGCGCCCCGGTCCACACCAGTACGAGCAGGATCGTCCCCTGCTGCGGCGGGAGCGCGAGGGCGGCGACCGGCGTGTAGGTGCCGGCGATCAGCAGCAGGATGTTGGCGTGGTCGATGCGCTTGAGCACGGCCTTGGTCGTCGGACCCCAGTTGAACCGGTGGTAGAGCGCCGAGTTGCCGAAGAGCAGGAGCGACGTCACCATGAAGACCGCGCAGGCCCACTTGGCCGGTGCGGTCTGCGCGAAGGTGATGAGCACGATGCCCGCCGCGATCGCGACCGGGAACGTGCCCGCGTGGATCCAGCCGCGCCACGTCGGCTTGATCTCGGGAGCGGCGGCGTCGGCGTCCGCAGCATCCATCAGGGGAAGCTGGGGCATCTCGACCTCGGCCCTGTCGCTGCGCTTGCTCACCCCTCGAGACTACGGGTCTCGGCATGCCCCCCGGGGAACATGCGGGCATCCTCCAGGCAAGGGGTCAGGATGCGCGGGTGGGAGCGGCGCGGGTAGTTTAGACGCGTGACGCGCGACCGGGCCAACGCGGGGCAGGGCCCCCTCTACCGGCTCTACATCAACCGGTTGCGCCGGGGCCTCGCCCCCGAGTCGGTGCCCCACCATGTCGCGATGATGATCGACGGCAATCGCCGCTGGGCGCGGCAGCTGGGCTACCAGTCGGCGGCCGACGGCCACCGCGCCGGAGCCGCGAAGATGCAGGAGTTCCTGCGCTGGTGCGACGGCGTCGGCGTGAAGGTGGTCTCGCTGTATCTGCTCTCCACCGACAACGTGCGCAAGCGCGACGCCGTCGAGCTCTCCGATCTGAACGACATCATCGCCCAGCTCGCAGACGAGATCTCACGAGTCCCGGGCTGGCGGATCAAGCACGTAGGCCGCGCCGAGCTGCTGCCCCCCGAACTGCTCCGCGTGCTGCGCGAGGCGGAGGCGCGCACCAAGGACAACACCGGGCTGCACGTCAACCTCGCCGTCGGATACGGCGGCCGCAGCGAGATCGTCGACGCGGTGCGCAGCATCATCGCGCAGCACGACGCCACCGGCGGCTCTCTGGAGGAGCTCGCCGCGAGCTTGACCCCTGAGCAGATCGGCGAGCACCTCTACACCGGCGGCCAGCCGGACCCCGATCTCGTCATCCGGACCTCCGGTGAGCAGCGGCTGAGCGACTTCCTCCTGTGGCAGTCGGCGCATAGCGAGTTCTACTTCGTCGAGGCTCTGGGTCCGGATCTGCGCGAGGTGGACTTCCTCCGGGCGATCCGCGACTACGGCTCCCGCGATCGCCGCTACGGCAGCTGAGGCCGCCCCACACGCGAGGCTTGTCGCCAAGCCCTCGCGGCGGGTGGATTCCGGCGTGTCAGAATGACCGGATGAGCGATCTCGCGACCTTCGCCGCGTCCTTCGACGGCGAGCCCGGATATCTCGACTGGGCGGCGTTCGGTCCGCTCTCACCGGGCGTGCGCAGCGAGGTGCAGGCGGATGCCGACCTCCTCGGCACCGGGCGCCGATCGAGCATCGATCTGGTGGCGGACCACGACCGTGAGGCGCGGCAGCTGCTCGGCGAGCTGCTCGGGACGGATGCGGAGCACGTGACGCTGCAACCGTCGACCAGCTACGGCCTCATGCACGCGTTCTTCGGCCTCGAGGGCGGCCTGCTGGTCGCCCGGAGCGAGTTCCCGAGCCTCACGATCACCGCCGCACGCGCTGTCGCCCTCACCGGCCGTGCGACGCTCGACCTGTTCGATCCGGAGGACGGCTTCGTGACGCCGGATTCCATCCGCGACGCGCTCACCGACCAGACGACGGCCGTCGCCGTCAGCCTCGTCGACTTCCGCACCGGCTACCGCGCCGACCTCGGCGCGATCCGCGACGTCATCGGCGACCGGCTGCTCATCGTCGACGCGATCCAGGGCTTCGGCGTCATCGAGGCGGAGTACGAGGCCGCCGATGTCGTGTGCGGGCACGGCTACAAGTGGCTGCGGGCGGGACGGGGGACCGGATTCGCCTCGTTCTCCGACATCGCGCGCGAGCGCATCGCGCCGGTGCTGTCCGGCTTCGCCGCTGTCGAGGGGGATCTTCCGGTGGATGCGATCGTCCCACCCGCCGCATCGGTGCAGGCGTACGGCGTGTCCGTCCTGGACCACCTCGCCGCGGGCCGCCTCGCAGCCACGGCCCGGGAGATCGCCGACGTGGGTGTCGGTGTCATCGAGCGTGCGCTCGCCGAGCGCGTGGACGAGGTCATCGCGCTCGCGGACGGACACGGCATCCCGGTCGTCACTCCCCGTGACCCGGCGCGGCGAGCCGGAATCGTCGCGCTCGCCCCCGATCCGCAGGATGCCGGGCCGCTGGCCGCCACGCTCGCGAACTACGGCCTGGTGTTCACGACGCGGTCCGGGCTCATCCGGCTCGCACCGCACGCGGGCACCGACATCGGCACGCTCCACATGCTGCAGGACGCACTCGGCGCGTTCGCCGCCTCACGCGTCGCCTGAGCCGGCGGGTGACGGGCTTCGCGTTCACGGAGCGTTCAGAGACACGCAGGCGTGGCGCTACCGACGTACGCGCGATGTCGTCGTACGTTCATGGCATCGGGCAAGGTGCCCGATCGGGTCGGCCAAACGGATCGCGACTCGCAGCCAGTGGTCGACTCGCCTGAAGCCGGGAGAGGTCCCGGGGCGGGGAGCGGGTTGTGACCACTCGAGCAGCACAGCACCACCAGCAGGCCATCGTCGACGACGTCGCCGGAGATGACATCACGCAGGACGAAGGCCTGCGCACGTACGTTCTCGACACGTCGGTGCTGCTGAGCGACCCCCGCGCGTTCTTCCGGTTCGCCGAGCACTCGGTCGTGATCCCCGTCGTCGTGATCACCGAGCTCGAAGGCAAGCGCCACGACCCGGAGATCGGGTACTTCGCGCGACAGGCGCTGCGGCACCTCGACGAGCTGCGCATCGAGAACGGGCGCCTGGACTTCCCGGTGCCGGTCGGAGACGGCGGGACGCTGCGCGTCGAGCTCACGAACACGGATGCGTCGGTCCTGCCGGCAGGCATGCGCCTGGGCGACAACGACACCCGCATCCTCGCCGTCGCGATGAACCTCATGCAGGACGGTCAGGACGTCACGGTCGTGTCTAAGGACCTGCCGATGCGTGTGAAGGCCGCCTCGCTCGGCATCGTCGCCGAGGAGTACCTCGCCGAGCAGGCGATCGACTCGGGCTGGACCGGCATCGCCAGCGTGGACCTCTCGGGCGACGAGATGAGCGACCTCTACGAGACCGAGATCGGCACGAGCGACGACATCCGGGGCGTTCCGGTCAACACGGGCCTGGTCATCCACTCGGAGCGCGGCTCGGCGCTCGGACGTGTGACAGGAGAAGGCGAGTACCGGCTCGTGCGCGGCGACCGTGATGTCTTCGGGCTGCACGGCCGTTCGGCGGAGCAGCGGATCGCGATCGACCTTCTGCTGGACCCGAGCGTCGGAATCGTGTCGCTGGGCGGGCGCGCCGGGACCGGCAAGTCGGCGCTGGCGCTGTGCGCGGGTCTGGAGGCCGTGCTCGAGCGTCAGCTGCAGAAGCGCATCATCGTCTTCCGGCCGCTGTTCGCGGTCGGCGGCCAGGAGCTCGGCTACCTCCCCGGAGACCAGCAGGAGAAGATGAACCCGTGGGGTCAGGCGGTCTACGACACCCTGGGCTCGGTCGTCTCCTCCAACGTCATCGAAGAGGTCATGGCTCGCGGCATCCTCGAGGTGCTTCCGCTGACCCACATCCGCGGGCGCTCGCTCCACGACGCGTTCGTCGTGGTCGACGAGGCGCAGTCGCTCGAGCGGAACGTGCTGCTCACGGTGCTCAGCCGCATCGGCCAGAACTCGCGCGTGGTGCTCACCCACGACGTCGGTCAGCGCGACAACCTGCGGGTCGGACGTCACGACGGCGTCGCCTCTGTCATCGAGACGCTGAAGGGGCACGATCTGTTCGGCCACGTGACGCTGGTCCGCTCGGAGCGCTCGGCGATCGCTGCCCTCGTGACGGATCTGCTGGAGGCCGGCGAGCTCGCCTGACGCTCGGGGCCCGCTCGGAATCCGCTCGGCCGCGGGCCGACGTGTCCATCGAAGATGAGAATAGTTTCATCGGAAATGCGCACATGTCGGCCCGCGGACACGCGACCATAGAGTGTGTGGTCGCCCGCACGAATTCGTGTGCGACCGAGCAGCAGACCGAGGGGATGTCGATGGCAGCGCGCATGGCGGTGACGGCGGGCATCGCCGGCACGGCCGTGATCGTCAGCGGCATCATCGGCGTCGTGACGATCACGGACCTCGGCGCGCGCGCCGACAACGCCGGGTCACGCGTGTCGGTGGCGAAGATCGACGTGGTCGCGCCGTCGCATCCGACGCCCTTCCCCGTGGTCGCGGCGGACTCGGACATCCCTGCTCCCGCAGCGCCCGAGACGGTGACGGTGCCGGCTCCGGAGCCCGGTGAGATCCTCACCTCCCCGGCGAAGGCCTCCAGGGCCACGGCGGCGAAGTCGGAGGCATCCGGCAACAGGCGTCCGGCGTCCGGCCAGCACTCGTCGGGCCAGGACGCGAACGGGCAGGGCGGCCAGAACGGGCATCAGAACAGCGACCAGACCGCCGGCAACGGAGCCGGCGGCCAGAGCCGGCTCAACGCGCCCGTGATGAGCCCGAAGCTCGTTCAGCGCGACGGCGTCATCGCGCAGGCGCCCGTTCATGGCAACGGCCGCGACAGCGGCAAGGCACGCGGCCACGACAAGAGTTTCACGTCTCAATCGCGAGAGTCATCCCCAGCACACCGCGATTGACCCGGGCGGTATCCCCAGCACCGCCCCCGGCCCCCGACGTTTCCCCAGCGTCGGGGGCCTTTCTCTGTGCGGGGCTGGGGCTGTCAGTCCCACCGGTAGCCCACGCCGCGGACCGTCGCGATCCGGTCGTGGCCGAACTTGGCGCGCAGGTACCGCACGTAGACGTCGACGACATTGGATCCGGGGTCGAAGTCGAGGCCCCAGACGCGGCTGAGCAGCTGTTCACGACTGAGGACCTCGCCCGGATGCCGCAGGAACTCCCGCGCCAGGGCGAACTCGCGTGCGGACAGCTCGACCTCGCGTTCTCCGACGACGGCGGTCCGGGAGCGGATATCGAGCGTGACGTCCCCGTGGGTGAGCACCACGGCGGTGCCGCGGTCGGTGTCGCGCAGGCGCGAGCGCACCCGCGCGAGGAGCTCCTCGAACGTGAAGGGCTTGCGGACGTAGTCGCTGGCGCCCGCATCCAGCCCCTCCACCGTGTCGCGCGTGGAGGTGCGCGCCGTGAGCATGACGACGGGCAGGACGCCGTTCTGGCGGCGGATCTCCCGCAGGACCTCGAACCCGTCCAACGTCGGCAACCCGACGTCGAGCAGCACGAGGTCGACGTCGCCGGTGAGGGCGATGCGCAGCGCATCGCCGCCGTCCTCGGCGAGGATCGTCTGGTAGCCGGCGTGCTCGAGGCCGCGGCGGACGAAGGCCGCGATCTGCGGCTCGTCCTCGGCGATGAGTATGACCGTCACGATGCCTCCTCCCGGCGGGTGACGCTGTCGGCCCGCACCGGGGTGGGCACGACCATGGGATGACGCGGCAGTTCGATCGAGAATGTGGCTCCGCCACCGGGACTGTCGGTGATCGTGCAGGCGCCGTCATGCGCCTTGGCGATGGCCTCGACGATCGCGAGGCCCAGGCCGGAGCCGCCGATGGAGCGCTTGCCGCCGGCACGGTCGAACCGGCGGAAGACGCGCCGGCGCATGTCGGGCGGGATGCCGGGGCCGTGGTCGCGCACCCACAGCCGGGCCCGGTGCTCGTCGATCGAGGAGCCGAGCTCGATGGGGGCACCCGGGGGCGAGTACTTCGCCGCATTGTCGGCCAGGGCGAGCCACGCTTGCAGGAGGCGGTCTTCGTCTCCGTGGATGACTCCCGACCCCGTGCTCTCGATGGTCCACGTGTGGCCGGGGATGACGGCGACCATCCCTCCGATGCGGGCGGTCAGCCGGTCCAGGGCGATGTCGACCATCGTGTACTGGTCGCCCTCGACGGCGGCCAGCAGGTCGATGTCGTCCACGAGCCGGGTCATGCGGTCGAGCTCCGCGATGCCGAGCTGGCGCGTCTCGTCGACATCTGTGGCGTCCGCGGCATCCATCAGCTCGAGGTGCCCCCGCACGATCGTGATCGGCGTCTTCAGCTCGTGGCGCACGTCGTCGAGGAGCTGGCGCTGCACATCCACCGAGGACTCGAGGCGGTCGAGCATCGAGTTGACCGTGCGGGTCATGGCGGAGATGTCGTCGTTGCCCTCGGCGGGGATGCGGGCGCCGAGGTCCGTCAGGGTGATCGCATCCGCCGTCTCATGCAGGCGCCGGATGGGCGAGAGGAGGCGTCCTGCGACGAACCAGCCCACAAGACCGATCGCGGCCAGCATGACGACCGCAGCGATCCCGTACGTCGTGATGGACGCGGTCACCGGGGAGAGCTCGGCGTCGAGGTTGATCGCGCGGATGTACAGCCCCGACTCGGGATCGCCGGACATCGTCACCGGGATGGCGATGTACCGGAGTGCACCCTGGGAGGTGTCGGCCGTGCCGATCACGGTGCCGTGGGCCCTGGCCGTCTCCGCCACGGCGCGGGTGATCAGCTGCGTGTTCTGCGAGAGGTCGAAGCCGGACAGGGTCGACGGCCGGTAGCGCGCGCGACCGTCGATCACCGCGACCGAGCCCTCGTTCTGCGCGGGCACGAGCCGGGCGACGACGGCGTGCAGGTAGTCCGAGACCGACGAGAAGTCGTCCGTCGACAGCTTCTCGGTGGCCGTCGTGGCGCTGTCGTTCGGGCTCACCGCCGGTGCCGGCGAGGCCACCGTCTCCAGGCTCCCGACCTGCGCCTTCAGCCGGGCGTCCACCTCGGACAGCACGCGGTCGCGCTGCACGAGGAACGTCACGCCGCCCACCACCGCGAGCCCCACACAGGCGACCGCGAGGATCGCGCTGAGGATCCGCGCCCGCGTGGAGAGCGGGCGGGGAGCTGCGGCGTGCGAGGCGCGGATCACGGACGGGGCGACGGGGGAGTGCCGGCCCGGCTCAACCCGGGTGGGTCATGGAGAGCAGGTCGAGCTTGTCGTCCAGCTGCTCTTCGGAGATCTCGCCGCGGTCGACGTAGCCGAGGTCGATGACGGCCTCGCGCACCGTGATGCCCTGCGCGACGGCGTGCTTGGCGATCTTCGCAGCCGCCTCGTAGCCGACCACCTTGTTCAACGGCGTGACGATGGACGGCGACATCCCGGCGAATGCGGCGGCACGCGCGATGTTCGCCTGGAGGCCGTCGATCGTCTTGTCGGCGAGCACGCGCATCGCGTTCGAGAGCAGTCGGATCGACTCCAGAAGCGCGGTGCCCATGACGGGGATCGCGACGTTGAGCTCGAACGAGCCGGAGGCGCCCGCCCACGCGATGGTCGCGTCGTTGCCGATGACCCGTGCGCAGACCATGAGCGCGGCCTCGGGGACGACCGGATTCACCTTGCCGGGCATGATCGACGAACCGGGCTGCAGATCCGGGATGTGCAGCTCGCCGAGACCCGTGTTCGGACCGGAGCCCATCCAGCGCAGGTCGTTGTTGATCTTGGTGAGCGACACCGCGATCGTGCGCAGGGCGCCGGACGCCTCGACGAGGCCGTCGCGGTTGGCCTGGGCCTCGAAGTGGTCCTTGGCCTCGGTGATCGGCAGTTCGGTCTCGGTGGCGAGCAGCTCGATGACCTTCTGCGGGAAGCCGAGCGGCGTGTTGATGCCGGTGCCGACCGCGGTGCCCCCGAGGGGCACTTCGCCGACACGGGGCAGCGCCGAGCGCACACGCTCGATGCCGAGGCGCATCTGGCGCGCGTATCCGCCGAACTCCTGGCCGAGCGTGACGGGCGTGGCATCCATCAGGTGCGTGCGGCCGGACTTGACGGCGTCCTTCCAGAGCTCGGCCTTCGCCTCGAGCGCGACCGCGAGGTGGTCGAGCGCGGGGATCAGGTCGTCGATGAGGGCCTGCGTCACGGCGATGTGGACGGAGGTCGGAAAGACGTCGTTCGACGACTGCGAGGCGTTCACGTGGTCGTTCGGGTGGACGGGGGCACCGAGGATGCGGGTCGCCAGCGTCGCGAGCACCTCGTTCATGTTCATGTTCGAGGACGTGCCGGAGCCGGTCTGGTACGTGTCGACCGGGAATTGGTCGTCGTACGCGCCGGTCGCCACGGCGTCCGCCGCCTGGGCGATCGCGTCGGCGATGCCCGCGTCGAGCACGCCGAGATCCTTGTTGGCGAGCGCCGCCGCCTTCTTGATGCGGGCCAGGGCGGCGATCTGCGCCGGCTCGAGGCCCTTCCCCGAGATCGGGAAGTTCTCCACGGCGCGCTGCGTCTGAGCGCTGTAGAGCGCGGATGCGGGCACCCGCACCTCGCCCATCGTGTCGTGCTCGATGCGGTACTCGGTGTCGGTCACTTCTTCGTTCCTCCGGTCTCAGGCATCCGCGTCCGTCGCGATGCCCACGGTGATGTCGGGCACCACGGCGCCCTCGGCCAGTCGGTAGTTGGCGCCCACGATCGCGAGCCGCCCTTCCTCGACGGCCCGGCTGATGAGGTCGGACGACTGCAGCAGCTCTGCGACGGTGTCGCGCAGGTGCTCGCGGCCTACGGTCTCCGCGTCCACGGTCTCCGCCGTCGCGCCGGGGGTCTCGCGCAGAACGCGCCGCGCGGCCGGGACGATCGACGCGATGAGACGCCAGATGTTCGCCGGCAGCTCCGCGGCGTCGACGGCGGTGGAGTCGATGGCTGCGCGCACGGCGCCGCACTCGTCATGGCCGAGGATGACGATGAGCGGCACGTTCAGCACCGCGACGGCGTACTCCAGCGACCCCACGACCGAGGAGGTGACGACCTGACCGGCGTTGCGGATGACGAAGAGGTCGCCCAGGCCCTGGTCGAAGATGATCTCGGCCGCCAGCCGCGAGTCGGCGCACCCGAACAGCGCCGCCCGCGGCGCCTGCGTGTGGGCGAGGTCGTGCCGCCGCTCGACGTCCTGGCGGGGGTGGCTGGGCTCGCCCGCGACGAATCTCGCATTGCCGCGCTGCATCTCGGTCCAGATGGCGGCGGGGGTTGCGGTCTCGGTCACTGGGCGGCTCCGTTCAGGTCGTGGATCTGCTGCGCGAGCCCCTCCGCGGCCACGGCGGCCGTCTTGGGGTTCGCGGTGCCATAGATGAGGATGCGGTCCTTGCCCGCCTTCGTGCCGATGGCGTACGAGACGTTGCCGGCGCGCGACGGATCCTGGATGTCGTACACCGTCCACGTGACGCCGTCGACGACGATGGTGCCCGAGGGTGCCGCTCCACTGAGCTTTTGGGCATCCCACGCCGTGTCGGCGTCGAAGGCCTGCGAGACGCGCAGGTAGCCCTTGTCACCCGTCGGCACATAGGCGATGGACCACGTGTCGCTGCCGTCGATCGCGGCCTCGTTCACCCGCCACGAGGTCGGCACGTGCGGCACCACGACGGGGTGGTCGTAGCCGCTCTGCACCTGCTGGGCGACGGAGGCGACATCGATCGAACCCTGCGCGGCGGGCGTGCCGCGGGGCACGGACAGGACGATGACGACGACGATCGCGAGGGTCGCGAGCAGCGCCGCGATGAGATTGCGGAAGGTCTGGCTCGAGCGGTAGACGCGAGACGACTCGGCCTTGCGTGCCGCGGTCTCCTCGGGCGTCTCCGGGCGGCCGAGCTCGGCCACGATGCGGGGGCCACGCCCCCGAGGCTCCGCCCCAGGCGAAGCGGCGGGTGGAGTGGGGTGGGCGGTTCCGGATGCCATCATGCCTCCGTCGTGCGGGCGGTCTCGGCCGCTCCGCGCGCCTGGTCGAGCCGGCGCTTCGCGCCGACGAGCCATTCCTCGCACCGTGCCGCGAGCGCCTCGCCCCGTTCCCACAGGGCCAGAGAGTGCTCGAGCGTCGGCGCACCCTGCTCGAGCTCGGCGACGACGCGCACCAGCTCGTCGCGGGCCTGCTCGAAGGAGAGCGACGCCACGTCGGGAAGGCCCTCGGTCGGCGCGGTCATAGGTTCCATCTTAGTTCGGCGCGTCGCGCGCCCCCGCCGCCTCAGCGCTCGTCGTCGGCGCTCTCGACGATCTCACCCTCGGAGAGCGCCGCGAGGGATCCGCGGCCCACCGTCACGACGAGCTGTGCGCCGGCCGGGGCCTGCGCCGCATCCCGCACGATGACGTCTCCGTCGACCAGCGCGATCGCGTAGCCGCGCGCGAGGGTCGCGCCCGGCGACAGGGCGCGCAGGCCTGCGCGCAGCTCGGCGGTGCGGAGGGTCGCGGCATCCAGCTCCCGCTCCACGATGTCGCGCCCGCGCGCGGTCGCCATGCGGATCTCGTGCTCGCGCGATGTGACCATCGACTCCGGCGATCGCAGGGCCGGACGCGTCCGCAGCTGCTCGAGCTGGGCGATGTCGTGCGAGAGTCGCTGCGTGAGGCGACCGGTGAGCCGCGCGCGCAGCTGCGCGACGAGGGCGCGCTGTTCGGCGACATCCGGAACGACGCGCTTGGCGGCATCCGTCGGCGTCGACGCGCGCAGATCGGCGACGTCGTCGAGGAGCGGGTGGTCGTTCTCGTGGCCGATGGCGCTCACGATGGGAGTGGATGCGGCGGCCACCGCACGCAGCAGGCGCTCGTCGCTGAAGCCGAGCAGGGACTGCGGGTCGCCGCCGCCGCGGGCGATGATGATGACGTCGACGTCGGGATCGGCGTCCAGCGCCTTCAGTGCCCCGATCGTCTCGGGCACGCACCGATCGCCCTGGACCGCTGCGTGCGCCGTGCGGAAGCGCACCTGCGGCCAGCGCAGCTCGGCGTTGCGGTGCACGTCGCGCTCGGCGTCCGACTTCTCGCCGGTGATGAGCCCGATGCAGCGGGGGAGGAACGGGATCGGCTTCTTGCGCGCAGGATCGAACAGGCCCTCCGCCCGCAGCTGGGCGCGCAGCCGTTCGAGCCGTTCGAGCTGGTCGCCGAGCCCCATGTGGCGCATCGCCGAGACCGTGAACGTGAAGTCGCCGCCGCGCACGTAGTAGTCGGCCTTGACACAGGCGACGACGTGGTCGCCCACCTTCAGATCGGGCAGGCGGCGCAGCGTCGACGACCAGAGTCGGAAGGAGAGCGCGGCATCCGCTCCGAGGTCCTTGATCCGGCCGTAGACGTTGCCGCCCCGCACGTTCCACGACGTGATCTCGCCCTCGACCCACACCGATCCCCACCGCTCGACGAAACCGTGGATGGTCTCGTTGAGGCGCGCGACCGAGGTCGGGGCATCCGGGGACGAGTCGCGCGGGGCCACGGCGTCGGCGGGCGGCGGCTCGCCCGGCACGTGGTCGGGGCGGAAGATCGTCATGAGTCCCTGTCTGTGCGTCCTCTCGGCTGCGCCCGGGCGGCCGACCGTAGAATCAAGGCGTGAGCACCCCCGCCGTGAAGCTGCCCGTGCCCCGCATCCCGGGGCGCCGAGGGCGCCTTCAGGATATCCCCGTGGACGGACGCAAACGCGTTCTGCTGGCCTCCCCACGGGGGTACTGTGCGGGCGTCGACCGTGCGGTCATCGCCGTCGAGAAGGCGCTCGAGCGCTTCGGTGCACCGGTGTACGTGCGCAAGCAGATCGTCCACAACATCCACGTGGTGACCGAGCTCGAGGCGCAGGGCGCGATCTTCGTCGACGAGGTCGACGAAGTGCCCGAGGGCGCGCACGTCGTGTTCAGCGCCCACGGCGTGTCGCCGGCCGTCGTGACCGCGGCAGCGGACCGGGGCCTGCAGGCGATCGACGCCACCTGCCCGCTCGTGACCAAGGTGCATCGCGAGGCCGTGCGCTTCGCCCGCGACGACTACGAGATCCTCCTGATCGGCCACCTCGGGCACGAGGAGGTCGAGGGCACCGCCGGCGAGGCGCCGGATCACGTCACGATCGTGAACTCGCCCGACGAGGCCGACACCGTCGAGGTGAAGGATCCGTCGAAGGTCGTGTGGCTGTCGCAGACCACACTCTCCGTCGACGAGACGATGGAGACGGTGCGGCGCCTGCGCGACCGGTTCCCCGAGCTGCACGATCCGCCCTCGGACGACATCTGCTACGCGACGCAGAATCGGCAGGTCGCGATCAAGAAGGTGGCGAAGGATGCCGACCTCGTCATCGTCGTCGGCTCCGCGAACTCGTCCAACAGCGTGCGCCTCGTCGAGGTCGCGCTCGAGCACGGCGCCAAGGCCGCCTATCGCGTCGACTACGCCGACGAGGTGCGCCAGGAGTGGCTCGACGGCGTCGCGACGGTCGGGGTGACGAGCGGCGCTTCGGTGCCCGAGGTGCTCGTCCAGCAGGTGCTCGAGGAGCTGGCCGGTGCCGGCTACCGCGATGTCGAGCAGGTGCGCACCGCCGAGGAGGACCTGATGTTCTCGCTGCCGAAGGAGCTGCGGCACGACACTGCCGGTCGTCGCGACGAGCGGGCGCTCGGCGGCCGCGCCACGGGTGCAGGAGCCGGCGCATGAGCACACCCGACGAGCGCCCGCGCCCCGCATACGGCGAGTACGCGACCCCGGAGGAACAGCGCGCGCGCATGCAGCATGCCCCGCCTGCATCCCCGCCGGCGCCCGCGCAGCCCGGTCCCGTCGTTCCGGCCCCCGGCGCTCCGGCCGCGCGCGGCCACCTGATCGACCGCATCGTCACGGTCGCCCTGCTCGCCTACGGCGCGTTCGTCGTGGTGAGCACGGTCTTCGAACTCTCGGACTTCACCGCGTTCGCGGATGCGTGGATGAAGACCATGGGCATCACCGGATCGTTCACCACGACCCCGCAGTCGCAGGCGTGGGCCACGGCCGGCGTGATCGTCTTCGCGATCGGCTGGATCGTGACGGCCCTGATCTCCTGGCGCGTGATGGCCCGCGGGAAGCGGGCCTGGTGGATCCCCTTGGTCGGCGCCGTCGTGAGCTGGATCGTGCTCACGATCTGCCTCACGATCCCGCTGGTCGCCGACCCGGCGGTCATCCACTGGTTCGATCAGCAGACGGCGCGCTGAACCCCAGGGCCCTCGTTATCGTGATGACAGCGAGGAGGACCCTTGCGAAGCACCGACGAAGCCCGGCTGACGGCGCTCTTCGACGCCCATGCGGCGCCGCTGCGGCGCTACGTCGTCGCGCTCACGGGTGACGCCGCCGCCGCCGACGACATCGTGCAGGACACGCTGCTGCGCGCCTGGCGCACACCGCGGATCCTCGCCGAGGACCCGGAGTCGCTGCGCGGGTGGATGCTGACCGTCGCACGGCGCATCGTCATCGACGAAGCACGTAGCGCGCGCCGGCGGCACGAGTTCGCCGTCGCCGATCCTCCCGATCACGCGGGGGCGGATGCGGCGGACCTGCTGCTCGACGGCATCCTGATCCGCGACGCCCTCGCGACGCTCACCCCGGACCATCGCGCGGTCATCGTCCACGCGTACTACCTGGGCAGGAGCGTCGCGCAGACCGCCGCGGAGCTCGACATCCCCGAGGGAACGGTCAAATCGAGATTGCACTACGGACTGCGCGCACTGCGCCTGGCCCTGCAGGAGAGGGGGGTGACGAGATGACGGATCGCTTCGCGGAATGGGATGCCGCCTACCTGATCGGAGCGCTCTCGCCCGCCGACCGGGCGGCCTTCGAGGAGCACATGGAGACCTGCGCCGAGTGCCGTGCGGCAGTGGCGGCGCTCGCGCCGACCGTCGGCCTGCTGTCGCGAGTGCGGGCGGACGCGTTCGCCGAGGACACCGGGACCGGACGACCGAGCGCGGAACCCGGGCCCGCGGCACGCAGCGCCCTCGTCGAGCGGGCGCGCGCCGCGGAGAGGCGGCGACGGGCACTGAGGTTCGGCCTCGCCCTCGCAGCGGCGGTCGTCGTCGTCGCGGCCGTCGCGCTTCCGCTGACGCTCGGGGAGGCCTTCGAGCCGCGGATCCCCCAGGCGATCCCGACGGCCACGGCCTTGCCCTCGCTGCCGCCGGCGGAGGCGATGCAGCCGCTGACGAAGGCTCCGCTCACGGCTTCGGTGCGTCTGCAGGGCGTGGCGTGGGGCACGAAGATCGACCTGTCGTGCCGGTACGCGCCGACCTACGGCACGGGGGGCGCCGACCACGTGTACGCCCTCGCGGTGGTCGGCACCGACGGCTCCACGACCCAGCTGTCCACCTGGAAGGTGCTCGCGGGCAAGGACGCGCATCTGAGCGCGGGAACGGCGCTGGACACGGCATCCATCCGTGCGGTGCAGATCCTGGATGCCTCGGGCAAGGTGCTCATGACCTACTCGCCCTGACCCGCGTGGATAGGCTGACGGGATGCCTCGTCTCGTCGCCGTCTGCGTCGTCCGTCAGCTCCGCCCCGACGCAGGGGCGGTCGGTGTGACGGCGATCGACAAGAGGGCCGTCGAGGGCAGCGTGCGGGTCGGCCGCTATGGCGCGTATGCCGATGTGCAGGCCGATCGCAAGCACCACGGCGGCCTCGACAAGGCGCTCTACGCGTACGCCGACGAGGACGCCGAGCACTGGGCAGGCCAGCTCGGCCGCAAGCTCCCGCCGGGCTGGTTCGGCGAGAACCTGCGCGTGCAGGGCCTCGACGTCAACGCGTCGCGCATCGGCGACCGCTGGCGCATCGGCGACGGGGTCGAGGTCGAGGTCACGATGCCGCGGACACCCTGCCAGACATTCGCACGGTGGGTCGGGGGCGATGACGAGCGCGGGTGGGTCAAGCGGTTCTCGAGCGCGCGGCGACTCGGACCATACCTGCGGGTGGTGCGCACCGGGCGGATCCAGGCGGGGGACGAGATCGTCGTCATCCCCGCCCCGGAGGGTGCACCGGGACTGCTCGACGGCTACCAGGACCCCGAGTAGGCGCGGAGACGACGGATGCCCCGGCCCGCAGACCGAGGCATCCGCACTTCGACAAGCTCAGTGACCGTGAGGGCGAGCTCAGTGACCGTGAGGGCGAGCTTGGTGACCGTGAGGGCGAGCTCGGTGACCGTGAGGGCGAGCTCGGTGACCGTGAGGGCGAGCTCGGTGACCGAGAGGGTCAGGCGCCCTTCGACTGCCCTGCCGAGCCGAGCTGCTTCGTCGCCTCGACGACGCGAGCGGCCATCGCCGACTCGGCGATCTTGCCCCACGCGCGCGGGTCGTAGGCCTTCTTGTTGCCCACCTCGCCGTCGACCTTCAGGACGCCGTCGTAGTTCTGGAACATGAAGCCGGCGACCGAGCGCGTGAAGGCGTACTGCGTGTCGGTGTCGATGTTCATCTTGACGACGCCGTTCGCGACCGCCAGAGCGATCTCTTCGTCGGAGGACCCGCTGCCGCCGTGGAAGACGAGGTCGAGCGGCTTCTCGCCCGTGCCGAACTGCGCGGCGATCCCCGCCTGGATCTCGCCCAGGAGCTCGGGCTTGAGCTTCACGTTGCCGGGCTTGTACACGCCGTGCACGTTGCCGAAGGTGAGGGCGGCGATCCAGCGGCCCTGCTCGCCGAGGCCGAGGGCCTCGACCGCCTTCGCGACGTCGCCCGTGGTCGTGTAGAGGGCGTCGTTGGTGCCCTCGTGCTTGACCCCGTCCTCCTCGCCGCCGACGACGCCGATCTCGACCTCGAGGATGGCGTTGATGTTCTTCAGGCGGGGGAGCAGCTCCTTGGCGATCTCGATGTTCTCGTCGAGCGGCACGGCCGAGCCGTCCCACATGTGCGACTGGAAGATCGGGTTGCGGCCGGCCTTGACCTCCTCCTCGGAAGCCTCGATGAGCGGCAGCACGAAGTCGGCGAGCGCGGGCTTCGGGCAGTGGTCGGTGTGCAGCGCGATCGTGATCGGGTAGTTCTTGGCGACCTCGGTCGCGAACTTCGCGAAGGCGAGGGCGCCGGTCGCGCGGCCCTTGACGGTGTGACCGGCGAAGTAGTCGGCGCCTCCCGTCGTGACCTGGATGATGCCGTCCGAGCCGGCCTCGGTGAGGCCCTGGAGGATCGCGTTGATGCTCTGGGAGCTCGCCGCGTTGATGGCTGGGTACGCGAATCCGCCGGCCTTCGCGCGGTCGAGCATCTCTGCGTACTGTTCGGGGGTGGCGACGGGCATGTCCGACTCCTCGATCGTGGTGGGGTATCACCACTGAGCTTAGTGAGGCGCGGAAGATCCATCATGTCGTGGTGGATGCTGTGCCCCGCGGAACCGTGGGATCTGACGGCGCGGCAAGAACGGCGCTTCTTTCGGGTCTGCGCGCGGAGGGAAGGACCGTTTTCGACGCGGTCGCCCAATACCATGGCGCCATGGTCAGCCTTTCCGCCGAGATGAGCCCGCTCCGCCCCGATCGCAACCTCGCCCTCGAACTGGTGCGCGCCACGGAGGCCGCGGCCATCCGCGCCGTTCCGTTCATCGGTCGAGGTGCAAAGGAGGCGGCCGACGGCGCCGCCGTCGACGCGATGCGCGCGTTCCTCGGCACGGTGGACTTCGACGGCACGATCGTCATCGGCGAGGGCGAGAAGGACAACGCCCCGATGCTCTTCAACGGCGAGCACGTCGGCAACGGCCGCGGTCCGCAGTGCGACATCGCGGTCGACCCGATCGACGGCACGTCGCTGACCGCCGCGGGCCGCAACAACGCCCTGTCGGTCATCGCCGTCGCAGACAGCGGTGCGATGCTCGACGCATCCAGCGTCTTCTACATGGACAAGCTCGTCACCGGGCCCGCGGGCGTCGGCGTGGTGGACATCCGCCTCCCCGTCGCGGAGAACATCCGGCGGCTGGCGAAGGCGCTCGGCAAGCCCGTCGACGAGATCGTCGTGTCGGTGCTGCATCGTCCGCGCCACGAGGAGCTCATCGCCGAGATCCGCGAGGCGGGTGCGGGCACCCGGCTCATGAGCGACGGCGACGTCGCGGGCGGCATCAACGCAGCGCGGCACAACGCCCGCACCGACATGTGCATCGGCATCGGCGGCTCTCCGGAGGGCATCGTGACGACATGCGCGATCAAGGCGCTCGGCGGCCACATCCAGGGCCGTCTCTGGGCGCGCGACGACGACGAGAAACAGCGCGGCATCGACGCCGGATTGAAACTCGACGGGTACGTGTACGAGGCCGACGAGATGGTCCAGGGCAACAACACGCTGTTCGTCGCGACGGGTGTGACCGACGGGGCTCTCGTGGCCGGTGTGCGCCGCGAGGGGGGCTACCTCTACACCGAGAGCGTCGTGCTCCGCGGTGTCTCCGGGACGCTGCGCCGGATCTCGTCGGAGCACCTCGTCTCCAAGTGGCTGTAGGCGGCTCGGACCAGTCTGGGAGCGCGCTCCGCATGCGCGGGGCGGTTCTCTGGCACAATCAGAAGGTCCCGCACACAGCACGAGAGGGGACCGGTCATGGCAGGTCCTGCAGGTGAACCTCCCGTTCGCACGGGCGCTCAGGCGGTCGTGGCGAACGCGCACGCCCATGATCCGGCGCGACGCCCGGACGTCCTGTTCCGAGTGCGTCGCGATGAGGGACATCAGATCAGCGCATGGTGGCTCGTCGGCGCCTTCGTCGGCGTCACTCTCGCGGTCATCGCGCTCATGAACTTCATCCCGCAGGGTCTCGTCTGACCGGGCCTCACGGCCATCACTCCGACTCGGCGAGCCGCTCTCGCAGGTCTCCCAGGTCTGCGGTGAGCACGGGCTCGTCTGCGGTGAGCACGGGCTCGTCCGGCGCGAGCGCGAGTTCGTCCGCGACCAGACGCCGAGGCGTCCGCTCGATCGTCGCCGGCACCCCGAGGGCGTCCAGCTTCGTCTCGTCGATCCCCGGGAACCGCCGCGCCGTCACGAGCACGCGCGACTCGAGCGCGCCCGCGAAGCGGTTGTAGGTGTCCACCGTCCGCTCGATCGCGCGGCGCATGTCGTCGGCGTGGCCGGCGAGGGTGCCCAGCCGCTCGTAGAGCTGTGTGCCGAGCTCGAACAGCTGCCGGGCCTCCTGCGTGACGTCCTGCTGGGTCCACGTGTACGCCACCGTCTTGAGCACCGCCCAGAGGTTGACCGGCGAGGCGAGGGCGACCCGCTTGCCGAACGCGTAGTCGAGCAGCGCCGGGTCCTCCTCGAGCGCTGCGGCGAGCAACGATTCGCTCGGAATGAAGCAGACGACGAATTCGGGGCTCGCGCCGATTCCGGCCCAGTACGTCTTGCGCGCCAGGGCGTCGATGTGGGCGCGCACGGCCTTCACATGCTTGCCCAGCAGTGCCGCGCGCCGCGCACCGTCATCGCCCTGGGCTGTGATCGGGATCGCGCTCGCCTCGAGGTAGGCGTCGAGCGGCACCTTCGCGTCGACGGCCAGCGCCCGCCCGCCGGGAAGGCGGATGACCATGTCGGGACGGCCGGCGCCCGCATCCGTCTGGATCGACGTCTGCGTGTCGAAGTCGACGTACCGCGTGAGACCCGCCGCCTCGACGACGCGGCGCAGCTGCGTCTCGCCCCACACGCCGCGTGTCGCGCCGGAGCGCAGCGCACTGGCGAGGGACTCCGTGGTCGCCCGGAGCGCCTCGCCGCTCACGCGCGTCTGCCGCAGCTGCTCCGCCACCATCCCGAACTGGTGCTGCCGGTCGCGCTCGAGGTCGTCGACCTTGAGCTGCATGGTCTCCAGCGTCTCGCGCACGGGGGCGAGCGCGCGCAGCACCTGCTGCTCGCGCCGCTCGCGCTCCTCGCGCGCGGCCTGATCGTCACGCGCCTGAGCGACGAGCTCGCGGTACAGGGCGACCTGCCGCCGGAGCTCGCCCTGCGCAGCATCCCGCGCCGCCTCCGCCGCTGCCGTACGCGACGCGAGATCCGCGCGCACGGCGCTCTCGCGGTTCGCGCCGCGCGCGAGCCCGGCGAACCAGCCGGCGAGTGCGCCGATGCCGATGCCGACGACGGCGATCACGGCGAGGGTCAGTGCGTCCATGCGAGAAGGATGCCGGGAACCTCCGACATCAGGCCGCGAACAACGCCGGCGCGGGGATGCGCCGCATCTCCACGCCGGCCGCATCGGCCAGGTGGGCGATGTCGTCCGCTCCGGTGCGCCTCGCCGCATCGATCATGATGTGCGCACAGGCGAGTGCGTCTGCGGCCGCGTCGTGGTGCGCGAAGCCGGTGAAGCCCGCGGCCGCCGCGACCGACGGGAGGCGATAGGACTCGAGGTCGTACAGCCGCCGCGCGATCTGCAGGCTGCACGCGTAGCGGTAGGGCGGACAGAGGTCCCCGGTCACGTCGCACGCGGCGCGCAGTACGGCCATGTCGAATCCCGCGTTGTGCGCGACGAGCACGTCCGCGCCCGCGAACGCGGCGAGGTCGTCGAGCTGCGCCGTCCAGGTGGGTGCGTCCCGGACGTCCTCGGGGCGGATGCCGTGGATCCCCACGTTGATCTCGAAGAAGGCATCGTGTCCCGCGGGCGGCTGGATGAGCCACCCCGCCTGGGCGACGATGCGGCCGTCGCGTACGCGGGCGAGGCCCACCGCGCACGCCGACGCATTGCTGGAATTCGCCGTCTCGAAGTCGATCGCGGTGAAATCCAATCCCACGGTGCCAGGGTCGCCCGGCGCCGTCGCGCGGGACGGGAGGCGCGCCGAGCGGCGGCGCGATCCGCATCTGCGCGGCGTACGCTCGGGCATATGGCCACACGCGATGAGATGGCGCGCTCGTTCGGCGCCGCCGCATCCACGTACGAGTCCGGAAGGCCCGATTACCCCGTCGAAGCGGTGCGATGGATGCTCGATCCCGTCGCCGACGGCCAGACCTCGATCCGTGCGGTCGACGTCGGCGCCGGCACCGGCAAGCTCACCCGCGTCGTCGAGGCGATCGGGGCGCAGACCGTCGCCGTCGACCCCGATGCCGACATGCTGGCGCGGCTGCACGCGGAGCTTCCTGCCGTCCCGACCTTCCTCGGGACGGCGGAACGGATGCCGTTGCCCGACGCGAGCGTCGACGCCGTCGTGCTCGGGCAGGCGTGGCACTGGGTCGACGTCGAGGAGGCGTCTGCGGAGGCCGGGCGCGTCCTGCGGTCCGGCGGGGTGCTCGGGCTGATCTGGAACATCCGGGACGACAGCGTCGACTGGGTGTCGGAGATGTCGGACATCATGCACAGCAGCAACGCCGAGATCATGATCGCCGAGGGCGGCCCGGTGGTCGGGGAGCCGTTCGGGGCTCTCGAATGGCAGAGCTGGGCGTGGATGCGGCCCATGACCCGCGACGCGCTGTTCGACATGGCACGCTCGCGCAGCTACCTCCTCACCGCCGAGCCGGACGATCGCGCGCGGATCGAGCGCGGGCTCGCGGCGCTCTTCGACCGCGTCGGAGCGACGGAGGATGCCGTCATCGAGCTGCCGTACGTGACGCGCGCCTTCCGCGCCGTCCGGCCGTAGAACGTCAGACGCGGACGGCGCCGACGATCCGCCAGGGTCCGGTGCCGCCGCGATACCGGGTCTCGAACCCGCGTGCGCGCAGCACCGAGACCATGTCGTCCGGAGCGTGCGCGAACATCCGGTACGACCTGCGATTCAGGACGCTCCACGCATTGACGGCGCGCACGCTCGCGCGGGTCATCCAGCTGCGCACCGGATAGCTGAAGACGACGGCGCGCCTGCCGCGCCCGGCCGCCGCCCCGAGCAGCCGCTCGTAGTCCGGGTAGCAGCACACGACGCGATGCAGCACGACGATGTCCGCCGGCTCGACGGCCTCCGGGGTGCCCGCGACGTCGATGCCCAGCATCCTGGTGGCGCGATCGCGGAAGCCGGACTCCTCGAGGAGGCGAGCCGCCTCGGGCTCGTACGCGGAAGACAGCTCGACGTTGGTGGCGTGGGATGCGCCGTTCCTCAGCGCTTCGAGCTGGATGTCCCCGATGCCCCCGCCGATCTCGAGCAGTGACGACCCTTCGAGGCCGATCGATGACGCGAACTCGAGAATCAGGCGGGCACTCGGCGTCAGGCCCGCGCGGCGATACCGCGTCGCGAGGCGACGCGCGAACCGGGCGTCGAACTCTCGCTCGTAGCCGTCGGGGGTGCGCGGAGCGCAGCAGTCATCCACGGCCATCAGTATGGCCCGTGACGGTGCCGGTGACGAGGGTCGGAGGAGACGGGTAGCGTTCGGCGCGTGCGCACCCTCACTGTCTGCAATTTCGTCACCGTCGACGGTCGCTACGAGGACGACGACCACGACATCGGCTCGTTCTTCGAGCACCAGCACCCCGACTACTGCGGCGCCGACTCGTTCGACTTCTATACGACCGAGCTGCTGCGCCGATCCGACACGCTGATCCTCTCGGGCCGCCGATCGACGCTCGGCAACCTCGGCTACTGGGCCGGAGTGCAGGGGGACCCGGATGCGACGGCCATCCGCCGCGAATTCGCCGGTCTCATCCTGGGCGTCGAGAAGATCGTCGTGTCCGACACGATCACGGAGGGCGATCTCGCGCCGTACGACAACGTCCGCATCGTTCGCGTGGCCGATGCCCGGGCCGAGGTCGCGGCCCTGAAGAGCGAGGAGGGGCGCGGCATCCTGATCCTGCTCGGGCGGGTGCTCTGGAACGACATGATGAACGCCGGCCTCGTCGACGAGCTGCACCTCGTGACGTTCCCGCTCATCGCAGGATCCGGCGTTGCGCTGTTCGATGCGAAGCCGCTGGTCGCCCTCAAGCTCCTCGAGACACGTGTCTGGGAGGAATCGGGCAACGTGCTCATGCGCTGGCGGGTCGACCCCGACTGACCCCGCCGGGATCGGCATCCGTCCCCAACTAGACTGGATGCCCGTGGCTCTCACCATCGGAATCGTCGGACTGCCCAATGTCGGCAAGTCCACTCTCTTCAACGCCCTGACCAAGAACCAGGTGCTCGCGGCGAACTACCCGTTCGCGACGATCGAGCCCAACGTCGGGGTTGTGAACCTGCCCGATCCGCGGCTGCAGCAGCTGGCCGACGTGTTCCACAGCGAGCGCCTCGTGCCGGCTGTCGTGTCGTTCGTCGACATCGCGGGCATCGTGCGCGGCGCATCCGAGGGGGAGGGGCTCGGCAACAAGTTCCTCGCGAACATCCGCGAGGCGGATGCGATCGCCCAGGTCGTGCGCGGCTTCGCCGACGACGATGTCGTCCACGTCGAGGGCGCGGTGAACCCGCAGAACGACATGGAGACGATCAACGCCGAGCTGATGCTCGCCGACCTCGAGACGCTCGAGAAGGCGATCGCACGGTACGAGAAGGAAGTGCGGGGCAAGAAGATCGAGCCCGTCGTGCTCTCGACGGCGCTGCAGGCGAAGGACGCGCTGGAGCGCGGCGTGCTGCTGTCGGCATCCGGGATCGATCTCGAGCCGATCCGCGAGCTGGGCCTGCTTACCGCGAAGCCCGTCATCTTCGTGTTCAACGTGGATGAGGCGGTGCTGACGGATGCGGCGCGCAAGGCGGAACTGGCAGCCCTGGTCGCCCCCGCCCAGGCCGTGTTCCTGGACGCGAAGATCGAGTCGGAGCTGATGGACCTCGACCCCGAGGATGCGGCGGAGCTGCTCGCCTCGACCGGTCAGGACGAGTCGGGGCTCGACCAGCTCGCCCGCATCGGCTTCGACACGCTCGGCTTGCAGACCTACCTCACCGCCGGTCCCAAGGAGGCGCGAGCCTGGACGATCGGCAAGGGCTGGAAGGCTCCCCAGGCCGCCGGCGTCATCCACACGGACTTCGAGAAGGGCTTCATCAAGGCCGAGGTGATCCACTTCCAGGATCTGATCGACCTGGGCTCCGTGCACGAGGCCCGCGCGCACGGCAAGGCGCGCATGGAGGGCAAGGACTACGTGATGCAGGACGGCGACGTCGTGGAGTTCCGCTTCGGACAGACATCTAGCGGTTCGAAGTGATGGCCAGTTCAGGTTCGGGTTCTGATGCTGCGATGGCCTCTAGGAACCGAGTCGAGTGGAAGCGCCTGGGCGCACCTGCCCGCCGGGAGGTCTTCCGTCTCGCGAACACCGGTGAGCGGCATCCCGACCCGCAGGTAGCCGAGGCTGCTGCAATTTGGGCACACAGCCCGCGGTGGGACCGGCTTTCGAACCGGATCCCTGGTTGGGTACTGCCATCCGTCGGCGCGCTGTTCGGCGTCGTGTGCCTCCTCCTGCAGATGCCGCTGCTGTGCATTGCAGCGGGACTCGTGATCGTCTTCGGATTGCTCGGGTGGGTCTCCACGGCGGGCGCACGCGCACTCAGGCGGGTGTACGAACAACCCGGGGCCGCGACTCACCCAGCGGCCCGCGCGCATTGAAGCGAAACGCGCAATAGTGAACGTCGATATCGTGGAGCGTTGTCACAGATAGACCTTTGGAGGAGACCCGACATGCTCGCGGATCTCATCGGCGATCTCATCGGCGGAATGCTCGGTGACTCGCTGGCGCGGGTTGGCTTTCGACGGGCCTGGGCGCGAAAGGCCGAGCGGCGCCAAGTCCTTAGCGGTGTCCGCCTCCTGTCGGGTTCTCAGCGGGGGATTTCACGCGAGTGGCGAGTTGGCTATTGGTCTGTCGCCCCCAGTCGGATGAGCCTTGAGGGTATCGAGGTGACGGTGCTTGGCATCGTGGCCGGTTCAGATCGGCCGGCCCGCCTCAGTGAGTTGCTTGCTGGTGCTGAAGACACTACGGTCGTGATTCTCCGCACTGCGTCCGCCGAACTTGAGTGGTCACTCATGAAACGCCTCGAAGACGTCGCCCGTCGATTCCTCGCCGTTCCCGAAGCTGAGCCATCATCGTGAACGGTGATGCCGTGGAGTTCCGCTTCAACGTCTGACTGGCCGCATAATTCCGCGGATTTCTGGCGACCTGCGTCCTTCTCGTCCGCAAGTAGTCCATCGCGCTCGTCCAGTGGGTCTGTCTCGCCCTCGCGCTGGGCGCGGGCGTGCTCAGCTCACCCGGCGAGCGCGGGGGTTCGCGCTGAGCTTCGAGCGGACCGCAAGGCCGACAGTGATGTCACGTGCAGAGCCAGCAAGAGTGGCACCCCGACGGTCGGGATGAGAACGAGGGGCAGGCTGCTGATGGCCGGCGCCGCGGGGATGAACGGTACGAGCTGGAAGCCGACGAGGCCGCCGAGCCCCAGCGCGACGATGAGATCCGCCATTCCGAGCAGGCTGAATCGCCTCGGGGCCCGCTCGCCCGTGCCACTGTTCAGCCGTTGCGCGACGAGTGGCGCGGCGATCCCGATCGCGATATCGCCGAGGCCCGCCGGGATCGCGAACAGCGCGGGGAGGAATCCGAGAGCCATCGAAATGAGGAAGACGACACCCTCGGCGACTCGGAACGAATGCGGGATGAGAAGCCGGGAGCCTGTGCCATCACTGCGGAGGGCGCGGTGGACCGACGGGATCCGTGCGAGCATCAGGAGCAGGACGAGGAAGCCGACGACAGCCACCGGCATCCAGGGGATCCCGTGCCCTATCCGTGCCCGGTAGCCGCCTGCGACGCCGATCAGGGAGCTGGCGATGAGCCATCCGCCGAAGAGCACGGCCGCGACGGCGGTCATGCCGCCGGATCGGCGACGGTCAAGCCCCGCCCGCACAGCGCCGCCGTAGAGCACGATGCCCGTGCTCACGAGGATGCCGACCACCCCCGCGAAGGTGATCGCCCACAGATAGCCGGGAAGCTGCGACATCATCCGCTCCTTCAGTAACTATTAGATAGTAGTTATGAAATAGTAGCGCTAAGCTCGTCCTATGGGAACTACCCGGAACGTGCGCACGTACGACCACTTCTGCCTCGTCGCCCGCTCGCTCGAGGAGCTCGGCGACCGCTGGAGCCTGCTCGTGATCCGAGACCTGCTCTCGGGGCCGAGACGGTTCACCGACCTCATGGGAAGACTGGGAGGAATCACTCCGAAGACTCTGAGTCAGCGCTTGAAGGAGCTGGAGCAGACCGGAGTGGTCGCGGTCGATCGGGAGCCGGGCCGACGCGAGGTCCGGTACGCCTTGACCGACGTCGGCCGTGAGCTCGCGCCCGTGATCGATGCGCTCGGCGACTGGGGCCGTCGGCACGCTTGGCGTCGGCCGCGCCCCGGCGAGCCGGTGCATCCGGAACACCTGCTGCGAGCAGCCGTGCAGGCCATCGAGAGCGAGTCCACCGACCGCGATCCGGCCAACTGGCAACTCATCCTCGACGGCGATGACTATCACGTGAAGAGCGACGAAGGCCACTGGACGTACTCGGCAGGCTGCGACGACCACCCCGCCGAAGTGAGAGTCGTGGCGAGCGGAGAAGAGTTCTCGCGATTCATCCTGAACGGCGCAGACGACGCCCTCGTTATCCAGGGCACGCAGACTGCGATCGACCGATTCCGACGCCTGATCGCCACAATCGCGTCGATTGTGGACACCGCTGATTGAGGCTCTTCGAGAACGACGAGGCCCCGCCGGGGTGGGTCTTCACTTCATGGCGGCCCCGCCGGACAGGCCGGTCGGTAGTATCGCGGACGTGTCGACAGCCCTCGCGGACGTCACTCCATACCGCGCCAGCGCGCACGACGCCGGTGGACGCGCGTTCTACCAAGCTCTCGAACCCTAACCGCTAACCCCACCTCCGGATGGGGTCCCTTTGCGGGCGGTGTGCTTGGTGTGCGGTTGGTTGGCAGGAGCCGTTGGCTGCCCGCGTTCTCGTGCCAGCCCTTTGCAGTGTGCCGAACTTGCGGATGCGTGCCGGGCCGTTGCTGCGTCATGGGTGCGGCCGCCGGATCTCCCGTCCCGGCGTGGGTTCGGCCAGTGTGATTCCCGCGTCGGGTGCGCCGAATGGATCGGCGAAGTACAGAGTCCCGTGAGAGAGCCGTCCGTCGGCGAACTCGGTCGCGGGCCGTGCAGTGCACGGTCGCTCATTGTGCGGCTGCCGAGTGTCGGCCGCGGCATCGATCGCAAGATGCAGTGCCCGCAAAATCCGCCGTTGTCGAGCGCGACCGCGACCGGGAGAATGCGATATCCCCGACAACCCGCTCGGCGTGGGGCCCGCTGCGTCACCGGCTGAGGGCATCCAATTCCTCGTGTGTGAACTGAATGTCCGCCGCCGAGACATTCTGCTCCAGATGCCGGAGGTCGCCGGTGCCCGGGATCGCGAGCACGTTCGGACCCTGATGCAGCGTCCAGGCGAGCCGGATCTGCGCCTCCGACACCCCGCGCGCGTTCGCGACCTCGGTCACCGCCGGGTTCGTCTCGGCGGAGCGGCCACGCCCGCCGGCAGCTCCGGCCATCGCGAAGAACGGCACGAAAGCGATCCCGCGCCGGGTGGTCTCCTCGAGCACCGCGAGGGTCTCCGGGGTGCGCTGATCGAGCCCGAACCGGTTCTGCACGCTGACGACGGGAGCGATGTCCCATGCTTCGTACAGCTGTGCCCGGGACACGTTCGAGACGCCGAGGTTGCCGATCAAGCCGTCGGTCCGCAGCTCGGCCAGTACGCCGAAAAGGTCGCCGATCGAGCCCGATCCGAACACCCGCAGATACACGAGGTCGAGCCGGTCGCGGCCGAGCTGGCGCAGGTTCTCCTCGACCTGCCCGCGCAGCTGGTCGGGGCGTGCGGGATCGGTCCAGTGGCCCGAGGCATCCCGACCCGGACCCACCTTCGTCGCGACGACGATGTCGTCGTCGTGCTCGGGGAAGGCGGCGTTGATCATCTCGTTCGCGGCGCGCAGCGGCGAGAAGTAGAACGCGGCCGTGTCGAAGTGCGTCACCCCCAGCTCGCGCGCGCGGCGCAGCACCGCGATGGATGCCGCCCGGTCTCGGCTCGGACCGTCGGTGAACGCCGCACCGGCCGCGAGCCGCATGGCGCCGAAGCCCATGCGGCTCACCTGCAATGGTCCGAGCGACCATGAACCGCCGGCCGGGCCGGTCGCGACTACTGCCTTCGCCGAGTCGACTCGCCGCTGCTGCATCGTCATGCGTCCTCCGCTCCTCGTGCTCCGGAGCGAGGTCGACCACCGGAATTGTCCTGGACGAACGTCCGCACGGCTTACCGGAGTCCTCGGTCCGTGACTCGTTCGTCGTCTCGAATACTAACGGCCGCCACCTCTACGATCAGCACAGGCCCCACTCCGCCATCGGGATACGTCCCTCGAGCCCACAGCCGGGGCATGGAGCCGTACCTCAGAATGGCCACCATGCCAGCTCGACGCGTCCCCACTCCCTCGACGGGCCGGCGCATGCGCGCCGCCCTGGTCAGTCTGCTCGCCGTGGTGGTGCTCGGCTCGTGCAGCGCGGCCCCGACGGCGAGCCACCCGACCGACCCTTTCCGGGCGCCATCGTCCTCCGGTAGCGCCGCCGGCTCACCCGGCCAATCGCAGGCCCCCACCACGACGCCCGCTCAGGTCACCACAGTGACCGCGACGACGCTGTCCGTGCGGCTGCCGGCACCGGCCTCGCGAGTGGTCGCCGTGGCGGCAGACGGCCAGGTGCTCCTGCTCGGCGGGCTCGTCGCCGGCAACACGAGCGCCCAGGTGCTGAGGCTCGACCCCCCGGCCGCGGCGATCACCGCCGTGGGCCGGCTCGCCCACGCGACGCACGACGCCGGCGGCGCCGTCCTCGGCGGCTCGGCCTTCGTGCTCGGCGGCGGCGTCCAGGCGTCGGCCGACTGGGTGCAGTCGGTGCCCGTGGCGGGGGGCGCCGGCACTCTCGTCGGGCACCTGCCGACGCCGCGGTCGGACCATGTCGTGGCGTCGGACGGCACGACGGCTTACGTCGTCGGCGGGTACGCGACCGGCACGGAGCTGACCGACGTGCTCGCCACCACCGACGGCAGGACGTTCCACATCGTGGCGCACCTCATGACCGGCGTGCGGTACGCCGCGGCCGCCCTCGTCGGCGGCGCGCTGTGGGTGGTCGGCGGGCAGCACGGCGGCGCCCAGGTCGACATCGTGCAGCGCGTCGACCTCGCGACGGGCGCCGCGAGCGTCGACGGACACCTGGCCGCGCCGCTGTCGCACGCGACCGCCACAGTCCTCGACGGGACGCTGCTCGTGGTCGGCGGCCTGAGCGCCGGCAAGCACCTGGACGCCATCGAACGCCTCGACACCGCCACGGGCGCCACGTCGCTCGTCGGGCACCTGCCGTCCGCCGCGTCCGACACGGCGGTCGCCGTGCTGGGTGACGCTGCCTACGTCGTCGGCGGCGAGACGGCCGCGGCCGGCTCGACCCACCCTCTGGACACGGTGGTGCGGCTCACCATCGGCCCGGCGTCGGCGGCGCCGTGACGCCGACGGTGTCCGCCAGCGAGAACGGCGGCAGAGGGTCCAGGCCGTCCGGATGGTTGAGGTAGCCCGTCCTGCTGCCCGGCTGACCGGTGTGCCCGTACTGCCACACGATCGTGTTGGTGTTCGGGTCGATGACGATCACGCGATGGTTGGAGTCGTCGTTGAGCATGATGTCGCCGTTCGGCAGGCCGATGGCCAGGGACGGGTGTGTGAGGCGCCCGGGAGCCGACGACGGGTTCCAGCGCCAGATCGTCTTGCCCGATGCGTCGAAGATGAGCGCCTGCCCGGGGTCGGAGTAGTCCGCAATCACATACTGGCCCGGCTTGTACTGGTGGGCGTCGGACGGGTATGCGACCGCCGGCGGATGCGTGGCCCACAGCACGTGGCCGTGCCGGTCGATCTCGTCGACCCAGTCCCCGTTGATCTCCGTGACCAGGAAGTTGCCGTCGGGCAGCGGGAAGACGCCGTTCGGGCTGCCGAAGCGGGTCGGCGGCGCGTGGTGGCAGCGGCCGACGGTCCCGAGCGTCCACAGCGGTGACGTCGAGGCCGCGGACAGGTCGACGAGCCGGCAGTTCTTGATGTCGGCGGCGACCACGCTGCGGTCGGGCAGCATGATGGCGTCGTCCGGGTTCCACAGCTGGTCGGGCCCGGAGCCGTGGTGACCCGGTGTGCCGTACCGCCAGACGATCTTCCTGGTCGCGACGTCGATCTCCGTGATGGCGAAGACGTCCTCCTCCGTCGCGACGACGTCCTTGCCGTCGGGGGTGACGAAGACGTCGTCGGGCACCTGGAAGGTCTGCCCCGGCGCGAGGTCCCCCGGCTGCGGCCACTGCCACAGCACCTGGCCGTGCGGGCTGACGACGACGAGCCGGTTGTTGTCGCGGTCGGCGATGACGACGGGCCCAGGCAGCACGGCGGGGTTCGAGCCGGGGGCCAGCTCCCCGGGGGGGTGCCCCGCGGCCACGGCGGGGAACGCGCTACCCGGCGCGCCCGCGGTCGGCGCCGGCGCGGCGGTCGCGACGCTCGTCGGGCTCGCCGGTCGAACGGTCGTCGGGGCGGGGGGCGGCTTCGCCGAGCCCGCAGCCGGCCCGGTGCAGGCTGCCAGGAGCAGCGCCGCCGCAGCCACGAGAGGCGCCGTTCGTCGAGCGGTCATGCCCGGATCTTCCGACGGCGACCTGTGAGCCAGCCAGGTGCGCGCTCGTCGCCTCTGGCGGCGGCAGGCGCGAGGTTCCTGCTGACGTTCCCCTGGCTCGCTGAGCACAGTCAGGCGCGGGCCTTGTCGATCGCGCTCTGCAACGAGTCCAGGTAGCCCTGGCTGGTGTAGGTCGCGCCGGAGACCATGTCGATCCGTGCGCTCTGCGCGTCCAGGGTCTCGTTGGCGAGCTGCGGGATCGCGTAGGAGTTGATCTGCTGGTCTGTCCCGGTGGAGTTGGGGTACTGAGGGATTGCCACGCGGGTGATGACCCCGCTCGACACGGTGATCCTGACCTGCATCGGACCGTATCGCGTGTATGCCGTTCGGCCCGTGTAGGTCCCGTCCTTCAGCCCGCTCGCGGACCGGCTGGTCGATCCCGATGACCCCGAGGACCCGCTCGACGAACCGGAGGAGCCGCCTGGGTTCGCGGGTGCGGCGGGCGTCGCTGGCGCGGATGTCGTCGCGGGCGCGGCCGGCGTCGCGGACGCGGACGGGGACGGCGTCGCGGACGGGGACGGCGTCGCAGACGGGGACGGGCCTCTCGTCGACGTGGTCTTGGTGCCGGTGATGATGGGGGATGTCGTGGGCTGATCCAGCGACGTGCGGTAGGTGAAGAGCAACACGAGCCCGGCGATGGTGGCGAGGATGCACCACACGATCTTCTTCATGACGACTCCCCAGGTCTCAGATGACGATCGATTCGCTGTGGATGCGGTCGGCCCGTATACGGGCGGCCCGCAGATCGCGCTCGAGGCTCCGCAGCCAGAACGACCAGAAGCCCACGATTCGGGTCATGTCGGCGCAGAGGCTCCGGCAGCAGATCCGGAAGCGCGGGCGACGGCGTGGCGGCCCCCTGAGATGCCATACGTGGATCGTCCAGTGCGGCCTGACAGACAACGCTCAGAATCACGTGCGGGGCGAAGAAATCCAAGGAAATGTCATAGCGCCCGCCGGTCAATAGATGCTCACGCAGCGCGCCGCCGACATCCTCGCGTTCTTCGACCGTCCCGGCACCCCTAATGGACCGACTGTGTGAACCGAGCCCTGCGCATCCGTTTCGTAGAGTCTCTGTATGCCCGAGGTGCAGCGAGCCGATAGCCGAACGGTCGTGAGCCGTGCGGTCTGGACCATGCTCCTGGGTGTCGTCCTCATCATCGCGGGGTTCGCCGTGTCGGTGCCGGTCGTCAACGACGCCGCCGCGCGCGATGTCGAGACCGAGCTGCTCAGCCTCCCTCTTCCCGCGGGGACGGAGCGCATCGACTCCACGGCACAGGCCGGGAAGCTCGTTGGGAACGGCAACGGCATGCAGTACCTGGGCGCGCTGCTGATCCGCAGCGATCGGTCCCTGGAGCAGCTTCGTTCGTACTACCGCGGGTATACGATCCGGCCGTAGCGGTCATTCCGACGACCGGGACCGAGATCGGCGAGTTCCACGGAGCGAGCGGCTTCCTCACCCGTCCCGGCGAGCCGGGGACGTTCGTCGTCTACGCGTGGGGCCGGGGGCCGGGCTGGTTCTACGAGGATTTCGACGTGCGCGGGCACTGATCGCCCGTCGCTGCCGAGCATCGGGTCGTCGCGGATGCGGTGGCCGCCGGCATGATCACCGATCTGCACGAGGAGAGGCGGTCCTGACCGCGAAGGACGCGATGGCGACCCCCGTGCTCGTGCTCGAGGTGCTCAGGAGTCTCAGATCAGCCGTCGCACCACCGTCCGGGAAAAGTCGCCGCCCGGTGCCCAGGATGATCGGGTGAATGAACAGGAGGAACTCATCGATCAGGTCTGATGCGAGCAGCGCCTGAATCAGGGAGCCGCTGCCCATGACGCACAGGTCCGGGCCATCCGCCGCCTTCAACGCTGCGACCTGGGATGAGACGTCCCCGGACACGAGGGTCGAGTTCGGCCAGAGCAGCGTCGTCGAAGCCGAGGCACTGACGACGTACTTGGGTGCGCTGTTGAGGCCGTCCTTGAAAGGGCCGCCCTGCGCGTTCCAGTGCGTGAGCATGTCGTCGTAGCTTCGGCGCCCGAGCAGGAGGCGCATCCCGCCCGCCTTCATCACGCGCTCGCCGAGCGCGGTCGCGACCTCGTCGTTCGAGCGCGCGGTCGCCCAGCCGCCCCGCGAGAAGCCGCCGCGGGCGTCCTCGTCTGCGCGGCCGGGCGCCTGCATCACGCCGTCCAGGGTCACGTGGTTCGCGACGTAGATTCTGCTCATGGGGTTCCCTCTTCGTCTCCGGGTGATCAGGCGCGATGCCCGTCTCATCCGAATGACGATCGAACCGTGCGGCGATGGACACGCGGGCGGAGCGCGTGCGGCTACGCAGCGCTGGTCGCAGCCGCATCCCGCTGGCGCGCGATCACGACGACGGCGAGGTACGTGACGACCGCCACCGCGACGTGCATGATCGCGAGCACGAACACGCCCTCGGCGGTCTGGCCGTGCATCGCGATCCATACATCAGGGGCGAACGAGACGATCGTGACGGTCACGGCAGCCCACAGGTAGAGCCGGCGCGCGCGGGAGCTCACAGCGCACGCGAGGGGCCATCCCGCGCACGCGATCAGCACTCCGACGACCGTGAGCTTGGTGTAGTCCGCGAACTGGAAGTGCTCGTAGCCGCGGGTCGAGGGGAACAGTGCAGCACCGGCGAGCGCGAGGAGCGCGCAAGCGGCGACCGAGCCGACGATCGCGACGAGTGTCGCGATCACGAGGCGTCCGGCGCGCGGCTGCGCCCGGAGACCGGGCAGATCGATGCGGAAGTACTCGCGGATGGCGTGTGGGATGCGGATGCTGCTGGTGTCGGTCATCGTCTCGTCTGGGTCGGGGACGGCGGGCGATGCCGACTGTAGGCGGGCTCGTCCCAGGAGCGTCTAAGGAACGTCGCAGCGCTACGCCGTGCCGTAGACCTTCACCGGGGAGAACTCGTAGACGAGCCGGCCCTCGCTCACCATCCGGGCGAGGAAGGCGTCTTCGTCGAGCTCCTCGCCGTACCAGTTCAGCGGGCCGGCGGGACGGCTCTGCATCACCCGGAAGAGGTCGAGGTTGTTGCGCGGCGCATCCTCGCCGTCGAGGATCGTGACCTTCGCCTCGATCGTGAGGAATCTCGGGCCGGGATCGAAGACGAAGAGCGTGCTCCGCGGATCGCGACGCAGTCGTCGGGTGCGGACCCGATCGGTGGTGCCGCTGCTCCAGATGCGGCCGTCGACCAGCGCGATGCCGACGCGCACCGCCTTGGCTTCGCCGTCGTGGGCGGTGGTGATCATCGCCGCGGCGTGGTGGTCCTGCAGGAATGCCTGCTGCTTCTCGTCCAGCTCCATCGGTGGCCTCCTCGTTGATGATTCCGTCTTACCGGACGGAGAGGATTCAGCGCGGAGCGCGCTCCGCGAGCAGACCGGCGAGGCGATCGAGCGCCAGGTGCACCTCATCCACGATCGTGTCCTCGCTGAGGTCGCCGCCCTCGGATGCCGCATCGCCGAACGCGAGCATCACCGCGCCCACGGCGAGCCGCGCGGTCGGCGCGTCTGCCCGCTGCTCCACGATCGAGATCAGGTCGCTGCGGTGCCGGCTGCCCCATTCCATGAGCGTCGAGGCCAGCTCCGGGTGGCGCTTGATGACCCCGTGCTTGTGCTTCTGCGGCAGCTCGATCCCGAGGCCCGTGATCAGCGTCACGATGTCGCCGACGAGCGAGCCCTGACCCGCGAGGAACGCAGTACGCGCCTCGTCGGTGATGACGAGCGCGGGAAGGCCCAGGATCGCGGCATTCTTGCTCGGGAAGTAGTTGAAGAACGTGCGCACCGAGACATCCGCCGCTGCGCAGATCTCCTCGACCGTCGTGTCGGCGATGCCCTTTGCATCCGCCAGTTCCACCGCGGCCTCCCGGATGCGCTCGCGCGTCTCGCGCTTCTTGCGCTCGCGGAGCGAATCCGGCTGCAGGTTGCTCATCGTCTCAATCCGTTTCTGCGGGGATGCACCGGCCGGAGCTCGTCCGGCCGGTGCACCTCCCATTGTGGCGGGTCAGGAGTTGACCCGCTCCTCCAGCTCTGCGATGACGTCGTCATCGGTGCGCTCGGCGTCCGCCCTCTCGGCCTCGACCTGAGCCGCATGCTGGTCGGCCTGCTCCTGGAGAGCAGAGCGCTGACGCAGCGGGGGCGCCTTGAAGAACAGCGACAGGACGAACGCGACCAGCATCACGATCAGACCCGTCCAGTAGACGGCTCCCGTCGAGGTGGTGAAGCCGGTGAGGAACTGCAGCGTCAGCGGCTTGTCCGCGCCGTTCAGGAACGACGTGTCGCTCATGCTCGGGCTGTCGGACGAGCTGGTCGACGAGGTGTCCTTCAGCTTCTTCTCGATCGTTGGCTCGGCCTTGTCGACGATCGCCTGGCGCTGCGCGGCGTCGGTGTAGTCGACCGCGAGCCTTCCGTCGATCACCGAGACACCGGCCTTGGCGGCGGCCCGCTGCAGGGCCGTGGCCGTCGCATCCGGCAGCGCCTTCGCGACCTGCTCGGCGATCACCGAGTCGGCGGCGAGCTGCGGGACGTGCCCCGCGGCGACCTGCGCGTCCACGGCGGCGGTGACCTTCTGGGTCACGGCGACCTTGACGGCGGCGGTGACCTGGGCGGTCGCCTTGTCGAGACCCTCCTGCGTGCCCTTCTCGATCGGTTCGACGATCTTCGACCACATCTGGTCCATGACGCCCTTGTTGTTCGCCTTGTCGGCGACAGCCGGGTTCATCGCGGCATCCAGCGCGGCCGTGAGCTGCGTCTTGTCGGCCATCGCGGTGTTGATGTGCGTCGGCATGACCGAGAACAGGATCGACAGGAGCACGGCGGCGCCCAGCGTGCCGCCGATCTGGCGGAAGAACGTCGCGGCGCTCGTCGCGACACCCATGTCTCGCGGCTCGACCGCGCCCTGCGTGGCGAGGGTGAGCGCCTGCTGCACCATGCCCAGGCCGAGGCCGACGAGCACCATGATCCCGGACAGCATCCAGATCGACGAGTCGACCCTCAGCATCGTCAGCAGGCCGTAGCCGGCGGCGACCAGCGCGATGCCGATCGTCGGCAGCCAGCGGTACTTGCCCGTGCGGGAGATGAGCTGGCCCGAGCCGATCGACGAGATCATGAGGCCGAGCACCATCGGCAGCATCGCGAAGCCGGATGCGGTCGGAGAGAGGCCGACGACGATCTGCAGGTAGAGCGGGATGGTGAGCATCGCGCCGAACATGCCGAAGCCGATGAGGAAGCCCAGGCCGGTCGCCATCGAGAACGTGCCCGAGCGGAAGAGCTTCAGCGGGATGATGGCATCCTCGCCCATGCGCCGCTCGATGAGGAGGAACGCAAGCAGGCCCAGCGCGCCGACGACGAAGCAGGAGACCGAGGCGGTCGAGGTCCAGCCCCACGTGCGGCCCTGCTCCGCGACGAGGAGGAACGGCACGAGCGCGACGATGACCGCGGCCGCGCCCCACCAGTCGATGCGCGGCTTCACGCGATCGCCGATCCGGGGCAGGTGCAGGAACGCGAAGACCATGCTGATCGCGATGATGCCGATCGGCACGTTGATGAGGAACACCCAGCGCCAGCCCGTGATGCCGAAGATCTCGCTCGCGCCGGCGAACACGCCGCCGAGGAGGGGCCCGAGGACAGCGGAGACACCGAAGATCGCCAGGAAGAATCCCTGGTACTTGGCGCGCTCACGCGGAGCGAGGATGTCGCCCATGATGGCGAGCGGCAGAGACATGAGCGCACCGGCGCCGATGCCCTGGAAGGCGCGGAAGGCGGCGAGCTCGATCATCGAGGTCGAGAAGCTGGACAGGAGCGACCCGACGATGAAGACGGCGATGCCGAACAGGTAGAGCGGGCGACGTCCGAAGACGTCGGAGAGCTTGCCGTAGATCGGCACCATGATCGTCGACGTGATCATGTAGGCCGTGGTCACCCAGGCCTGCTGATCGAGACCGTGCAGGTCGTCGCCGATCGTGCGGATGGCGGTCGACACGATGGTCTGGTCGAGGGATGCGAGGAACATGCCGGCCATCAGGCCGACGATCACCAGCATGATCTGCCGGTGCGTCATGATCGGGGACCCGGGAGTGCGGCGGGATGCGCGCACAGTCCGCGTGGGTGCTGTAGCGGTTGAAGACATCAGCTTCCTTCGTAAGATTGCGTACCTACATAATTGCACCTGTGCAATGATGTAGCCACACAATGTTTGCAGTCATGCAAAACTCTCAGCTTTCGTTTCCCCGGCACGACGGCGATCCGGCGGAAATCGGGCGGCCGCAGCGCGCCCGCCCGATTTCCGCCGGATCACCGGCGAACGGCAGGAAGGGCGGCGCCGGCGGGAGGGTGGAACGGAGCGGCTCAGCTCCAGAAGTCGGCGAGCTGGGGTGCGAGCGCGTGGCCCTGCTCGTACCCGCCATGGGCGGCCTGCAGCCGCGTGGCGGGATCCAGCGCGTTGGCATCGAACAAGTCACGGGTGGATGCATCCGGGAACACGGTCTCGACCACGCTCCCGCCGCCCTGCAGATCGGCCACCTGAGCGCTCAGGTCCATGCCCCACTCCTGCGGAACGCGCGTCCGGCCGCCGAACGGAACGAGGATCAGCACGCGCCCGTGGCCCGCGGCGAGATCGGCGTTCTCGCCGCGCCGGTAGCTGCCGTTGAGGTAGCGGTTCGCGCCGATCGGATACGGGTTCATCGCAGAGGTGCTCGCGGCCACGGCATCCACCAGATCGACGCCGCTGTCGCGGTCGAAGACGACCGGCTCGCCGGTGCGTGCATCGACCGACGTGATCAGCACGCGCTGCTCGGGCCACTCCGCACGGGGGAGACGACCCGCGACCACGTCGCGCCACCGCATCCCGTCCGCGCCGTCGGATGCGTCGCGCTCGAGCGCCGCAGCGCCCATCCTGCGCCGCATGTCGGAGGCGTCTGACGCCGACGCGATGACCGCGTTCGACCAGTCCAGGTAGCTCTGGCCCGAGACGCCGCCCGCGGGCCCTCGACGCGGGCTGCTGCCGTGGACCGGGAGCTGCTCGGCCAGGATCGACGCGTACAGTTCCGCGGCCCGGGTTCCGCTCGTGATCTGGGCGGCCACGGTCGAGCCGGATGAGGTGCCGATCACCAGGTCGGCGCGGCTGACGTCGACGCCGCCGTCCGCGAGGCCCGCGATGACGCCGAGCGCCCAGGCGTTGCCTGCTGCGCCGCCGCCGGCGATCACGAGGGCCCGCTCGCCGGCGCGACCGGAGCGCGCGACGTCGAACTGCTGGTCGGGCATCGGCCAGTTGCCCGTGGACGCGTCGTGAGGGGTGGGAGAGGAAGTGCTCATGGGAGTCGCCTTTCGCGATGTGCCTGTCGGCGCTCCCGGTTGCGACTACCTCAGCCGCAGGATCGTGCCTGCCGGGGGAGCACCCATACGGATACTGCGTTCATGGGTCTCACCTCCGGTCGTTCGAATCACGATCGGGACGACGCTAGCACGCCCCGACCTGGCCGCTACGCGCAGGAGCGGCGCCATGCGTTCACGGAGCGGGTCAGGAACGGGATGCGGAAGAGGTCGATGAACAGCCAGAAACCACCCGCGATGACGAAGGGGATGCCGATGAGGAAGGGAGACAACATCCATCCGCCCCACCAGATGATGTTGAAGGCGATCGCCGATCCCGTCAGTCCCAAGTAGAACCGGTGCGCCGCGAACCCGCCGAGCAGCAGGAGGAACACGTACGCGATCCCGGCCTCCTTCGGCGGACGGCGCCCGGACCGCGCTTCCGGCGCGAGAGGTCCCCACGTCGCGCCGTCCCACCACTGGAGCACACCCGACGCGCTCGGGTACCAGCCCGCCGGCACCTGCGGCGCGAGCGGCTCGATCACGAGCGGCTCGATCACGAGCGTCTGGGGCGGGGGCAGGTCCGGCGAGAGAGCCTCGTACTCCGCTGCGCGCGAGGGCGCGCCGAGGACATCCGGGGTCCACATCCGCCCGTCCCAGAACCGGCTGCCGCCTCCCGGCAGCCCGTACCAGCCGGCAGGTGCCGTCTCGATCATGTCGTCCTCCTCACGGCCGCCGGGCCGGGACGATGCTGGTCGCGGGCGGCTGCCGACAGGTCGTGAGGCAAATGTACGCTTCGTTTCACGGTGTCGGGGGTCCCGATTAGCCTTCGAAGGTGGTCGGCCTGGATGATCTGCGACGCATCGCCGAGGGCCTCCCGGGCAGCGAGGAGCGCGCGATGACCGGCGGGGCCGCCTGGTTCGTGCGCAACAAGCTGTACGCGTGGGAGTGCTCGCCGTGGCCGAGCGTCCCCGAGGGCGTGCGCGAGGTCATGGCGGCCGAACTCGTGGTGGCGGTGAAGCTCGCCGACGAACTCGACGCGCTCGCTCTCCGCGAGATGGCGCCGGACGTGTTCCTGCCCCGCACGACGCCCTGGGGTGAGCCGAAGATCGCCTTCCGCATGCAGCGCATCGATCCGGATCATTTCACCGAGCTCGTCACGGAGGCGTGGCGCGTGCAGGCTCCGCAGTACCTGCGGCGCGAGTTCGACGGAGAGTCTTAGAAGAGGGACGGCGGAATCGCACCCTCGTGTGTGAGCAGCCAGCGCTTCGTCGCGCGACCCTGACCCGGTGCGCCTCCGGAGTAGCCGCCGAGGCCGTCGGCTGCCACCACTCGGTGGCACGGCACGATGATCGGGAGCGGGTTCGCGCCCATGATGGAGCCGATCCCTCGTGCCGGCACCGTACCGCCGCTGCGAGCGGCGAGCTCGGCGTACGTCACCGACTCGCCATAGGAGACGGTGTCGTGGAGCGTGTTCAGCACGGAGCTCGTCGCGTCGGGCCGCGCGGGGATGGCGATCGGCACCTCGAACCGTCTCAGGTCACCGGCGAAATAGGCCGCGAGTTCGCGCATTGCCTCGCTCAGGATCGGATCGCGCGAGGATCCCGGCGCCGGGGGCACCCGCATCCACGCCACCCGCGTGATCGACTCGCCGTCGCTCTCGACGCCGATCACGCCCACGGGCGTCTCGAGCGTGCCGAAGAACGTCATGCGACGACGCTACGCGCGGCCGCCGACATCCGGACGCCCGAGAGTCGGGCCGGGACGCGGATCAGGGCACGAGTTCCAGGTTCAGCGGCTCGTCGGGCCCGATGGCGTCCCGACGGGCTGCGGCCGCCGGCTCATTCACGGGGTACAGGCCGCCGGGGGAGTTCGCCGTGGTCATCAGCGCCTCGAGCCACTGGCTGTTCACGGAGGGCATGCGGCTGCCGTGATAGCGGTAGATGAGCGTGGATGACGCGCTCACCCAGACGGTGGTGCGGCCGCCGCCGAGGCTCGCGTCGTCTTTCCACGTGAACGGGAATGCCTCGCCGCGCCGCAGCTTCGTGCCGATGACGATCTGGAGGTGCAGGAGCAGGCGGTCATCGATGTCCGCCCGGGTCGTGGCGTTGTAGTTGAACTTGCCCATGTCGGGCTCCTCTGCTCTCCGCGGCCGCTGGGGCACGGTTACGCGAAACCAATGATAGTTCGGAACCGTAATATCTGAAACCGAAATGTGAGGTTTCTCATAGTTCGAAACCGAGCGATGTTGGGTATGGTGGCGATATGCCTCGTGAACACGATGCCGCGAGCCTCGACGAGATCCGAGCGGTGACCGACGCCGTCGAGCGCCTGCGCCTTGCGGAGGCTCGGCTGGGCCGCCAGCGAGCGGGTCATTCCGGGCTGAACGACACCGACCGTGCCGCCGTCCGCTACGTGTCCGAGTTCCCCGGCGATGCGGTCACGCCGCGCATGATCGCCGACCAGCTCCATCTGTCGCCGTCATCGGTGACGACCCTCCTCGACAGGCTCGTCGCGAAGCACCTGCTCCGGGTGGAGCCGCATCCCGTCGACCGCCGGAGCAAGCACGTCGTGGCGCTCGATCGCACGGCCGCCCTCGATGACATCGACCCCCTGGGGGCTCGGCTTCGGGAGATCTCCGCCTCCCTCACGACGTCGGAGGCGAGCATCATCACGGGCTTCCTCGAGCGCGTGACCGAGGCCGTCCGCAGCCAGACCCCGCGCTTCCACGGTCTCGAAGGCTAGCGCTCACTCCGTGCCCGGCGCGGGCGTGCGGTGGAACACCCACGCCACCGTGCCACGCCAGGTGGCGCGAAGCTCGCGCCCGCGCCGCCATTCGCGCCACGTCAGCCAGATGATGACCGCGTCGAACACCGTGAGCACGGCGACGCCCACCGACGGCTGCGTGAACATCTCGTAGATCTGGAAGATCAGGAACAGCCCGAGCGCGGCCATCGCCCAGGGATAGATCCTGCGCGAGCCGATGAGCAGCGCCACGACGATCGCGAGTTTCACGACGCCGTGCAGCAGCAGATACGCGGCGAGGAAGGTCTTGCCGCCCGAACCGAGGTGGGCGACGCCGTTCAGCAGCAGGTTCGCGAGCAGATCGTGGGGATCCTCGGCGAGCTCGGCGGCGGTGAGACTGCCGGCGAGGCCGATCAGCTGGGCGGGCGCGACGAACAGCAGCAGGACTCCGCCGACCAGTTCGACGAGTCCGTCGATGCCCTTGAACAGCACTCCGATCAGGAAGACCAGGTCGAGGACGCGTTCCTTCATCGCCCCATCCTCCGTCGTCTGGCCGTACCGTGGGTGCATGACGCCGCCAGTCACGGGGAGTTCGGAGCGGAGCCGCCCGAACGTCGTCGCCACCCTATGGCGCTCGACGCATCCCGGCCCCACGGTGGTCGTCACGACGATCGCGCTCGCCCTCGGACTCTCGGTCGGTGTCGACCTCGACCGTCTGGTCGTGCTGACCGTCTCGGTCTTCTTCGGCCAGGTGTCGATCGGCCTGTCGAACGACGTGATCGACGCCCCGCGGGATCGCATCGCCGGCCGCACGGACAAGCCTCTCGCACGCGAGCAGGCGCCGATTCGCGTCGCGTGGATCTCGGCGATCGTCGCCGTGGTCGTCGCACTCGCCCTCTCGGCGCTGCTCGGGTGGGGGATGGCGGTCGCCCACGCGGTGTTCCTCGCCTGCGGCTGGGCCTACAACGCGGTGCTGAAGTCGACGGTGTGGTCCGCCGCATGCTTCGCCGTGGGATTCGGCGTCTTCCCCTCTCTGGCGACGCTGGCGCTCTCGCATCCCCATGTCGCCCCGCTCTGGGCCTGGATCGCGGGAGCCGCGCTCGGAACAGCCGTGCACTTCTCCAACGTGCTGCCCGACCTCGAGGATGACGAGCTCACCGGGGTCCGCGGGCTGCCGCACCGCCTCGGCCGCCGCGCGTCGGCGGTGGTGGCCTACGTCGCGCTCGTCGTCGGGGCGGTCGTCGTGCGTCTCGGCACCGATGTCGACAGCACGGCGGGTGTGATCGCGACCTGGGTGCTCACCGCGGGCGTGCTCGTGCTCGCGGCGTGGGGGCTCGTCGTCTCGCTCATCCGCGAGCCGAGGCGCCTCTCATTCCAGCTCGTCATGGCGGGAGCGCTGCTGCTGACGGCCGAGGTCGTCGTCGCCAGCCGGCTGGCCGCCTGACGCTCTCGTCACGCGTCGGCGTCGAAACCCATCGCGTACGCCCGCGCCAGCACGGGGGAGAACCGCCCGGCCAGCCCTCGGACCGCACCCGCGAGGAGGCGATGGGACCCAGCGCCCCGCCCACGGCCGAGAGCCGTGTTGAGCCCCGAGATGCGCGCCGCCGTCCGCGCCGACTGCAGGCGGCTGCGCTCCCAGCGATCGAATGCTCCTTCGGAACCGGGGTCGGCCAGCCATTGTGCGAGCACGGGCGCGAGGGTCGCGGCATCCAGCAGCCCGAGGTTCATGCCCTGCCCGCCGATGGGACTGATCTCGTGCGCGGCATCGCCGATCACGAAGACGCGCCCGCAGCGCATGCGGCGGGCGAGCACGCGACGGATGCCGAAGGCCGTCGCATCCTGGATCAGGTCGGCGAGCGGGACGTCTCCGGTGCGCGCCGCGACCGCGGTGCGGAGCGTGTCGAGGGCCGGTCCGTCTTCTGCCGGCCCCTGGCCGTTCCACGCGACGAGTCGCCTGCCGCCGCCCGGCAGCGGGAACGACTCGACGACTCCGGCCGGGTCCAGCGTGACGACCGCGAGCCCGTCGGGCTCCCCGGTCGGGCCGGAGAGGTCCGCCATGACATAGCGGTCCCGATAGCTCCGCGCTCGCGGCAGGGCGGCGGGCACCAGTCGTCGTCCCGCGACTCCGGCAGCGACGACGACCGCCGAGGCGGTGGCCGCATCCCCCGCGAAGCGCACCTCGACCCGATCGATGCGCTCGCTGACGGCATCCACCCGGCGTCCGCGGACCGGCAGGGGCGCGCCGTGCGCGAGCGCGGCCTCGGTGACCGCCTGCGGAACCGCCGCAACGAACGGGAATCGAGTGCTGAGGCGGTCGAACCGCACCTCGCCCAGGACGCTGCCGCTGCGGTTGCGCGCCTCGCCGCGCGGGATGCGGGCGCCAGCGGCCAGGATGCGCTCGGTCGCACCGGATGCCTCGAGAGCCGCGAGCACGGGCGGGTGCACGCCGATCGCCCGGCTTCCCGCGCCGGCGGTCGTGCGCGCTTCGAAGAGCGCGACGTCGACGCCGCGCCGCGCCAGCTCGGCGGACACCAGCAGCCCTGCCGGGCCGGCCCCGACGACGATCACCTCGTGATGGCTCATGCGCGGTGCCGCGCCCGGTGCACCGCGAGCACGCGGAACGGCCGCGAGGTCTCCACGCGCCAGCCGAGCGGCAGGACAGCGGACAGTTCGCGGGGCGTGAAGGAGCGACGGATGCTGCGCAGGCCGTCGGTGCGCAGGTACGAGCCCGGGGAGATCGGGGTGATCCCGACCGCATAGGCGGCGTAGGCGAGCGAGGCGCGGCGGATGTCGGAGTGGATGCAGAGGGTCGTCGCCAGCGACGCCGATTCGTCCACGAAGGCGTCGAAGGCGTGCTCGTCGAGGTGGTGGAGCACGTGGTTGGAGATCACGATGTCGAAGGCGGCCGCTTCGGCCAGGAGACGCCGGCTGTCGGCGGCGCGGTAGGTGACAGCATCCATCGGTCTCGTCGTCGCGATCGCCCGCTCGTCAGGATCCACGCCGAGCCCGGTGACCTCGAAGCCGTCACGGCGCGCCGCGTGCACGACGCGGCGCAGCACGTCGCCGCCGCCGCATCCGAGGTCCAGGATCGTCGCGGGACGCCCGAGGGCCGCCAGCGCAGGCGCGATCAGGTTCCGGTACGTCCGGCCCCATCCCGCCACGAAGCGGTTCGTGATCGCGAACCGCTGGAGTGTGCGGCGCAGCCGGACGGGATCGCAGTCCGGGTCGTCCATCATCTCGCGCAGCTGCGCATCGCGGACGGCGAGGCTCACGTCGCATCCCGCCGGGTGAATCGGGCCGTCTCGACGGTCAGCCCCGGGCCGAACGCGAGGCCCATCACACGTGCGCCGTCGCCGAGGGTCGGGTCGGCGAGCAGGCGGCCGAGGATGAAGAGGATGGTGGCGCTCGACATGTTGCCGTACTCCCGCAGCACCGCGCGCGACGTCTGCATGGCGCTGTCGGGCAGGTCGAGCCCGGACTGCACGCGGTCGAGCACGCTGCGCCCGCCGGGGTGGACGGCCCACGCATCCGCCGTCTCCGAGCCGCCGGCCGCATCGACCGCGGCGCGGATCTCGCGCCCGACGATGCGGGGCACCTCGGCGGTGAGGACCATCTCGAAGCCTTCGTCGCCGATCGTCCAGTCCATGGCGTTCTCGCCCTCGCTCGTGATGGCGGTCGTGAACCCGGCCGCCTCCAGGTGGGCGTTCGTCGCACGTGCGGCGTCCGAGGTCACGACGGCCGCCGCAGCACCGTCGGCGAACACCGAGGATGCGACGATCTGGTCGGGCACGTCGGAGGAGCGGATGTGCAGAGTGCACAGCTCGGCGCACGCGACCAGGACGACGGCACCCGGCTGCGCATCGCAGATGCGCGTGGCGGCACGCAGCGCGGGGAAGGCGGCCGCGCATCCCATGAACCCGATGTGGTACCGCTCGACGCTCGTGGGGAGTCCGAGGTCCATCACGAGCCGGAAGTCGGGCCCCGGGGCGAAGAACCCGGTGCACGATGCCGTGATGACGTGCGTGACCTCCGCGGCGCCGACTCCCGCACGAGCGAGTGCCTCGGAGGCGGCCGCCGCGAACAGCGGGGGCGCCTCGCGGCGGTAGTAGGCGTTGCGCTCACCGGTCGTCGGCCGTCGCATGCCCGTGGTCGGGCTCAGGAAGATGCCGCCCTCTGCCGTGTAGAGATCCGGGATCACGGTATGGCGGAAGTCGATCGCGGACTGATCGAACGCCGCATGGATGAGACGCCCGCCCAGCCGCCCGATGCCCGGCTGCGCGGCGAAGAAGTCACGCGCCTCGGACTGGGCCATACGTGTCGCCGGAACCGCTGTGCCGATGGAGAGGATCGCTGCGGGCATGGCTCACGGTAACCCGCTCCAGCGGGTCACGAGAACGATTGACGGGTATTCGGCGGGTCAGCGGTCGAGCACCGACTTCGGATTCACGCCGTAGGCGGCCCGGAACTGCGCGGCGAAGCGGCTCGGGGACGGAAAGCCCCAGCGTGTCGCGATCTCGCCCACGGTGCTGCCCAGCGTCGGATCACCCGCCTGCAGATCGCGCAGCGCGGCCTCGAGCCGGACGCCCTGCAGGAACACGGTCGGGCTCTCCTCCCCGGGCGCGTAGGCGCGAAACGCGAGGTCGAGCTCGGGCACGGATGCACCCACCGCCTCGGCGGCGTCCTCCAGCGTGATGGGGAGAGACGCATGCTCGTGGAAGTAGTCGGCGGCGAGACGGTAGATCGAATGCCGGCGCTCCGCCGAGACCCGCAGCCGGTGCCGGTCGCCGACCACTCGGAACGAGTCGAGCGTCCGGATCGCGATGTGCCGGTAGACGCGCGCACGGAAGAGGTCGTTGCTGAGGAGCCCCTCGCGCGCGTGTCCGTGGACGAGGTCGAGTGCGGCCAGGAGCGTGGCGGCGGACTCCCGCGACGCCGCGCGCACCCCGTCGAACCGCAGCTCGAGCTCGTCATCCCCGCACAGGAGCCGAGCGCTTCGCCGCAGCGCATCCGTCGCGAATCCGACGGCGTGCACCTCGGTGTTGCTCGCGACGACGGAGTAGGGATCGCCGGGCTGGAAGATGGCGGGCTGGTCGAAGAGGCTGCCTTCGTCACGATCCCTCATCCAGCTGAAGCCGGGCGTGGCCGTCGCGACGATGAACAGGCCGGGGTCGATGAGGCAGCTGTAGGTGCCGTCCATGCGCGCAGCGGTGAGGAAGAAGCGGTCGTCGCCCCTCATCCGCTCGTCGTATCGCTGGAACCGCGGATCGAGGTCGACCCGGCCGTAGGCGGCATCCATCCACTGCTCGGCCTCGCCGATGTCGTTCGAACCGAACGCGCGGTCGAAATACGTCACCCCGGCCTCACCGACGAAGCGTCTCGCGCGGCGACTCGCCGTACGCGTCGCGGTAGGCCACGGAGAAACGACCGATGTGGGTGAAGCCCGACGCGCGAGCGATCTGCGCGACGGTCGCGCTGGATGTCGAGTCCGCGAGCCGCAGCTCGCGGTGCGCAGCGGTGAGGCGGATGCGTCGCAGGTATCCGCTGGGGGTGCAGGACAGCTCGCGCTGGAACGCCGCCTGCAGGCCGCGGGGTGAGAGCCGGGAGGCCGCGACGACGTCCGGCATACGCACCGGTCGCGCGAAGTGGTCCTCGAGGTATCGGATCGCGCGGCCCACGGCCGCGGTCACAGCGCCCGGGGCGGCGACGGGGTCGTCGATGTTGGTGGGGAAGGTGCGCAGGAACGTGGCGATGATCAGGTCTTGCAGGGGACGGCCGAGAATCGGATCCGTCGTGAGGCCGCGGCGTATCAGCGGCTGAACGTAGGCGACCATCTCGCGCCATTGCTGAGTCGCCTGCGGTGTCTCCGGCTCCCACCCGCGGAACTCGACGTGGAACCGCTCGCGGTCGAGGACCCGTCGGGCGAACTCGTCGAGGGCGCCCGCATCGATGGCCACGTCATCCCCGTGGACCTGCGGATCGTCCGCACCCGTCGACCCGGGAACCCCGCCGGCGATCGTCGTGGTGATCTCCGAGACGACGAGTCCGGAACCACTCTCGTCCCGGCGGAGGACGGGCGATCCGGACGAAGAGCGGGGTTCGTCCCGCACCAGGACCGCCGTCGATGACCCGGGCTCATGCGTCGGTCGCGGCTCGGAGCCATCCATCCCGTCCACCCCTCCATCTCACCCCGCGAATCCGCAGACGTCAATTCGTGCGGTTGCGGGATATGACTTGCGTTTGAAGGATAAAATACTCGTGATCGGGGATCGAGACACGGGCGCTTGCCCGGGGACCAGAAGGGCGGGCCCGTGGGCAAGTTCATCTACGAGAACGACACGCGACTCGACATCGAGGATCGAGTCCTGCTTCACCTGCAAAGTGTGATCGGCACGAAACTGCGGCGCGGCGAGGCGTTCACGTTCAACTGGACGGTCGATCGCAGCCTGGGCAGCGGCCGGACCACCGTGTGGCTGCACCCCCACTCCTCGATCGTCTTCAGCTATGCGGGCAGCCGACGGGCGCAGCTGAACCGCCGGTGGCTCGAGGCCCTGATGTTCGCCGCGAACTCCTCGGCGGGCCTCCACCTCGTCCCCGAGCCTGCCGAGCTGCCCGACGAGCGGGCCTCGGACGACGAGATCAGTGTGCCGATCTAGCAGCGCGCGCGGAGTCCACGCACCGATTCATCGCACGAGTAAATGATGGCCGCACGGCCGGACGCTTCCGCCGCGGCCGCGCCGCCTTCGGGCACCCCTTCGACGGGATCCTGAAGGGGCTCGGCCGCCACGAGTTTCGCTTCCTCCACAAGGCCGCGTGAGCTCCTTCGTGGAGGTCTGCGCAGCGGCGTGAGGCTCAGATGTCGCTGTCGTCGTTTGCCGGCACCAGCGCGTGATGAGTTCGTGAAAGAAATTCGGTACTTGGTGTTGCTATCTACCGGTACTCAGTGTTACCGTCTACTGGTAGTCAACAACACTGAGTAGCAGAGAGGGGGACACCGATGGGCAAGCAGGACACCGAGATGCTCAAGGGCGTTCTGGAGGGCATCGTCCTGTCGATCCTCGCGACGCGTCCCGCGTACGGGTACGAGATCACGTCAGAGCTTCGAGACCGCGGCTTCGCGGACATCGTCGAGGGCACGATCTACGCCGTCCTCCTGCGCATCGAGCAGAAGGGCCTGGTCGACGTCGAGAAGGTGCCGTCCGAGAAGGGTCCGCCGCGCAAGGTCTACTCGCTCAACGCGCAGGGACGAGATCAGCTGGGCGAGTTCTGGGGCAGTTGGAACTCGCTCGCCGACCGCATGACACACATTCAGCAGGAACACTCCGAAGGGAACAACTGAGATGGCGAACTGGATCGAGACCCTGACGGGCTCGCTGGAGCAGAAGAAGCAGTACAAGCAGTACAAGGCGCGTCTCGAGGCGCTGCCGGAGCCCTACGGCTCGGCCGCGAAGGCCGTGCAGCGCTACTTCATGTACGCGGGCGGCATCACCGACGGCGACACGCTCATGCGGATGATGGGCGACCAGGTCGACATGTGGGAGCGCGCGGCGGCCGACGGAACTCCGCTGCGCGAGATCGTCGGCGACGACCCGGTGGCGTTCGCCGACGAGGTCGCCGCCTCGTACGCCGGCAAGCAGTGGATCGACAAGGAGCGCGCCCGCCTCGTGAAGGCGATCGACGATGCAGAGAAGGAGGAACGATCATGACCGCGGATGCCGCGATCCATGTGCAGGGTCTGGAGAAGTCCTACAAGGACCTGCACGTGCTGAAGGGCGTCGACTTCGACGTCGCACGAGGGAGCATCTTCGCCCTCCTCGGGTCGAACGGCGCGGGCAAGACCACGGTCGTCCGCATCCTCTCGACCCTCCTGAAGCCCGATGCCGGCATCGCGTCGATCGCGGGCTTCGACGTCACGGCGCAGGCCCAGAAGGTGCGCGAGACGGTGAGCCTCACGGGCCAGTTCGCCGCTGTGGACGAGGTGCTCACCGGCCGCGAGAACCTCATCCTCATCGCCAAGCTGCGCCACCAGAAGGACCCGGGCGGGATCGCCGACGCGCTCCTGGCCCGATTCTCGCTGACGGATGCCGGTTCCCGCCGGGTCGGGACGTACTCCGGCGGCATGCGCCGCCGCCTCGACATCGCGATGAGTCTCATCGGCAGCCCGTCGGTGATCTTCCTCGACGAGCCGACGACGGGCCTCGACCCGGCTGCGCGCAACGAGGTGTGGGACGCGGTCCGCGAGCTCGCGAGCGGGGGCACCACGGTCCTGCTGACCACGCAGTATCTCGAGGAGGCCGAGCAGCTGGCGAACCAGATCGCGATCCTGCACAAGGGCACGATCATCGTCGACGGCACGCTCGCCGAGCTCAAGCAGCTGCTGCCGCCGGCGAAGGTCGAATACGTCGAGAAGCAGCCGAGCCTCGAGGACGTGTTCTTCGCCCTGACCGGCGAGGAGGACGCGACAGAGCACGAGACCGCCGGCGACCCCGAGAAGGATGCCGCCGCCACAGGGAAGGAAGGACGATGACCGCGCACACCATCGGCGACACCGCCGTGCTCACCGGTCGCTCGCTGCGGCACATCCTGCGCAGCCCCGACACCATCATCACGACCGCCGTGACTCCGATCGCGCTGATGCTGCTGTTCGTCTACGTGTTCAGCGGGGCGATCGACCTGGGCAGCGCCAAGGGGTCGTACATCGACTACATGCTGCCCGGCATCCTGCTCATCACCATCGCCTCGGGCATCGCGTATACGGCGTACCGCCTGTTCATGGATCTGCAGAGCGGCATCTTCGAACGCTTCCACTCGCTGCCGATCGCGCGATCGGGCGTGCTGTGGGCGCAGGTGCTGACCTCGCTCGTCGCCAACCTCGTGTCGGTCGCGATCGTCATCGGCGTGGCGCTCATCATGGGGTTCCGCACCGGAGCGAGCGTCGGCGCCTGGCTGGCCGTCATCGGCATCCTGGTGCTGTTCACGCTGGCGCTCACGTGGCTGGCCGTCATCGCGGGACTGTCCGCGAAGACCGTGGATGGCGCGAGTGCCTTCGCCTACCCACTGATCTTCCTGCCCTTCATCAGCTCGGCGTTCGTGCCGACCGAGAGCATGCCCGGTCCCGTGCGCTGGTTCGCCGAGAACCAGCCGGTGACCTCGATCGTGGACACGACGAGGGCTCTGTTCGCGGGGCAGCCCGTGGGTGGCGACATCTGGGTGGCGCTCGCCTGGTGCGTCGGCATCCTCGTCGTCGGCTATGCCGTGTCGATGTCGCTCTACCGGCGCAAGATCAGCTGACGTCCTCACGTGCCGGCGGCCCGCATCCGATCGAGGATGCGGGCCGCCGTCGTCCTGCGCGTCCGGTCAGGTAGCGCCTGGCATCGCCGCCGTGCCACCATTGCGGTGCCCTAGGAGGAGGAACCATGACCGCAGCAGACAGCGCCCGCATGCACGAGGTGTCGGACGAGACGGCGGCTATCGTCGACCTCGTCCTCGAGTACTCGCGCAACCGCCTCCTCGCGCAGGACACTCCGCTCGACAAGCCCCTTCCGCAGGCCGAACTCGTGCGGCTCGCCGGCCGCACGATCAGCGAGCAGGGGATCGGTGCCCGCAAGGCGCTCGGCATCTTCGAGCACGTCCTCGCGCCGGCGTGCATCTCGATCGACGATCCGGCGTACCTCTCGTTCATCCCGGCCGCTCCCACGAAGGCCGCAGCGGCCTTCGACGTCGTGGTCTCGGCGAGCGTCCTCTACGGCGGCTCGTGGCTCGAAGGCGCCGGCGCCGTGCACGCGGAGAACGAGGTGCTGCGCTGGCTCGCCGCCGAGTTCGGGCTTCCCGAGGGCGCCGGCGGTGTCTTCGTCCAGGGCGGCACGCTCGGCAACCTCTCGGCCCTCGTGGCCGCGCGCGACGCGGCCCGCCGCCGCGGCAGGAGCCCCGAGCGCTTCGCGATGGTCTGCAGCGTCGAGGCGCACTCCTCGAACATCTCCGCGGCCAAGGTGATGGACGTCGACGTCATCGCGGTTCCCGCCGGGGAGGACGGCATCCTGCGCGCCGACGCCGTTCGTGCGGCGCTCGAGGAGCACGGCGACCGCGTCTTCGCCGTCGTCGCCACGGCCGGCTCGACGAACTTCGGCATCGTCGACGACATCGCCGGCATCGCCGCGCTCAAGGACGAGTTCGAGTTCTGGCTGCACGTCGACGGCGCGTACGGGCTCGCGGGGATGCTGTCCCCCCTGACTCGCTCGCTCTTCGCCGGTGTCGAGCGCGCCGACTCGCTCGTCGTGGACCCGCACAAGTGGCTGTTCGCGCCGTTCGATGCGTGTGCGCTCATCTACCGCGACCCTCAGCTGGGGCGCATCGCGCACACGCAGCACGCCGAGTACCTCGACACCCTCACCGAGACAGGGGACTGGAGCCCGTCCGACTTCGCCATCCACCTCACCCGTCGCCCCCGCGGGCTGCCGCTGTGGTTCTCGCTCGCGACATACGGGGCGGGCGTGTACCGGGATGCGGTGAGCCACAGCATCGAGCTGGCCCGGCGGATCGCGGATGAGATCGAGAGTCGACCCGAACTGAGTCTCGTGCGCCAGCCGATGCTGTCGGTCGTCGTGTTCGAGCGGGAGGGCTGGACGAAGGAGGATTACAACCGGTGGTCCGCTCAGCTGCTGGACGAGCAGATCGCCTTCGTGACCCCCAGCTCGCACGCCGGCCGCACCAACGCCCGCTTCGCGATTCTCAACCCGCGGACGACCTTCGAGCGGCTGGTCGAGATCCTCGACACGATGACTGAGCGCCGAGCCGGGCCGAGTCGGACTGAAGGTCGATAGCATGGAGCCCATGACGACTTCGCCCGCCTCCGCCCCGCTGACGCTTCTGACCGTCCCCGACGAGAAGAACCTTCTGGCCGTCGTCGACTCCGCCGGCGCGTGCTGCGGCGGCGACAGCTGCTGCATCGGCTGACCCGGCACTGTTCGCGCCGGCCATGACCGACGAACAGCTCAACATCAGCCCGCGGGTCAACCGCATCCTCACATCCGAGGAGGCCATCTACGGGCTCATCCTCGTCTCGGGGATGATCGTCGCGAGCGCCGCCGCCAACGGCAGCGCGTGGGATGCGTTCATCGCAGTCGTGGTGACCGTGATCGTCTTCTTCGCCGCCCACGTCTACGCAGGCGCCCTCGGGCGGCTCGCCGCGACGAACGGCCACGCCGGCGTCGGCCCGAGCTTCGCCGCCGCGGCCAAGCACTCGAGCGGGATGGTGTATGCCTCGCTGCCGCCGCTGGTCATCCTGCTGCTCGGAGCGAGCCAGGCGATCGACGACACCACCGCCCAATGGGCGGCGCTCATTGTGAACACGGTGCTGCTGGGCGCCCTCGGCTGGATCGCCGTCGCGCGGTGGAGCACGCACTGGGCTCCGCGCATCCTGAGCGCCGTCGTCACGGCCGCGTTCGGGGGCGTCCTCATCCTGCTCAAGGCCGTCGTCACGCACTGACCGGGCCGTCGGCGGTGTCGGGGCACGGTGGCACACTGGAGCCATGCCCGAGTCTCCCGAAGTGCAGGTGCTGGCAGACGACCTCGGCGCCCGGCTCGCCGGCCGGGACTTCCTCGGCGGCGAGCTCGAGGAGTTCCGCGTCCTGAAGACCCGCGCCCGGCCTCTCGCGCAGCTCGAAGGCCACACGGTGACCGGGGTGCGCCGCTACGGCAAGCATGTCGACCTCGCCACCGACGAGGGCCGGGGCCCGCACCTGGTCATCAGCTTCGGCCGCGCGGGCTGGGCCGCATGGGATCCGGTGACAGCGGAGACACCGGCGCCGGTCGTGGCACACCTGGCCTTCGACGGCGCACAGCTGGAGCTCACGGATGCGGGCGAGTGGCTGTCGCTCGGCGTCTCGGTCGTCGACGATCCGATGGAGGTCGGCTCCATCGCCAAGCTCGGCGCCGACCCCCTCGACCCGTCGTACAGCCGACGCGACTTCGACCGCGTCGTCGGCTCGCGGCGCAAGCAGCTGAAGGCTCTCCTGCAGGAGCAGGAGTCGATCGCAGGCATCGGCAACGCCTACTCCGACGAGATCCTGCACACCGCGAAGATCGCCCCCCTCGCGCACGCGGCAGCGCTGTCGGATGACGAGCGCGACCGGCTGTTCGCGGCGGTCGAGTCGGTGATGCGGGATGCGACGGCGGCCCGGCGCGGCATCCCGATCGCAGAGCTCAAGGCCGCCAAGGTCGCCTCGATGCGCGTCCACGGGCGCACCGGCGAGGCGTGCCCGGTCTGCGGCACGACGATCCTCGACATCCCGGGCGGCACGGGCTCGTCGAGCGGCCAGTACTGCCCGTTCTGCCAGGGCGGAGTGGCCTGACGCCCGCTCAGCGCGTGGGTGAGAGCAGGGCGTCGGCGAGCGCGGGGGAGAGTCCCGGCACGTCGTCGAGCGGCACGGCCAGCGCCTGGAGCGTGCGGCTGAAGTAGTTCCGGGCCGCGGCCGCCAGCGTGATGTCGACGATCTGCCTGTCGCTGAAACCGAGATCGCGCAGTTCCCGGCTGTCGGCGTCGGTCATGGATGTGGCATCCGTCGACAGCTTCTCCGCGTACGCCATCACCGCGACATCCGCGGCTGAGAGGTCGGCGTCGCGGTAGTCGACCGCGACCCGCTGCAGCTGCTCCTCGTCCATCGCGTTGGCGCGGAGGGTCTTGCGCCCGTGCGCGAGCAGGCAGTGCTTCGACCGGATGCCGCGCGCTGCTCCCAGCGTCGCGAGCTCATAGGTGCGTATGCCGATCGAGGGCACGATGGCACGGATGAGGGCCTCGAACGCCTCATGCGCCCCGGGGTTGATCGCCATCGCCTTCGTGTGGGCGAACACGAACCCGTCGCTCTCGAGGTCTCCGGCGTACATGTCGGCGACGTGTCCCGTCGCGTCCGACTCGGCTGGGGGGATGACGATCATCGCTGTCTCCTTCGGCTCCGCAGATCACGCTAGGACGCCGGAGCCGAAGGCGACAGAGGCATTCAGTGCGCGGCGAACTCGCCCTCGGCCGGCGCGCCGATCTGGTCCGCCGGCTTTCGGACGAGGAAGGCGCCGACGAGCAGCGGCAGCGACAGGATCGCGGCCGTGAGGAAGGCCGCCTGTGTGCCGGCCGCCTGCGCGGCGACCGAATCCGCGCCCGAGGCGGCGGCAGCCGCGGATGCCGCCGCCATGACACCGAACATGAGGGCGATGCCCGCAGCGCCCGCGACCTGCTGCACGGTGCCGAGGACGGCCGATCCGTACGAGTAGAAACGGGGCTCGAGCGATCCGAGGGATGCCGTGAACAGCGGGGTGAACGACAGCGCCAGCCCGATCGACAGCACGGTCTGCGCCACGGCGATCACCCACACCGGCGTCGCCGGCGTGAACGTCGTGTAGTACCAGAGCATCCCGCTCGTGACCACGGCACCGGGCACGAGCAGGACCCTGGTGCCCCAGCGGTCGTAGATGCGTCCGATGACGGGGCCGGTGAGGCCCATGGCGAGAGCACCCGGCAGCACCACGAGGCCCGTGACGAGCGGCGTGACCTTCAGGACGTCCTGCAGGTAGAGCGGAACGACCGTGATGGCGCCGAAGAACGCCATCGACATGATCGCCATCTGCGCGATCGAGAGCGTGAAGTTCGCGCTCTTGAAGACGCGCAGGTCGAGGAGGGCGTCGTCCTTGCGCTGCAGGATCACCTGGCGCCAGCCGAAGAGGCCGAGCGAGAGGACGCCCACCGCGAGCGACACCACGAGCGTCGTGGTGGATGCGGCGGCGGCCGCCGCGGCATCCGCTCCCGTGCCGCCTGCACCCGCACCCAGCTGGCTGAGCCCGAACACGAGCCCGCCGAAGCCCAGCGCCGACAGGATCACGGACAGCACGTCGATCGGCGCATGCGTCGTCTCGCCCAGGTTGTGGATCCAGCGTGCCCCGACGACGAGCACGACGACCGCGATCGGGAGCACGAGACCGAAGATCCAGCGCCACTCGAAGCTGTTCAGCAGCGCGCCGGCGAGCGTCGGGCCGATCGCCGGGGCCAGCGAGATCACGATGCTGACCCGGCCCATCATGCGGCCGCGGATGGCGGGTGGCACGACGGTCATCAGGGTGGTCATGAGCAACGGCATCATGATCGCGGTGCCCGAGGCCTGGACGACGCGGGCGACCAGCAGCACGGGGAACCCGGGCGCGAGGAACGCGATGAGCGTGCCGAGTGAGAACAGGCCCATCGCGGCGACGAACATCGTGCGCGTCGTGAAGCGGCGGAGCAGGAAGCCGGTGATCGGGATGACGACCGCCATGGTCAGCATGAACGCCGTCGTCAGCCACTGCGCGGCCAGCGCCGTGATGCCGAGGTCGGTGATGAGGTGCGGGATCGCGACGCCCATCGTCGTCTCGTTGAGGATGGCGACGAACGCGGCGGCCAGGAGCAGCCACACCACGCGGCTCTCCTCGGGGCGAAGCCTCGGAGCGGCGGGCGCGGTGGGAAGGCTTCCCGTTCCCGGTGTCGTGTCGGTGGCGGCCATGGGTCGTCCCCTCTGCAGAGTCCTCACACGGTGATGCGGATGCACGCCGCGTGAAAGAGAATGGGCCGCGAAGCGCGGCACGTAGCAACCTAACAGCGGGGTCCGACATCGCATTCCGACTTTCGTGAAACGATTCCGTCATGACCACACCGCCTCTGCGTCACTCCGTGCGGATCCGATTCCTGTTCTCGCTCGCCGTCGGCGTGGGCGCGGGGATCACCGTCGGGACGCAGCTCGGACTGGCCGCGGGACTGCTCATCGGGTGGGCCTTCCTCGCCATCGTGAACGTGACGTGGATCCTCATCTTCGTGTGGAACATGGATGCCGCGCGCACGCGCGACTACGCGATCGCGGAGGACCCGGGACGGGCCGCGGCACGACTGATCGCGCTGGCCGGCTCGGTGACGAGCCTCGCGGCGGTGGTGTTCGTGGTGATCCAGGCGCGTCATGCGTCCGGTGCGGAGTCATTCGAGCTCGCCGGGATCGCCGTGCTCAGCGTCGCGGCATCCTGGATTCTCATCCAGGTGGACTACATGCTCCGCTACGCCCGCGTCTACTACGCGGAGCCGGTCGGCGGCATCTCGTTCAACCAGGACGAGGACCCGATGTACACGGACTTCGCGTACTTCTCCGTCGGGCTCGGGATGACCTATCAGGTTGCGGACACCAACGTGCGGTCGAATGAGATCCGGCGGATCGTCATCGCCCAGACGCTGCTCGCGTACCTGTTCGGAGCCGTCATCCTGGCGACCGTCATCAACCTCGTGACAGGGCTGAGTTGACATCCCGCGCAGCGCGTGACGCACGACTGCATGTGAAGAGCGGAGCTCTCTGATGGCCATGGGACACCCCGGCGGCGGACCGGTCGCCTTCCGCGGAGTGGATGCGCGCGCCCAGCGCGCGGCGAACGCCGCAGCCCCGCAGATCAAGGACCTCGGAAAGCGCGCCGTCGACCTCTTCCGGCCCTACCGGGGCCGCATCGTCCTCACGGCGATGCTCGTCATCGCGGGGGCGGCGATCGCCGTCATCCCGCCGCTCATCGTCCAGCGCGTCTTCGACGACGCCCTGTTCCCGACGACCGGCGGCGGCCCGAACCTGACCCTGCTCTTCCGACTGGTCGCCGCGATGATCGCGCTGTTCCTCATCTCGGCCGGCCTCGGCGTCGTGCAGACGTGGCTGACCTCCACGGTCGGAAACTCCGTGACGGGCGACCTGCGCGTCGGCCTGTTCGACCATCTCCAGTCCATGGAGCTCGGATTCTTCACCCGGACGAAGACGGGGGCCGTGCAGTCCCGTCTCCAGAACGACGTCGGCGCTGTGGCGGACGTCCTCACCAACACCGTGACGAGCATCCTCGGCAACACCGTCACGGTCGTCGCATCCCTCGTGGCCATGATCCTCATCGACTGGCGGCTGACGATCATCGCGGTGATCATCATGCCCGTCCTGGCCATCGTGCAGCGGCGCGTCGGGCAGGTGCGCGCGCGCATCGCCGCGCAGACGCAGGAGTCGCTCTCCGAGCTCACGGCCATCACGCAGGAGACCCTCAGTGTGTCGGGCATCCTGCTGTCGAAGTCGTTCAACCGCCAGCAGGCGGAGGGCGACCGCTACCGCGCCGAGAACCGCAACCAGGTGCGGCTGCAGGTGCGCCGCGCGATGAGCGGCCAGGGATTCTTCGCCCTCGTCGGGGTCATCATGGCGAGCGTCCCCGCGGTGATCTACCTGGTGTCGGGCATCATCCTCGCCAACGGCAACGCGGTCATCACCGCCGGCACGATCGTCGCCTTCACCACGGTGCAGGCACGGCTCCTGCAGCCGCTCATGGGCCTCATGCGGGTCGCGCTCGACCTGCAGACATCGCAGGCGGTGTTCGCCCGCATCTTCGAGTACATGGACCTCGTGCCGGCCATCGCCGACGAACCGGACGCGATCCGCGTCGAGGATGCGCCGGGCCCCGCCGGGAGTGTGGAGTTCCGGGACGTCTCGTTCCGGTATCCGGATGGCGGCGGCTCCCTCCGGCCCACGCTGGACCGGGTCTCCTTCCGTGCCGAGCCGGGCCAGCACGTCGCCTTCGTCGGGCCGAGCGGCGCCGGCAAGACCACGGTGCTGTACCTCACGCCGCGGCTGTACGAGGCGAGCGGCGGAAGCGTCATGTTCGCGGGCGCCGACGTGCGCTCGCTCGTGCATCAGTCGATCATCGACCATGTCGGCATCGTCACCCAGGAGACGTATCTCTTCCACGCGACCATCCGCGAGAACCTGCTCTACGCCAAGCCCGATGCGACGGACGACGAGCTCGTGGCCGCGTGCACGGCGGCCAACATCCACCACGTCATCGCCGGGTTCGCACACGGCTATGACACGGTCGTCGGTGAGCGGGGCTATCGCCTGTCGGGCGGCGAGAAGCAGCGCATCGCGATCGCGCGCGTGCTGCTGAAGGATCCACCGGTCCTGCTGCTCGACGAGGCGACGTCCGCGCTCGACACGGTGTCCGAGCGGGTCGTGCAGGAGGCACTGGATGCCGCGGCCCGAGGCCGCACCACCATCACGGTCGCGCACCGCCTGTCGACCATCGTGGACGCCGACGTCATCCACGTCGTGGACGCGGGGCGCATCGTCGAGTCCGGGACGCACGGCGAGCTGCTCGCCCGCGGCGGCCTGTATTCGGCGCTCGCCGCCGAGCAGCTCGCCGCCTCCCGCATCGAGGGCGCCTGAGCGTCCTCAGCCGAGGGCGACGAGGTCGTCCGCACGCTTGGGCGCACCGGGACGCATCGCGAGGTCGCGCACGAACGCCTCGAGCAGAGCGCGGTACTCCGGGTCCGCGTGCGTCCGTGCGATCTGCAGCAGCGGCGGAAGGTCGAGCCGGAAGATGAGGGAGACGCGGCTGGCGGCCGCCGCATCCAGTCGCCGCTCGTCGAGCACCGCGATGCCGCCGGCGAGCGCATCCAGGTAGTCGCGCAGGATCGGAAGCTCCGCCTTGCGCTGCGTGATCGACGTGCCGTCGGCGCGCTCGCGCCACTCGACGACGATGTCCGGGATGACATCGAACGCCTCGGCCCGCGTGTACAGCCGCTGCGCGACGACCTGGTCCTCGTAGGCGCGTCCCTCGGGGAAGCGCAGGCCGTCCCAGAGTTCGGTGCGCGAGAGCTTCGACCAGGCGACGATGTTGCCGGCGGCGGCCGGGTGGGTCGCGAGGGTCACGCCATGACGCTCGGGATCGGTGGATGCCGACACCCACGGCTGCACCTCGCCGGTGCGGTAGCCGCCGTCGACATCGGGACGCAGCCGCACGTACGCGCCGACGACGAGGTCGCTCCCCGTCGCCGTCACCGTTGCGACGAGCCGCTCGAGCGCCCGCGGACGCAGGATGTCGTCGGCGTCGAGGAAGCCGACGTACGGCGTGTCGACGAGCTCCAGCGCCGCATTGCGGGCGGCGCCGAGCCCACGGGACTCGGCGTGCCGGATGACGCGGATGCGGTCGTCCTCCGCCGCCGCGTTGTCGAAGACCGTGCTCGTGACGTCGGCCGAGCCGTCGTCGACGAGGATCGCCGCCCAGTCCGCGAACGTCTGCGCGCGCAGTGATGCGATCGCCTCTGCGGCGAAGGCGCCGACGTCGCGGCCGGGCACGAGGACGGTGACGACGGGTCGGCTCACGCGCCCGATACTACGGGGAGCCGGAGCAGGGTCGGCCCGCTGCCGTCACATCCCGGCGACGGCGGCGACGGATGCGGCGACCGCGTCGGCCACGTCATCCAGCGAGGTCCGCAGCCCATGCGGGAGGGTGAAGCGCACGGCTGTCTGCGCGACCTCAGGTGCGATCCCGAGCGCGACCAGGACGTGCGACGGCTCGTCGCTGCCCGCGGCGCAGGCCGATCCGCTCGAGGAGACGACCCCGCGGCGCTCGAGCTCCAGCAGCACCGCCTCGCCGCTCGTCCCCTCGAACGTGAAGCCGGCGGTACCGGGGAGGCGGTGCAGCGGGTCGCCGGTCGACCGGGCCGTGGGGACGAGGGCGAGCACCCGCTGGATGAACCGCGTGCAGATCGCGCCCACGGCGGCGGCATCCTCCACCCGCTCCGCCTCGGCGAGCTCGAGCGCCGTCGCGAGCCCGACCGCTCCGGCGACGTCCTCGGTGCCGCTGCGGCGGCCGCGCTCCTGGCCGCCGCCGTGCAGCAGGGGCTCGAGCGGGATCCGGCTGCGCACGGCGAGCATCCCGGTGCCCTTGGGCGCGCCGACCTTGTGGCCGGCGACCGCGAGGGAGTCGGCATCCGTCCCGGCCAGCGGCAGCCAGCCCGCCGCCTGCACGGCGTCGAGATGGAACGGGATGCGCCGCTCCCGCGCGACGGCGGCCAAGGCCGGCGCATCCTGGACCGTGCCGATCTCGTTGTTCGCGTAGCCGAGCGCCATGAGTGCGGTGTCGTCGCGCAGCGCAGCGGCGAGGGCGACGGGGGAGACCGTGCCCGTCCCGTCGACCGGAAGCGCTGTCACGTCGAAGCCGTGGACGCGCCGCAGGTAGTCGACGGACGCGAGGATCGACTCGTGCTCGATCGGCGACGTGACCACATGCCGGGCCCCTCGGTTCAGCGCGGCCGCGATCGAGATGCCCTTCACCGCCAGGTTGTTCGCCTCCGTGCCGCCGGACGTGAAGACGATGTCGCCGGGGCGCATCCCGATGACCCGGGCGACCCGCACGCGCGCATCGGCGAGCGCGGAGGCCGCCTCCTCGCCGACGGTGTGATGGCTCGACGGGTTGCCGAACGTGCGCGTCAGGAACGGCACCATCGCCTCGAGCACCTCGGGGCGGACCGCCGTCGTCGCCGCGTTGTCGAGGTAGAGCACGTCAGTCGCCGATGCGGATGTCGAGGCCGAGGTCGAGAGCCCGCGCCGAGTGGGTCAGCGCGCCCACCGAGATGACGTCGACGCCGGTCTGGGCGATCGCGCGGACCGTGTCGAGGGTCACGCCGCCGGACGCCTCGACCACCGCACGGCCCGCGACCTGCGCCACCCCTGCGCGCAGGTCGTCCAGCGAGAAGTTGTCGAGCATGATCGTGTCGATGCCGGCTGCGAGCACCGGCTCGATCTGGTCGAGCCGGTCCACCTCGACCTCCACGTGGGTCGTGTGCGGCAGCCGATCGAGCGCCGCGCGCAGGGCCGCGGTGAGGTCGGCGCCACCGGACCGGAGGACGGCGAGATGGTTGTCCTTGGCCATGACGGCGTCCGACAGCGAGAAGCGGTGGTTGTGACCGCCGCCGCAGACGACGGCGTGCCGCTCGAATGCGCGCAGGCCGGGTGTGGTCTTGCGCGTGTCGACGATCCGCGCACGGGTCCCGTCGATCTCCGACACGTAGCGGGCGGTCAGGGTCGCGATGCCCGACATGCGCTGCGTGAAGTTCAGGCCGACGCGCTCGGCGGTGAGCACGGCACGAGCAGGGCCCTCGACGACGGCCAGCGTGTCGCCGGCGGTGAAGCTCGCGCCGTCTGCGGTGCGCAGTTCCACGCGGATCGCCCGATCGGTCAGCCGGAACGCAGCCTCGAACACGTCCCCGCCGCTGAACACGCCGTCTTCACGGGCGGCCAGCTCGGCGCGCGCGGTGGCGTCGGCCGGAATCAGCGCTTCGCCGGTCAGATCGCCCCACGGAGCGTCCTCGTCCAGCGCGGCCGCGACCACGCGATCGATGGTCGAGCGGGTGAGCATCAGCATGCTCCGATCGACTCGAGGACGGAGGGGGCGCCCTCCGCCGGGGGGACGTCGTCACTGCGGAAGTGCGCTCCGACGGAGGCCGTGCGAGACAGGGCGGCGGCGACGACATGCTGTGCGACGAGCAGCAGGTTGTCGTCCTCGAGCTCCTCGACCGTGGCGTGGTCTCGCGGTTGCGCGCGCCAGGCGGCGATGCGGGATGCCGCGTGCCGCAGGCCCGCAGCATCCCGCACGAGTCCCGCATCCGCCCACATGAGCTGCTGCAGAGCCGCCCGGGAGAACGCGTCCGACTCGCCCGCGAGCCCGCGCTCGTTTCCCGAACCCCCGCTCGATGCGCGCGGATCGGATGCGGGCTCGGCGATTCGATGTGGGGTCGCGTGAGGGTGAGACGCCTCCCGTGCGATGGCGTCGCCCGCACGGGCGCCGAAGACCGCGCCCTCCAGCAGGGAGTTGGATGCGAGCCGGTTCGCGCCGTGCACACCGGTGCGCGCCACCTCGCCGACGGCGTACAGACCCGGGACGCTCGTGCGCCCCTCCAGGTCGGTGACGACGCCGCCCATGAGGTAGTGCGCGGCCGGTGCCACCGGGATCGGCTCGCGCGTCCAGTCCCAGCCGCGCTCGCGGACCGCTCGATCGATGGTCGGGAATCGGCTCGCGAGCCGCTCGGCGCCGAGGGCGGTCGCATCCAGGAACACGGGACGTCCCTCCTGCAGGGCGATCTGTCGGCCCATCGCCCGGGCGACGACGTCGCGCGGTGCGAGCTCTCCATCCGGGTGGGAGTCGAAGGCGAACCGGCGGCCGGACTCGTCGACCAGCACCGCGCCCTCGCCGCGCACGGCCTCGGACACCAGGAACGGATCGGCGGTGTTCGGGTTCCCCGTGGGGCTTGCGCCCGGGGCGGCGCCAGCCGTTCCTATCAACACCGTCGGATGGAACTGTACGAACTCGAGGTCGCGGACTTCCGCACCGGCGCGGATCGCAGCCGCGATGCCGTCGCCGGTCGCGACCGACGGGTTCGTCGTGGAGGTGTACAGCTGACCGACGCCGCCGGTCGCGAGGACGACCGCGTCCGCATCCATCCGGTGGTGCCGTCCGTCGATCAGCAGCTCGACGCCGACCACCCGCCCGTCGTCGACGACGAGGTCGACGAGGAAGGCGTGCTCGACCACGGCGATCGCAGCCGTGCGCACACGGGCCACGAGTGCCTTCTCGATCGCCAGGCCCGTCGCGTCGCCTCCCGCGTGGACGACCCGCGGATACGAGTGCGCCGCTTCGAGGCCTTTCGCCAGCGTTCCGTCCGCGGCGCGGTCGAACGCGACGCCGAGGTCGATGAGCTCGCGGATGCGCTGGGGGCCCTCCGCGGCGAGCACGCGCACGGCTTCCGGGTCGGCGAGCCCCGCGGCGGCGGTGAGGGTGTCCTCGATGTGGTCCTCGATGCGGTCGTCGTCGAACAGCACCGCGGCGATGCCGCCCTGCGCGTAGCGCGTGTTGGCGTGCTCGAGCTCGTCCTTCGTGACGAGGGTGACGCGGCAGCCGCCGTCCGCCGCGTGCAGTGCGGCGGTGAGGCCGGCGATGCCGCTGCCGACGACGATCACGTCCGGCGATGCGTCCGGACGGCGCCTGGGCGCCGTCATGGCCGGGCCGCCAGCATCCGCTCGAGGGCAACGCGTGCGGGGTCGGCGACGTCCGCCGGCACCGTCACCCGGTTGACCACGGACCCGGCGACGAGCTCCTCCAGCACCCACGCCAGGTAGCCGGGGTGGATGCGGTACATCGTCGAGCAGGGGCAGACGACGGGATCGAGGCAGAAGATCTCGTGCTGCGGGTACTGCGCGGCCAGGCGCTGCACGAGGTTGATCTCGGTGCCGACGGCGAACGTCGTCGGCTCGTCGGCCGCCGCGATCGCCTTGCGGATATAGTCCGTCGATCCGGCTTCGTCCGCCGCATCCACGACCGCCATGGGGCATTCGGGGTGCACGATGACGCGCACGCCCGGGTGCTCGGCGCGGGCCTTGTCGATCTGGTCGACGGTGAACCGGCGGTGCACCGAGCAGAACCCGTGCCACAGGATGACCTTGGCGTCTTCCAGCTCGACCTGCGACGAGCCGCCGAGCGGCTTGTGCGGGTTCCACATCGGCATCTGCTCGAGCGGCACGCCCATGGCCTTCGCGGTGTTGCGGCCGAGGTGCTGGTCAGGGAAGAAGAGGACGCGACGTCCGCGAGCGTAGGCCCACTCCAGCACGGTGCGTGCGTTGGACGACGTGCAGACGATCCCGCCGTGCCGTCCGACGAACCCCTTGATCGCCGCCGATGAGTTCATGTACGTCACGGGGACGACCGGCACGAGCCCCTCCTCGTCCACGGCCTCCATGTCGCCGTAGATCTCAGCGAGCTGCTCCCAGCAGTCCTCGACCTCGTCGATGTCGGCCATGTCGGCCATCGAGCATCCGGCGGCGAGGTTCGGCAGGATGACGGCCTGCTCCGGCTGCGACAGCAGATCGGCGGTCTCGGCCATGAAGTGCACGCCGCAGAAGACGATCGCCTCGGCCTCGGGGTGCTGCTTCGCGAAGCCTGCGAGCTGGAACGAGTCTCCGACGTAGTCGGCGTGCCGCACGACCTCTTCCCGCTGATAGAAGTGGCCGAGGATGACGACCCGTTCGCCGAGCGCGGCCTTGGCGGCGGCGATGCGGGCGTGCAGCTCGTCCTCCGACGCGTCCCGGTACTCCTGCGGCAGGCCTCCCTGGCGGGGTGCGCCGGTCGGGATGACGTCCCCCATGGAGGCGCCGGGGCCGTATCCCGCCCGGATGTCGAAGTCCCACGGACCGGCGGCGAGGTCCGTGTTGCACGTCTCGGCGCTCGATGCGCCGGCGACGATGGCCTGGATGCCGTGGTCGACCGACGGGTCGATCGGGCGGGGCTCCAGAGTGAGCGAGGTGACGGTCATGCGTGGATCCCTTCAGGGGAGGGGGATGCCGGGGACCCGGCGGGAAGGAGCGGTCCGCGTTCGGCCAGTTCGACGTCGCGGTTGTACCGGTAGAGGCGGGCGGGGCGGTGGCTGCCCGTACGGAAGGCGTCGGTGGGGATGAGGGTGCCGGATGCCTCGGCCTGGCGCCGGAAGTTCGCCGGGTCCAGGCGCCGCCCGAGGATCGACTCGTTCACCTCGCGCAGCTCGCCCAGGGTGAAGGCGTCCGGCAGCAGGCCGTGCGCGATGCGGCTGTAGCCCACCTTGTTGCGCAGGCGCCACAGCGCGTAGTCGACGATCTGGTTGTGATCGAAGGCGAGGGGCGGGAGGGATGCCGCGTCGAACCACGAGACGTTCTCCGGAGCGTCCCCGCGCGCGGCGTGCTCGGCGAGCTGCGCGTCGACCTCGTCCGAGCGCAGCAGGGCCCAGTACACGATGGATACGACACGAGTGGGGGAGCGGTCGACGTCGCCGAACGCGTACAGCTGCTCCAGATAGCTCGGGGCGAGACCGGTCGTCTCGGCGAGGGTGCGGGAAGCCGCGGCATCCAGGCCTTCCGTGACGTCCAGCCAGCCGCCCGGGAGCGCCCAGCGGCCCTCGAAGGGATCGCGTGTGCGCCGCACGAGCGGCAGCACGACGGCCGCGCGCTCGGCATGCGGCATCCGGCGCAGGGTGAAGATCACGGTCGACACTGCGACGCGGGTCGCGGCATCCGGTTCAGGCGGTGTTCGTGTCATGGTGACTTTAACTCTCCGAAGCGATCTTAGAGTCATGATGACCAGAACCGCAAATCGGCGTGCTCTCAGGGATCAGACCTAGCGTCGGAGTGTGGACGTCGTCGACATCATCCTGATCGCGGTCCTGATCGGCGCGCTCATCAGCGGACTGACCCGCGGCTTCTTCGCGAGCATCGGCACCCTCATCGGCCTGATCGCGGGCGCCGCGGCGGCGTACTGGCTCGTTCCGCTCCTCGGCAGCGTCATCCCCGCGCCCGGCTGGCGCGCATTCACCACGGTGTTCGCCTCCATCGCGCTCCTCGTCCTCGGCGCCTGGGGCGGCGCCGCCCTCGGGCTGCTCGTGCGTCGCGGCGTCGACCGCACCCCGCTGCGCCCGTTCGAGCGCGTGCTCGGGGGAGCGGCGACCCTGGTGATCGCGGCACTGACGCTGTCGCTCGTCGGCAGCGGCATCGCGGCCGTCGGCATCCCCACCGTGTCGTCCGCGGTGGCATCCTCGCGCGTGCTCACCACCATCGAGAACCTCACTCCCGAGCCGGTCGCGGCCGGCATCGCGCAGCTGCGGGCCGACATGCTCGACGGCGGCCTGCCGAGCTTCGGACTGGCGCTCCCGGGCGTCGCCGCGAGCCCGCAGCCTCCCGTGAACCTCGCCGATCCCGCACTCTCGAGCGCGGCGCGCTCGGTCGCGCGCATCAGCGGCACGGCCTACGCCTGCGGCGTGAGCGTGACCGGCAGTGGGTTCGTCGTCGCCCCGGGACGACTCCTCACGAACGCGCACGTCGTCGCGGGCGTCGACCGCCCCGTCGTCGAGCTGCCCGGGCAGACGGCGCAGGAGGGCCGCGTCGTCTACTTCGACCCGGAGAAGGACCTCGCCGTCGTCGCCGTCCCGGGGCTGAGGGCGGCATCCCTGCGCCTGACTCCGACGCTTCCGGCCGGCTCCTCCGCCGTCGTCGAGGGCTACCCGTACGGCGGACCGTTCACCGTGACCCCCGCCCGCGTCCTGTCGACGGGAAGCGTCTCGGTGCCCGACATCTACAACAAGAAGGATGCCGTCCGCTCGGTCTACGCGCTCCAGGCGCAGGTCAAGCCGGGCAACTCCGGCGGCCCGCTGCTGACCGCGCAGGGCACGGTCGCCGGCCTGGTGTTCGCCCGCGACGAGAACGACTCGTCGCGCGGGTACGCGGAGACGTCGGACCAGATCGCTCCCGTCGTGCGGGAGGCGTCGAGGCTGCAGACGCCGGTGGCCCCCACCCAGTGCGCGGCCTGAAGCCCGGACGTCCGGCGAGCCCCGGATCTGCGTCGTGACGGGGACGCATCCCGCCGCTATGCTTGACGGGCCAACTGAATAAGGCCTCATGACCCTCGCGGGAGAGCCCCGGTATGCCGGGCACCGAAGGAGCAAGCTCCCCGCCAATCTCTCAGGTCCGTGTACCGCGCGGGTCAGGCCGCTCTGAAAAGCGATTTCGAGCGAAGCGAGAAATCGGGTTGAGCGAGGCGCTCCAGCGCCGAGTCGAAACCCCGGTGACCCGATCTCTTCAGGTCCCCACGATCTCCTGCGATGTTCTCTCGGAATCCGCCGACGGTGAAAGCGCGTGCCCTGCACTCGCGAAGCTCTCAGGCCCATGACAGAGGGGGAGTTCTCAGCCGCCGACCGACGGCTGCCCACCCGCAACGGGAGAACTCATGACAGACCCCCGATACACCCCGCTCCGTGACCGCCACGAGGCTCTCGGTGCGTCCTTCACCGACTTCGGCGGCTGGTTGATGCCCGTCCGCTACGGCTCCGACCTCGCCGAGCACCGTGCCGTCCGCGAGGCCGCCGGACTGTTCGACATCTCGCATATGGCGGAGTTCTGGGTCCACGACGGCCGTGCCGCGGAATTTCTCGACTACGTGCTGGCGGGGCGCATCTCGGCCATGGCGATCGGCAAGGCGAAGTACTCGCTCGTCCTCGCGGACGACGGCACGATCATCGACGACGTCATCGTGTACCGCACCGGCGAGCAGTACTTCCTCGTGGTGTCCAACGCGGGCAATCGGGATGCCGTGGCAGCGGCGTTCGCGGCCGGTCTCGACGCGTGGAACGCCACCCCGACGGTCGTCGAGAACCCGATCCTCGGGGAGTCGCTGACGTTCGGCGCCGACGCGCCGATCATCGAGGATGCGACCGAGGACCTCTCGCTCATCGCCGTGCAGGGCCCCATCGCCGAGCAGATCGTTCGCGCGACCCCCGGGGTGCAGATCCCCGACCTCGACACCCTCGGCTACTACGCGTGGCGCGAGGGAACGTTCGACGGCGCGTGGCTGTTCGTCGCCCGCACCGGCTACACGGGCGAGGACGGCTTCGAGCTGCTCGTCGCGAACGAGGCCGCCGGCGCGCTGTGGGACGCGCTCCTCGCCACTGGCGAGCCGCTCGGGCTGGTGCCCGCCGGGCTCGCCGCACGTGACACGCTGCGCCTCGAGGCGGGCATGCCCCTCTACGGCCATGAGCTGTCGCGCGCGATCGTGCCCGCCCAGGCCGGCCTCGGCCGCGTCGTCGTCGACGCCAAGGAGGACTTCGTCGGCAAGGGCCACACGACGCCCGCGCCTCGCGCCACCGTCCTGGTCGGTCTCACGTCGGACGGCAAGCGCGCCGGCCGCGCCGGCTACAGCGTTCTTCTCGGCGACGACGTCGTCGGCGAGATCACGAGCGGGGCGCTGAGCCCCACTCTGGGCCACCCGATCGCGATGGCCTTCGTCACCCCCGCCGCGGCGGCGGAGGGCACTGTGCTCTCCATCGATGTCCGCGGCACCCGCATCCCCGCCACCGTCACCGCCCTGCCCTTCTACCGGAGGAACAAATGACCGATCTCGACGCCCTCAAGTACACCGCCGAGCACGAATGGGTCGCCCTCGACGGCGATGTCGCGACCATCGGCATCACGGACTACGCCGCGGAGCAGCTCGGTGACATCGTCTACGTCGACCTTCCCTCCGTGGGCTCCGCCGTCGGCGCCAACGACGTGTGCGGCGAGATCGAGTCGACCAAGTCGGTGGGCGAGCTGTACGCGCCGCTGTCCGGCGAGGTCCTCGAGGTCAACGGCGCCGTCGACGCCGACCCGTCGCTCGTGAACGCCGACGCGTTCGGCGAGGGCTGGCTCATCAAGGTGCGGGTCGACCCGGCCGCGGTCGAGGCCCTCCTCGACCGCGCTGCCTATGTCGCCCTCACGGAGGGGGCTGCATGACCGCCTTCACCGATCGCCACATCGGGACGGACGCCGCCGCGCAGCGCGCGATGCTCGAGGTCGTCGGCTACGACACGGTCGAGGCGCTCGTCGAGGCCGCCGTGCCGGCATCCATCCACGCGCAGCCGCGCGAGACGACGCACATCCCCCCGGCGGCGACCGAGGCCGAGGCGCTGGCAGAGCTGCGCGCGCTGGCCTCGCAGAACCGCACCGCGCGCCCCATGATCGGCCTCGGCTACTACGACACGATCACGCCCTCCGTGATCGCACGGAACGTGTTCGAGAACCCGTCCTGGTACACGGCGTACACGCCGTACCAGCCGGAGATCTCGCAGGGCCGCCTCGAGGCGCTGATCAACTTCCAGACGATGGTGACCGACCTCACCGGGCTGCAGACCGCCAACGCGTCGATGCTCGACGAATCGACCGCCGTCGTGGAGGGGATGCTCGCCGCCCGGCGCGTCTCGAAGTCCACCTCGGCGACCTTCGTCGTCGACACGGACGCCTTCCCGCAGACCAAGTCGCTGCTGCACGCGCGTGCGGCCGCGGTCGGCATCAGGATCGTCGAGGCCGACCTCGCGAACGGCGCGCCGTTCGCGAACTCGGTCGGCGAGCCTGTCGAGCCGTTCGGCGTGTTCGTGCAGTACCCGGGAGCGACCGGCCGCGTCTGGGATCCGTCGGGCGTCATCGACGCCGTCCACCGCGCAGGCGGGCTCGCGGTGGTCGCGGCGGATCTCCTCGCCCTCACGCTGCTGCGCTCGCCCGGCTCGCTCGGCGCGGACATCGCGGTGGGCACGACCCAGCGCTTCGGCGTCCCGCTCGGCTTCGGCGGCCCGCACGCCGGCTACATGGCGGTGCGCCAGGGCATCGAGCGACAGATGCCCGGCCGCCTCGTCGGCGTCTCGCAGGACGCCACCGGGCACCCGGCCTACCGGCTCTCCCTGCAGACCCGCGAGCAGCACATCCGTCGTGAGAAGGCGACCTCGAACATCTGCACCGCACAGGTGCTCCTGGCCGTCATGGCGTCGATGTACGCGGTCTACCACGGGCCGGACGGCCTGCGCGAGATCGCGACCGAGGTCGCGCGCAAGGCCGAGGCGCTCGCGGAGCGCTTGCGCTCCTACGACCTGCACCTCGTCGCCGACGCGTTCTTCGACACCATCCGCGTCGTCACGCCGGGTCCGTCCCGGCGGGTGATCGAGCGCGCGCGGTCGAAGGGCTTCCAGTTGCACTGGGTGGATGACGCGACCGTCGGCATCTCCGTCGACGAGACGACCACGGCCGACGACCTGGCGGCCGTCGCGTGGGCGTTGGGGCTGCCGGAGGCGGACGAGAACGACGTGCGCGACCTGGCCTACGCCGACGCGACGCCGCTGCGTGCGGTGTCCGCATCGCTGATGCGGGATGACGCGTACCTCGAGCATCCCGTCTTCAATACGCACCGCAGCGAGACGGCGATGATGCGCTACCTGAAGCAGCTCGCCGACCGTGACTACGCGCTCGACCGCGGCATGATCCCGCTCGGCTCGTGCACGATGAAGCTCAACGCGGCCACCGAGATGGCGGCGGTGTCGTGGCCGGAGTTCTCGCGCGTGCACCCCTTCGCGCCCGAGCAGGACGTGCACGGCTACCTGGCGATGATCGAGCAGCTCGAGTCGTGGCTGGCCGAGGTCACCGGGTACGACGCGGTCTCGCTGCAGCCGAACGCCGGCTCGCAGGGCGAGCTGGCGGGCCTGCTGGCCATCCGCGGCTACCACCACGCGAACGGCGACGCGCAGCGCACGTTGTGCCTCATCCCGTCGTCCGCGCACGGCACCAACGCGGCGTCCGCGGTCCTCGCGGGGATGCGGGTCGTGGTCGTCGCGTGCGACGACGCGGGCAACGTCGACCTCGACGACCTGCGCACGAAGATCACGGCGCACGCCGACGAGCTGGCCGCGCTCATGATCACCTACCCGTCCACGCACGGCGTGTACGAGCAGGATGTCGTCGACATCACCCAGGCCGTGCACGACGCCGGCGGCCAGGTGTACGTCGACGGCGCGAACCTGAATGCGCTCCTCGGCTACGCCCGCTTCGGCGACCTCGGCGGCGACGTGTCGCACCTGAACCTGCACAAGACGTTCGCCATCCCGCACGGCGGCGGCGGGCCGGGTGTAGGCCCGGTCGCGGCCAAGGCGCACCTCGCGCCCTATCTGCCGGCCCACAACCTCGCCCAGCGCGCCGATCACGCGGGTGGCTTCGTGTTCGAGGGCGGCCCGATCTCGGCCGCACCCTACGGCTCGGCCAGCATCCTCCCGATCTCGTGGGCGTACGTGCGCATGATGGGCGCCGCGGGGCTGAAGGATGCGACGTCCGCCGCCGTGCTCGCGGCGAACTACCTCGCCGCGCGTCTGCGCGAGCACTACCCGGTGCTCTACACGGGAGCCGGCGGACTCGTCGCCCACGAGTGCATCCTCGATCTGCGGCCCTTGAAGGACGACACCGGGGTGACGGTCGACGACGTGGCCAAGCGCCTCATCGACTACGGGTTCCACGCGCCGACGATGTCGTTCCCCGTCGCCGGGACGCTCATGGTCGAGCCGACGGAGTCGGAGGACCTCGCCGAGCTCGATCGCTTCGTCGACGCCATGATCGCCATCAAGGCGGAGGCCATCGCGGTGGGCGCGAGGGAGTGGCCGGCGGACGACAACCCCCTCGTCAACGCCCCGCACACCGCGGAGTCGATCGTCGCGGAGGAGTGGACGCACCCCTACTCCCGCGAGACGGCGGTCTACCCCGTGCACACGCTGGTGCGCACCAAATACTGGCCGCCGGTGCGCCGCATCGACAACGCGTGGGGAGACCGCAACCTCGTGTGCGCCTGCCCGCCGGTCGAGGCGTTCGCCTAGGCGGCATCCGGGGAACGGAGCGGGGTGGGATGCGTCGGCAGCCCGCCCCGTCCCGTCGACCGATCCCTACTTGTGCGGGACGAACACGCCCGGCCACAGCGCGGCCGCGAGGGGGTAGCCCACGAACGCGACGGTGTCGAGCAGTGTGTGGGCGATGACGAGAGGCATGACGCGTCCCCAGCGGCGGTAGCACCACGCGAACACCACGCCCATCACGAAGTTCCCGGCGATGGCGCCGGGGCCCTGGTACGAGTGGTACAGCCCGCGCAGGGCGGCCGAGAAGAAGATGATCCCCCAGGTGCCCCAGCCGAGCCGCGACAGCCGGTCCGTCAGGTAGGCGACGAAGATCACCTCTTCGGTCAGCCCCGCGCGCAGTGCGGACAGCAGCAGGAGCGGGACGGTCCACCAGGCGGCGCCGAGCGGGGATGCGACGACCGCCACGGTGAATCCCAGGATGCGTCCGACCGCATACAGGGCGAGTCCGGGGATGCCGATGACCGCCGCCAGCAGGAGGCCGCGCAGAAGGTCGCGCCCGAAGCGGCTGAAGTCGAGGCCGATGCGCCGCAGCGCATTCGTGCCCGGCTCCCAGAGCAGGTACACGACCAGCGCGACGATGGCCAGCGAGAAGAAGATATCCAGGAACTGGTAGAGAACGTCCCAGAAAGCGACCTTGTCACGGGAGGGATTCAGCTGTGTCTGCTGGTCACCGAGCGGCGTCGTCGCCAGCGCGGAGCGGATGAGCGAGAGCAGCGAGTAGACGGCAGATTGCCCGACGCTGATGGCGAGGACGAGGCAGATCTCCCAGATGACCCGAGGGCGGCTGAGCGGTTCGACCCGGGGAGGCGCGATGGCGGCTCCGTTCGACATGCGCACTCCTTGCGTCCATACACCTTCTGCGTTGTCAGATTGCCACACACCGCTCGAGTTGAGTTAAGGGTATGTAACGTTTTCGACACGCTCTTTGACCATCCGTCGGACGTTACCTAGTCTGTCCCTATCCGCGGCCGGGGCTGGGCACGATCCTGCACGGCCGCTAACCCCTTGCACAGGAGGAACATTGAAGAAGTCACGCCTGGGAGCAGTGGTCGCGGTTGCGGCCGCAGGTGCTCTCGCACTCGCGGGCTGCTCGTCCACGGGAGGCTCCGGCAACACTGCCAGCGCCGCACCGACGGGCGGCACGGTCCGCGTCGCGACGGTCAACGACATGACGTCGCTCAACCAGAACACACCTCAGGGAAACCTGGACACCAATGGCCAGATCTTTTACCTGACCGGGGGTTTCTTCAACTACCCGGATAACAACTTCAAGCTGGTCAAGAACACCGACTTCGGCACGTACACGAAGGTGTCCAACGACCCGCTCACGGTCAAGTACACCCTCAACAAGGACGCGAAGTGGTCGGACGGCCAGCCCATCACCGCCGATGACCTGGTCCTCGGCTGGGCGATCGGGTCGGGCTACTACGACTCGGCCACCTTCGACGCCGACGGCAACGTGACCAAGGGCACGCAGTACTTCGCCATCGCGGGTTCGACCGCGGGCGTCGACTCGACCGCCTTCCCGACCGTGGGCGACGACAATCGTTCGATCACCCTGAAGTACGGCACCCCGTACGTCGACTGGGAGCTCTTCAACCCGCTCGCACAGCCGGCGCACGTCGTCGCCAAGAAGGCGGGCCTGGCCAACGCTGCGGCGCTGACCAGCCTCCTGAAGGGGCTGCCGAAGGGCGACCCGGCCAACCCGGCCGCTCCGGACGCCACGCTCCAGAAGGCCGCGGCCTTCGTGAACACCGGCTACGACATCACGAGCTTCCCGACCGACAAGGACCTCCTCGTCTCGTCCGGCCCGTGGATGGTCACCGGCTGGACGCCCGGTCAGTCGGTCGAGCTGAAGCCGAACCCGGAGTACAAGGGTGCGCTGAAGCCGAAGATCGACTCGCTCGTTCTCCGCATCATCGGCGACTCGGCGGCTCAGGTCACGGCTCTCCAGAACGGTGAGGTCGACATCGCCTACCCGCAGGCATCCGCCGACACCAAGAAGTCCCTCGAGGGCGTCTCGGGCACGCAGGTCCTCACGGGCAACCAGGTCTCCTACGACCACCTCGACCTGAACTTCAAGTCGTCGGTGTTCAAGGGCCCGAAGGTTCGCCAGGCGTTCCTCCTGACGATCCCGCGCCAGCAGATCGTCGACGCGATCGTCAAGCCGATCAACCCGTCCGCCAAGCCGCTCGACTCGCAGATCTGGCTGCCGAACCAGGCCCAGTACGCGACGACGATCAAGCAGAACGGCTCTGACGCGTACAGCAAGGTCGACATCGCCAAGGCCAAGGAGCTCCTCGCGGGCGCCACGCCGAGCGTGAAGATCCTCTACAACACGAAGAACCCGAACCGCGTCGACGAGTTCCAGGCCATCCAGGCCTCGGCTGCTCAGGCCGGCTTCAAGGTGATCGACGGCGGTGACCCGAAGTGGTCGTCGCTGCTGCCCGCGGGCAACTACGACGCCTCGATCTTCGGTTGGATCAGCCCGGGTGTGGGCACCGCCCAGATCCCGCAGCTGTTCTCCTCGCAGGGTGGCGGCAACTACAACGGCTTCACCGCCGCGAACGACCAGGCGCTCGCCACGCAGACGACGCTCGACCCGAAGAAGCTCGACAGCCTCTCGATGGAGATCGACAAGATCGCCTTCACCGAGGGCTACGGCCTCCCGCTGTTCCAGGCGGCCGGTGTCTGGGGCGTCTCGGACAAGATCCAGGGAGTCAAGTACATGGGCAACCAGACCGGTCCGGTCTGGAACACGTGGGACTGGTCCGTCAAGACCAGCACCAGCTCCAAGTAAGTGACGATGCTCGGGGGTGGCGTCCGGATGGGCGCCACCCCCGACGCTCGCGTATTCTGTTCTGCTGACCGGTCTTCCTCGCGATCCGCGGTGGACCGCCGGCTCCCTGCCACAACTAGGAAGTCCCCTTGATCGGATTCGTCCTCCGCCGGATCGGCGTCTCGGTACTGATCCTCATCGCGGCCTCGTTCGTGATGTTCAACCTCGTCGCGATCTCCACAGACCCGCTCGAGGATCTCCGTCAGTCCTCGCTGCCCAACAAGCAGCAGCTCATCCAGGCCCGTATTCAACTCGCACACCTCGACGTGCCTGCACCCGTCCGCTGGGCAATGTGGCTCGGCGGCGTCGCGAAGTGCCTCATCCCGTTCGCCAATCAGTGCGATCTCGGCGTCTCGTTCCACGGTGCGCCCGTGACCCAGCTGCTGCCCACCGCCATGGGCTCCACCGTCCAGATGGTGACCGCCTCGCTCGTCCTGGCGATCCTGTTCGGTCTGATGACCGGCATCCTCTCCGCGATCCGCGAGAACAGCGGATTCGACTCCAGCTTCACCGTCATCAGCCTGTTCCTGTTCTCGCTGCCGTCCTTCCTCGCGGCCGCGATGCTGAAGAGCTTCGTCGCCATCGGCTACAACAACTTCCTGCAGGATCCCGTCATCCCTATCTGGGTGTCGCTCGTGATAGGCGTGGTGATGGGCGTCATCGTCCAAGCCGTCGTCGGCGGGGATGCCCGTCGTCGGCTGATCGCATTCGGCATCAACTTCGTCATCACGTCGGGTCTGCTGATCTACATGAGCGCATCGGGCTGGTTCCTGACCCCCGCGATCGGGCCCGTGGCGCTCCCGATCATCTCGATCGCGATGGCGGTCGGCCTCGTGGCGCTGCTCGCCGGGCTGCACCAGCGCAGGGCGCTCCTGACCGGCGGCATCGTCGCCGTCATCGGGATCATCACCTACTTCTCGATCCAGGGCCTGCTCGACCGGGCGACGCCGCTGCTCATCGTCGTCCTCGCGGTCGTGGCGATCGTCGTCGGACTGGCCGTCGGCTACTTCGTGGGCGGTGACGATCGCAAGCAGAACATGCGGATCGGCGCCATCCTCGCCTTCCTCATCTCGCTGCTCATCCTGATCGACCGCTTCATGCAGTCGTTCCCGGGCTACATGTACGACACGAACGGCCGCCCGGTCGCGACCGTCGGCTCGGGCACGCCGGGGTACGACCCCAACAACATGTGGCGCAGCGGGCTGGACGTGTTCTTCCATCTCGTGCTGCCGACGCTCTCGCTGCTCGCGATCTCGTTCGCCCAGTACACGCGCTATTCACGCGCCGGGATGATCGAGGTCATGGGGCAGGACTACGTGCGCACGGCGCGCGCGAAGGGAATGCCCGAGCGTGTCGTCGTCGTGCGGCACGCGTTCCGCAACGTGCTCATCCCGATCACGACGCTCGTGGCGACCGACCTCGGAGCGCTGCTCGGCGGCGCGATCATCACCGAGTACATCTTCGCCATCCCCGGCATGGGACAGCTGTTCCAGATGTCGCTCGGGCCAGGTGACATCTACCCGGTCATGGGCTACTTCCTGGTGATCGCCGTGATGGCCATCACGTTCAACTTCCTCGCCGACCTCAGCTATGCGGCGCTCGACCCGAGAGTGAGGGTCCGCTGATGACCGATTCCCTTCCCAGCCTCGTCGACGAGGTCGTCACCGAGAAGCCCGTCAGCCAGGGACGCCTCGTGCTGCGGCGCTTCCTGCGCCAGCGCGCCGGACTCATCGCCCTGATCGTGCTCGTGCTGGTTCTCATCCTGTCGGTGTCCTCGATCGGCGTCGGGCCGATCAAGGGGTGGTGGCCGTACAACTACTACACGCCGTCTCCCAAGATCGTGAACGGCGGAGCGCCGACCCTGCAGTGGTGGCCCTTCTCGCTCGGTCAGCATCCCTTCGGACAGGACCGCATCGGGCGCGACTACTTCGCGATGGTCATGCGCGGCATCCAGAACTCGTTCGTCGCCATGATCCTGATCACGACCTTCGCGGTCGTGACGGGCGTGGTCGTCGGCGCGATCGCGGGCTACTACCGCGGCTGGGTGGATGCGGTGCTCATGCGCATCACCGACGTGTTCATCGTGATCCCGGCCATCGTCATCGCGGCGGTCGTCGGCAACTGGGCCGGAGCGATCGGCGTCTGGGTCCTCGGCATCATGCTCGGGTTCTTCAGCTGGATGGTGATCGCACGTCTGACGCGCGGTGAGTTCCTGTCGCTGCGCGAGCGCGAGTTCGTCGAGGCGGCGCGCGTGGCGGGCGCCTCGGATGCGCGCATCATCTTCAAGCACATCCTGCCGAACGCGACCGGTGTGATCATCGTCTCCGGCTCGCTGCTGGCAGCGTCGGCGATCCTGCTCGAGGCGGCGATCTCGCTCCTCGGCTACGGCATCCGCTCTCCTGATGTGTCGCTCGGTCTGCTGATCGGCGCGAACCAGTCGGCGTTCACCGTCCGGCCGTGGCTGTTCTGGTGGCCGGCTCTGTTCATCGTCACCCTCGCGCTGTCCGTCAACATCTTCGGCGACGTGCTGCGTCAGGCGTTCGACCCGCGCAGCCGGCGCTTCTCGACCCGTCGCGTGAAGGACGGTCCTGACCAGCAGCCGCAGGACGTGGGCGGAGGGGCAGCCACCGAGGCGACCCTCGGTGGGATATGACCCCGTCAGGCGCGAAGCAACGCGGGAATGCTCGCCACAAGAAGGGCGGCGAGCACCGCGATGCTCATCCAGTGCACGCGGGTCGTGACACTCACCGACTCCGCCTGACCGATCGGCAGCGTGCCGGCATCCGCCATCGCGTGCAGCCGTCGGCGGACGATGGTGGCGGCGTCGCCCGAGTCGGTGCCGGGAGCGTCGGCCTTGCTGATGCTCCCGTCCACGACACGACCGGTGCGAGCCGCTCCGGACAGGTTCGGGCGGTACATCGCGCCGGGCGCGGGTGCCGCGGAGCCGCGGTAGCGGCGCTCGGGCGTGACGATCGTCATCGACCACTTGGTATCCACGTCGACGATCTTCGCCCACGGGATGACCACGGTGTGGAACTGGTTGACCAGCGTCACGCCGTCGTCCTCCACGATGATCGCCGGACGCCAGAACAGCTCCCAGATCAGCAGCGCGATCGTCGCGATCGGCACGAGTCCGAGCACGGCGCTGGGCCGTCCGGCCAGGAATGCGGCGACGACCGCGAGTCCCAGCACCGCCCAGCCCGCGATCGAGATGACCTTGTTCGTGTTCGATCGGTAGACCAGTCGCGAGCTCTCAACCACGAGTTCATCCTCCCATCGTCAGTGCGCGTGTTCGTGCCCACAGGCTCGCTCCGCGCGGAAGGAATCCGTTCATGACCACCCCCGCACCCACCACCCCTCGCACCGAGACCGGTCCCGTGCTCGAGGTGAAGGACCTCACCGTCGACTTCGCCGTCGACAACATCTGGGTTCCCGCGGCGAAGAACATCTCGTACTCGGTGGCACCGGGGGAGGTTCTCGCCATCGTCGGCGAGTCGGGCTCGGGCAAGAGCGTCAGCTCCATGGCGATCCTCGGACTGCTGCCGCAGAACGCGCGCGTCAAGGGGAGTGTCAAGCTCCGCAACCGCGAGCTGATCGGCCTCAAGCCGCGCGACATGACGCGCGTGCGCGGCAAGCAGATCTCGATGATCTTCCAGGAGCCGATGACGGCCCTGAACCCGGTCCTCACGGTCGGCTTCCAGATCATCGAGACCCTGCGGCAGCACTTCGGGATGTCGCCCTCCGAGGCGCGCGCGCGTGCGATCGAGCTGCTCAGCCTCGTCGAGCTGCCCGACCCCGAGAAGGCGTTCGCCTCCTACCCGCATCAGCTCTCCGGCGGTCAGCGTCAGCGCGCCATGATCGCGCAGTCCGTCGCGTGCGACCCCGTGCTGCTCATCGCGGACGAGCCGACCACGGCGCTCGACGTCACGGTGCAGGCGGAGATCCTGGAGCTCATGCGGTCGCTGCAGGAGCGCTTGGGAACCGCCGTCCTGCTCATCACCCATGACATGGGCGTCGTGGCGGACATGGGCGAACGCATCATCGTCATGCGCAACGGCGAGATCGTCGAGCGCGGCGACGTCAAGGACGTGTTCGCGAATCCGCAGCATCCCTACACCCGGGCGTTGCTCGATGCGGTGCCCCGTCTCGGAGAGGGCAGCGCCGAAAGCGAGGCGGTCGACATCACCGCCGCGCTGGCGGACGCCGAGTCCGCCGCGACGACGGCCGAAGCCCAGCGCGTCCTCGCCGAGTACGAGAAGTCTCTCGAGGCCCCGGTCGTGGTGCAGTTCTCCGACGTCGCGATCGAGTACCCGAAGCGTGGTCGGGTGCCGGCGTTCCGTGCGGCCGACCAGATCGACCTCACGATCCACGAGGGCGAGGTCGTCGGGCTCGTGGGCGAATCCGGGTCCGGAAAGACGACCCTCGGCCGCGCGACGGTCGGTCTGCTGCCGATCCACTCCGGTTCTCTCGTCGTCGACGGCGTCGACATCTCGAGGCCGACGCGCGAGGTCATCCACCACCTCCACAAGAGCGTCGGCATCGTCTTCCAGGACCCGTCGAGCTCGCTGAACCCCCGCATGACGATCGGGCAGTCTCTCGGCGAGCCGATCTTCCTCGCAGAGAAGGTCAAGGGCAACGCGCTCGAGAAGCGCGTGCGGGATCTGCTGGAGTCGGTGCGCCTGCCGCGTCAATACGCGTCCCGCTTCCCGCACGAGCTCTCGGGCGGTCAGAAGCAGCGTGTCGGAATCGCGCGCGCGCTCGCCCTGAACCCGCGGCTGCTCGTGGCCGACGAGCCGACGAGCGCCCTGGACGTGTCCGTGCAGGCGACCGTGCTGGAGCTGCTGCGCGAGCTGCAGCGCGAGCGCGGGTTCGCGTGCCTGTTCGTGACCCACGACCTCGCGGTCATCGACGTGCTGGCCGATCGCATCGCCGTGATGCGGCACGGCAAGCTCGTCGAGGTCGGGACGCGCGAGCAGATCCTTCGCTACCCCCAGGAGGCGTACACGCAGCGCCTGCTGGCCGCGGTGCCGGTGCCGGATCCGGAGATCCAGCACGCACGACGCGCGCTCCGGCTGGAGGCGCTCGGGCTCGTCTCCGACGACGACGAGTGAGGTCGTGCGCCTGACGGTAGGATGGAGGGTGGCCCGATTCCGGGCGCATCCCCCGATCTAAGGACACCGTCATGGCGCATGCCCTCCGCTCGGACCTCCGCAACGTCGCGATCGTCGCCCACGTCGACCACGGAAAGACGACGCTGGTCGACGCCATGCTGCGCCAGACCGGCTCGTTCGGCGAGCACGTCCACGTCGAAGAGCGTGCGATGGACTCGAACGATCTCGAGCGTGAGAAGGGCATCACGATCCTCGCCAAGAACACGGCGATCACCTACAACGGCGTGCACACCGATGTCCCGGTGACGATCAACGTGATCGACACGCCGGGCCACGCCGACTTCGGCGGCGAGGTCGAGCGCGGCCTGTCGATGGTGGACGGCGTCGTGCTTCTGGTCGACGCGAGCGAGGGCCCGCTGCCGCAGACGCGCTTCGTGCTGCGCAAGGCGCTCGAGGCGAAGCTGCCGGTCATCCTGCTCGTCAACAAGACCGACCGGCCGGATGCCCGGATCGCCGAGGTCGAGGAGGAGAGCCACGACCTGCTCCTGGGGCTCGCGTCCGACCTGCACGACGACGTCCCGGATCTCGACGTCGACGCGCTGCTCGACGTTCCCGTCGTCTACGCCAGCGGCCGGGCCGGCGCCGCATCCCGCAACCGCCCCGCCAACGGCGAACTGCCCGACAACGACGACCTCGAGCCCCTCTTCGAGGCGATCCTCGAGCACGTGCCCGCGCCGAGCTACGACGACGAGGCTCCGCTGCAGGCGTGGGTCACGAACCTCGACTCGAGCCCGTTCCTCGGCCGCCTCGCTCTGCTGCGCGTCTTCAACGGCACCCTGAAGAAGGGCCAGACGGTCGCGTGGGTGCGTCACGACGGGTCGCACTCGAACGCCCGCATCACCGAGCTCCTCAAGACCCGGGCGCTCGAGCGCTACCCGGCCGACAGCGCCGGACCGGGCGACATCGTCGCCATCGCAGGCTTCGAGGACATCACGATCGGCGAGACCATCGCCGACCCGGAGGATGTGCGCGCGCTGCCGGCGATCCACGTCGACGACCCCGCGATCTCGATGACGATCGGCACGAACACGTCGCCGCTCGTCGGCAAGGTCAAGGGCCACAAGGTGACCGCCCGCATGGTGAAGGACCGCCTCGACCGGGAGCTGATCGGCAACGTGTCGCTCAAGGTCGTCGACATCGGCCGTCCCGACGCCTGGGAGGTCCAGGGTCGCGGCGAGCTCGCGCTCGCCATCCTCGTCGAGAACATGCGCCGCGAGGGCTTCGAGCTGACGGTCGGCAAGCCGCAGGTCGTCACCAAGAAGGGCGAGGACGGCAAGGTCAAGGAGCCGTTCGAGCACCTGACGATCGACGCTCCGGAGGAGTACCTCGGCGCGATCACGCAGCTGCTCGCGGTGCGCAAGGGCCGCATGGAGACGATGGTCAACCACGGCACCGGCTGGGTGCGCATGGAGTTCATCGTCCCGTCCCGCGGACTCATCGGCTTCCGCACCGAGTTCCTCTCGGTCACGCGCGGCACCGGCATCGCCAACGCCATCTCGCACGGCTACGACGACTGGGCCGGGCACATCGTCGCCCGCCAGAACGGCTCGATCGTCGCCGACCGCGCGGGCGTGGTCACACCCTTCGCGATGATCGCGTTGCAGGAGCGCATGAGCTTCTTCGTGCAGCCGACCGAAGAGGTCTACGAGGGCATGGTCGTCGGCGAGAACACGCGCGCGGACGACATGGATGTGAACATCACCAAGGAGAAGAAGCTGACCAACATGCGTCAGTCCACCTCCGACACGTTCGAGTCGATGACCCCGCCGCGCCAGCTGTCGCTCGAGGAGAGCCTCGAGTTCGCCCGCGACGACGAATGCGTCGAGGTGACTCCGGAGAAGGTGCGCATCCGCAAGGTGGTCCTGGATGCGACCGAGCGCGGACGCGCCGCGTCTCGCCTGAAGCGTCAGGACGCCAACGCGTAACGACACGCGGCCACGGACGCGCGGGTGGCCCGCACGTCCGGTCCGCCTCCGTCGCTAGGCTCGTCCGGTGGCACCTCCTGACGACGACGCGCGCGTCGAGTCGCGTCGTGCCGCACGCGCCGGCATCGGCGTCGCGGTGGCGACGAGCGCGTACGGCGTGTCGTTCGGGGCACTGGCGACGGCATCCGGTCTGGATGTCTGGCAGACCTGCGTCCTCAGCCTCCTGATGTTCACCGGAGGGTCGCAGTTCGCGTTCATCGGCGTGTTCGGGGCCGGCGGCCTCGCCGCGCTGCCGTCCGCGATCGCGTCGGCGGCGATGCTCGGGGTGCGCAACGCGGCGTACGGGATGCGCATGGCTCCGATCGTCGGCACGACGTTCTGGCGCCGCGTCGCCGCTGTTCCGTTCACGATCGACGAGTCGACGGCGATCTCCCTCGCCCAGACGCGCTCGCACGCCCGGCGCGTCGGGTTCTGGGTCACGGGCATCGCGATCTACATCGGCTGGAATGCGACGACCCTCGTCGGCGCGCTGCTGGGCAACGTCGTGGGCGATCCGCGCGCGTACGGGCTGGATGCCGCGGCCGCCGCGGCGTTCCTCGCGCTGCTGTGGCCGCGGCTGCGCGGGAGGCAGCCCATCGCCGTCGGGGTCGCCGCGGCCGTGGTGGCGACGGTCCTCACGCCGGTCCTCATGCCCGGCGTGCCCGTGATCATCGCCGCGCTCGTCGCGATCGCGGTGGGCTGGTTCGGACGGGGCACTGCTTCCGTCGCCGAGCCCGACGACGTGCCCGAGCGAGAGGGACTGCCATGACGCTCTGGAACGCCGTGCTGCTCGCATCCATCGCCTGCGTCCTCTTGAAGACGGCGGGGTACCTGCTGCCGGCGAAGGTGCTCGAGGCGCCGCGTCCGGCACGCACCGCGGATCTTCTGACGGTCGCGCTGCTGGCCGCGCTCGTCGCGGTGCAGACGCTCGGTCAGGGGCAGGCCATCGTCGTCGACGCCCGCGTCCCGGCGGTGCTCGTCGCAGCCGGCCTGCTCATGCTGCGGGCGCCGTTCCTCGTCGTCGTGGCGGCGGCGGCCGTGGTGGCAGCGCTCCTCCGGCCGTGGGGCTGGGCGGCCTGAGGCGAGCATCGTGCGACGGGCGCCGTGCGACCCGAGTCCTAGACTTGCCGCGTGAGTTTCTCGTGGAGTCGCCTCGTCACCTGGATCGTCGCGCTCCTGGCGGGCGGTGTCTTCGGGATTGCGGGCACGATCGCTCACGCCTACCGTGTCGGCCCCGTGCCCGTCGGCCTGATCCTCGCCGTCATCGGCGCCGCCGCTCTGCTTCTCGCCGTGCGGCTGCTCACGCGAGACCGGTGGGCTGCACTGGCGTGCGGGTTCGGACTGTTCGCGGCGATCCTGGTGTTCTCGGGCACCGGCCCGGGCGGCTCGGTCATCGTGCCATCGGGCAAGCTCGACGAGCTGGCCGGAATCAACCTCGGACTCGTGTGGACGATCGCGGTTCCGGTCATGACCATCCTCGTCGTCGTGTGGCCGGACCGATCCCGTAATGGGGTCACCGCGGGCAACTAGACTGACAGACGTGACGTATGTGATCGCTCTTCCCTGCGTCGATGTGAAGGACCGTGCCTGCATCGACGAGTGTCCCGTGGACTGCATCTACGAGGGGGAGCGCTCGCTCTACATCCATCCGGATGAGTGCGTGGACTGCGGAGCCTGCGAGCCCGTGTGCCCCGTCGAAGCGATCTATTACGAGGACGACCTGCCCGACGAGTGGCAGGACTACTACAAGGCCAACGTCGAGTTCTTCGACGACATCGGCTCGCCCGGCGGCGCCGCGAAGGTGGGTGTCATCCACAAGGATCACCCGATCATCGCCGCCCTCCCGCCGCAGGCGCCGTGACGTTCCTCGAGACCCGGGCGCGCTGACATGGGCGTCGCCGATCTCGCCGACTACCCGTGGGATGCGGTCGCGCCCTACGCCGCCCGCGCCCGCAGCCACCCGGACGGCATCGTCGATCTGTCGATCGGATCACCCGTCGACCCGACGCCCGCCGTCGTCGTCGACGCTCTGACGGCGGCGACGGATGCACACGCGTACCCGCAGACCGTCGGCACCGCGGATCTGCGCGACGCGATCGTCGACTGGTACGCGCGCCGTCGGGGGGTCCCCGGGCTGACCCGCGAGCAGGTCGTCCCGACGATCGGCTCCAAGGAGCTCGTCGCGCTGCTGCCGCTGCTCCTCGGGCTCGGTCACGGTGACGTCGTCGTGCATCCGCGCGCCGCCTATCCGACATACGAGGTCGGCGCGCGCCTGGTCGGCGCCACCCCGTTCGCATCGGACGACCCGGGGCAGTGGCCGGAGGCGACGCGCCTGGTCTGGCTGAACTCGCCGGGCAACCCTGACGGACGGGTGCTGGAAGCCGACAGCCTCCGCTCGGCGGTCGACCGTGCTCGCGAGCTCGGTGCGGTCGTCGCCGGCGACGAGTGCTATGCCGAGCTGGGCTGGGATGCGCCGTGGGATCGGGAGCCGATCCCGTCGGTGCTCGACCCGCGGGTCGCGGGATCCGCGCTGGACGGCGTGCTCTCGGTCTACTCGCTCAGCAAGCAGTCCAACCTCGCCGGCTATCGCGCAGCATTCGTGGCGGGCGATGGCGCCATCGTCTCGCGCCTCGTCACGGCGCGGAAGCACCTCGGACTCATGGTGCCGGCTCCCGTGCAGGCCGCGATGGCGGCCGCGCTGCGCGACGACGCGCACGTCGCGCGGCAGCGCGAGCTGTACCGGAGACGGCGCGACGTGCTGAGGCCGGCGATCGAGGCGGCGGGCTTCCGGGTCGACCACAGCGAGGCGGGCCTCTACCTCTGGGCCACGGAGGGCCGCGACGCGTGGGAGAGCCTGGATCGGCTCGCGGGACTCGGCATCCTGGCCGGTCCCGGGCATTTCTACGGAACGCACTTCCCGCAGCACGTGCGCCTGTCGCTCACGGCGACGGATGAGCGGGTGGATGCCGCGGCTGCCCGTCTGCGCGCGTCTGCAGCCGTCGGCTGACCAGGTTCGTAGGGGTCCTCCATCCATACGTGCCATCCTTTGGTGGCGTTCAACGTAGTCGTGTGCGCGCATTAGGCTGTAAAAGGTTCGGCCATCTGCCGCATCCGCAGTTCCGGCATGACCGCCGGACGCACCCCCCACGACCAGAAATCGCAAGGAGGCGCCGTGACTGATGCGGCCACCCAGCCGGAGCTCGCGACTCTCACCATCGGCGAGACGACCGCCGAGCTGCCGATCCTGCGCGGCACAGAGGGGCACCCGAGCATCGATCTGTCGACGCTGACCCGGCAGACCGGCCTCACGGCCCTCGATTACGGTTTCGTGAACACCGCGGCGACCCGCTCGGCGATCACGTTCATCGACGGCGACCAAGGCATCCTGCGGTACCGCGGCTATCCCATCGAGCAGCTCGCGAAGAACAGCACGTACCTCGAGGTCGCGTGGCTCCTGATCTACGGAGAGCTCCCGACCGCCGACCAGCTCGCCGACTTCGACGAGCGCATCCGTCACCACACCCTGCTGCACGAAGACCTCAAGCGCTTCTTCTCGGCGCTCCCGCACACCGCGCACCCGATGTCCGTCCTCTCGTCGGCCGTCTCGGCGCTTTCGACCTATTACGAGAACGAGTCCGACCCGCACAACCCGGAGCACATCGAGCTCAACACCGTGCGGATGCTCGCGAAGCTTCCCGTGATCGCCGCGTACGCGCACAAGAAGAGCATCGGGCAGGCGTTCCTGTACCCGGACAACTCGCTGAGCTTCGTCGACAACTTCCTCAAGCTCAACTTCGGCGTCATGTCGGAGCCGTACGAGGTCAACCCGGTGATGTCCCGTGCGCTCGAGCGCCTGCTGATCCTCCACGAGGACCACGAGCAGAACGCGTCCACGTCCACGGTGCGCCTGGTCGGCTCCACGGGCGCCAACCAGTTCTCCTCGATCTCCGCCGGCATCAACGCCCTCTACGGGCCGCTGCACGGAGGCGCCAACGAGGCGGTCCTCGAGATGCTCGGACGCATCCGCGAATCCGGCGAGAGCGTCCAGCGCTTCGTCGAGCGCGTGAAGAACAAGGAGGACGGCGTCAAGCTCATGGGCTTCGGCCACCGGGTCTACAAGAACTACGACCCGCGCGCCAAGCTCGTCAAGGAGTCCGCGGACGAGGTGCTGGCCGAGCTCGGCATCAGCGACCCGTTGCTCGATCTCGCGAAGGAGCTCGAGGAGATCGCCCTCAACGACGACTACTTCCGCGAGCGTCGGCTCTACCCGAACGTGGACTTCTACACGGGTGTCATCTACAAGGCGATGGGCTTCCCGACCCGCATGTTCACGGTGCTCTTCGCGATCGGGCGCCTGCCCGGCTGGCTGGCGCAGTGGCGTGAGGCCGGCACCGACACGCACACGAAGATCGGCCGCCCGCAGCAGCTCTACACGGGCGCCGTACGCCGCGACTACCCGGGCACCGTCTGACGCCTGATCGGCCGCGGCTAGGCTGAAGGGATGCCACGACTCCTCGTACGTCGTCCGTCGCCGCGCCTCGCCGAGGGCGAGCTGACCCACATCGAACGGGTCCCGGTCGACGCCGATCTCGCGCGGGAGCAGTGGGAGCGGTACGTGGACGTCTATCGCGCGCGCGGGTGGGACGTCATCGACATCGCAGCCGCTGACGAGCATGCGGACGGCGTCTTCGTCGAGGATACGGTGGTCATGTTCGGCGACATCGCCGTGGTCACTCGCCCCGGCGCCGACTCGCGCCGTGGGGAGATCGACACGGTGCGCGAGGCGCTCGAGGATGCCGGCATCCCCTCCGTGCAGATCGCGCAGCCCGGAACCCTCGACGGCGGCGACGTCCTGAAGGTCGGGCGCACCGTGTACGTCGGCCGCACCCTGCGCACCAACGACGACGGCATCGAGCAGCTGCGCGCGCACCTCGCCCCGCGGGGGTGGGAGGTCGTCGCCGTGCCCGTCACCAAGGTGCTGCACCTCAAGAGCGGCGTCACCGCGCTGCCGGACGGCACGATCATCGGCTACGAACCGCTGGTCGACGATCCGGGCGTCTATCCGTCGTTCCTCGGCGTGCCCGAGGAGCACGGCACGGCGGTCGTCGTGCTCGACGATGCGACCGTGCTCATGTCGTCGGATGCGCCGGAGACCGCGCAGCTGTTCCGCGACCGCGGTCTCGAGGTGATCACGACGCCGATCTCGGAGTTCGAGAAGCTCGAGGGCTGCGTGACCTGTCTCTCGGTGCGCGTGCGCGCCTGAGCCTTCGCACACGAGCGCGCGCCCGGCGAGTCCCCGGGCGCGCGCTCGTGTGTGGGCCGGGTCAGGCGGCCTCGGCGTAGAGCTCGGCGGGCTCGACCTCGGCGGTGTCGTCCGTCACGGCCGCGTCCCGACGCGCGGGGCGCACGGCGAGCACGATGATCCCCGCGATGACCGCGGCGGCGGCGAGCGTCAGCCAGGCGACGGTGTAGCCGTCGAGGGCGGGAGCGCCGCCGGCCTTGACCGAGCCGAACACGACCGCCGTGGTGAAGGCCGACCCGATGGCCGAGCCGATCGTGCGGAGGTTGGCGTTGACGCCGGTCGCGATGCCTGTGCGGTCGGCCGGCACGCTCTCCACGATGATGCTGGCGGAGGACGCGTAAGCCAGGCCGATGCCGAGACCGAACAGGCCGCCGGCGATGGCGAGGGTGAACAGCGATGTGTGCGCGGTGATCGCGAACACGATGCCCCCGGCCATGAACAGCGCCCCGAGCGCCATCATGACCCGGAGCGGGATGACCCGGGCGATGACGCCTGTGGCGAATCCGACGCTCGACATGCCCACCAGGAGCGGCAGCAGCGCGAGCCCGGCGCCCTGGACGCCGAGTCCGAGACCCCAGCCCGACGCGACGGGCGTCTCGAGGAACTGCGGCAGGTAGCCCCAGAAGCCGAACGCCGCGGCGCCGATGAGCAGTCCGGCGGCGTTCACCGGCCAGATGGAGCGGCTCGCGACGAGTCGCAGGTCGACGAGCGGCTTGCGGGAGCGCAGTTCCGCGATGATCCACGCGGTGAAGAGCACAGCCGCGGCGGCGAACAGGCCGATCGTGAGCGGAGCGCTCCATCCCCAGCGCGCGCCCGAGCTGAGCGGCACGAGGAGGGCGACCAGCCAGCCGGACAGGAGGATCGCGGAGAGCACGTTGACGCGGCCCTGTGCGCGGGTGCCGGTGGCCGGCACGAGGACGAGGGTGAGCAGGATGCCGGCCACCGCTGTCACGAACGGTACGGAGAAGATCCCGCGCCAGCCGAGGAGCCCGGCGAGAGGGCCCGCGAGCACGCTGCCGGCGGCCCCGCCGATGCCGATGATGGCGCTGGTGGCGCCGATCGCGCCGGTGAGGCGCTCGCGCGGCATGACGTCGCGCAGCAGGCCGAAGGCGAGCGGGAACAGCGCGCCGCCGACGCCCTGCAGCACGCGGGCGAAGATCAGCACGCCGAGCGTCGGTGCGTACGAGGCGACGATGTCGCCGATGGCGACCACCGCGAGGACGACGAGGAATGTGTTGCGACGTCCGCGCAGGTCGCCGATGCGGCCGAGGAGTGGGGTGGCGACCGCGGCGGCGATGAGCCACGACGTGATCGTCCAGGATGCCGCATCCGCCGTCACGCCGAAGTCCGAGCTGATGAGCGGGATGACGGGGATGACGAGGTTCTGCAGCAGGGCGAGGGAGGCGACGCTGAGCGCGATCGCGAGGAACGCCGCACGGGTGGAGGTGGAAGTTGGCATGAAGGGCCTTCCCAGAGATGCGGATTCGGTGGATGAGGGGTAAAGTGAGGGTGTGTCTCCGATCGGAGGTGCCCTCCGGATAGACATTACCGGAGGGATCCTCCGGTTTGCAAGTCCCGTCATCGATCTTTTTCTCCACGAGTCGAAAGGTTCCCGGAATGCCGGTCGCAGAGCGCGTGTCCGCACTGGACGAGCGTCGCCCCAAGCGCGCGGATGCTGCACGCAACTTCGATGCCCTGGTTGCGGCGGGGCGCGAGGCTTTCGCCGAAGACGGCTCATCGGCATCGCTGGAGGACATCGCCCGCCGTGCGGGTGTCGGCATCGGAACCCTGTACCGCAACTTCCCGACGCGCGACGATCTCATCGAGACGCTGTATCTCGGCGAAGTCGATGCCCTCGCCCAGGCCGCCGACGAGGTGAGCGACCTGGAGCCGTGGGAGGCGCTGCGGGCGTGGCTCGACCGCTTCGTCACGTACGTCGGCACCAAGCACGCGCTCCTGGAGGGGCTCAACCGCCGGTCGTCGGTGCTCGTCGAATGCCGCTCGATCATGCTGTCTGCGGGGGAGCCGCTGCTCGTGCGCGCGCAGGAGGCGGGCGAGGTCATCCCCGACATCACGATCGGCGATGTGGTCAAGCTCGTCTCGGGCGTGGCGGCCGTCGCAGCCTTCGACGACGAGGCTCAGCGCGAGCGCGTGCTCAACCTCGCGATCAACGCGATCCGCCGGTAGGCGCGCCCGGCGTCAGCGCTTCGCGTCTTCGTGCTGCGCGATCGCCGCCGCCTCCCCATCCCGATCGCCGTCGGACGGGAGTCGGTGCTTCCCGTGCTTGTGCAGCAGCTCGGCGGCGTAGTCCGGGACGATCGTCGCGGGGTCGCGCGGCGGCCGCTCGTAACCGCCGGAGCCCGGTCGATCGGGAATGTCTATGGGCTCGCGCTCCACGAGCGTGTAGGGGATCCGCGAGAGCAGATGGTGGATCATGTTGATCCGGCCGCGCCGCTTGTCGTCGTTGTCGACCTCGAACCATGGCGCCTCGGGGATGTCGGTGTGCACGAACATCGTGTCCTTGGCCCGCGAGTAGTCCTCCCACTTCGTGATCGACACGACGTCGTTGGGGCTCAGCTTCCACCGACGCATCGGGTCGTCGTTGCGGGAGCGGAACCGCACCTCCTGCTCGACATCCGACACGCTGAACCAGTACTTCAGGAGCAGGATGCCGTCCTCGACGAGCATCCGCTCGAAGATCGGCGCCTGATGCAGGAAGCGGTGGTACTCCGCGTTCGTGCAGTAGCCCATGACGTGCTCGACCCCGGCGCGGTTGTACCACGAGCGGTCCATGAGCACGATCTCGCCCGCGGCGGGCAAGTGCGGGATGTAGCGCTGGAAGTACCACTGCGTCTTCTCGCGCTCCGTCGGCGTCGGCAGGGCGACCGTGCGCGTGACGCGGGGGTTCAGGTACTGCGCGACCCGGTTGATCGTGGAGCCCTTGCCGGCCGCATCCCGCCCCTCGAAGATCACGATGATGCGCGCGCCCGTCGCCTGAACCCACGCCTGCATGTCCACCAGCCGCGCCTGCAGGACCTTCAGCTCGTCCTCGTACAGGCGCTTGGGCATCCGAGCGCTCATGTGACCCCCTCGTCGTCGCTGGTCCGACGATAGCGCCTCGTCGGCGAGGGGCCTCGACCTCCGTGAGAGTGAGCCCGGGCGCTGCCGCCGTCGTCGGCGCCACACCGGGTGTTGCCCGGAGATGCCGAGGTGTATAGTATGCCGCGCGAATACGCCATCGGCCGACACAGGGTAGGCCACAGGGAGGGTGCAGCGCATCGCAGAGCCGGGGGGTCTCTGATGCGGTATCTCTCTTCGCGCGCGCCCGAAAGTGCGCGCCGCCATCTCACGCGCGGTCGAATGGTCGCCGGGGTCGTCGCGGTTGCCGCCGCGGTCGCGCTGGCCATCACGGGCCCCGGAAGCATGGCGCTCGCGGCGCCGATGCCGGACGCGGTCGCATCGGCGAAGCATCCGCATCCGAATCCCGTCAAACCGCACATCATGTACACGAAGACGAAGCACCAGTCGAAGCCCAGCGGGCCGGCCTTCGACTCGACGACGGACATGACGTATCACGGCGGGTCGGTCATGCGCTCGGTCACGAACTACGCGATCTTCTGGAATCCGGCGACCCAGCCGGCGGGCTATCCCGCGGGCGGGATGTTCGACGCGAACTTCCGGGCGACCGTCGACAACTACTTCCACGATGTCGGCGGCACGCCGTACTACGACATCCTCACCCAGTACGGCGACAACACCGGCCAGCCGGTGCCGAACGAGGCCTTCTTCGGCGGCGACTGGGTCGACACGACGACGTTCCCGCACGCGGGCACGAACGCGGACCCGCTGACGGACGGCGACATCCGCGATTCGATCGATCGCGCGATCGCCGCCAACCCGACATGGCAGGCGCCGAGCAACTCCACGATGTACTTCGTCTACACCGGCAAGAACGTCATCGAGTGCTCGGACAGCACGGACTGCTTCGCGGCGAACGATTACCTGGGCAACTCGGGAAGCAACGGCAAATACTGCGCATACCACTGGAACAACGGCAACAAGATCTACGCGTACATCCCGTACGCCTCGACCGGGTCGTGCTATGGCGACGACACGCTGTGGCCGAACTCGCCGGCCGCGAACTTCACGGTGGCCGGTGTGGACGTGGCCCTGGATGTGACCAGCCACGAGCAGTTCGAGGCGAACACCGACCCGTTCGGCGACGGCTGGTACGACGACGTCGATGGGCATGCCGGTGAGAACGGCGACAAGTGCAACTTCAACTACGGTCCGTATGAACCCGACGGGACGAACGTCGTGCTGCACGGGCATGCATATCAACTGCAGCTCGAGTGGAGCAACAGCGCACCCCACGGGTGCGTGAAGCGGTACGGGGCCCGGCCGGCGACATCCATCACCGGCGACCTGAGCTTCGGGACCGTCGCTCGCGGCGGCAGCGCCACGCACGAGATCGCGGTGCAGAACACCGGCAGCGGCGTGCTCGACATCCTGGGCGCCTACCTGAGCAGCACGTCGAACGCGGCATTCAGCGTCACGCCGAAGGCGCCGTTCCACTCGTCTCTGAACCCCGGCGATGTCGATCTGTTCGATGTCACCGTCGCCCCGTCCGGATCGACCACGACCAGCGGCCCGATCACCGGGACGTTCGTGGTCGACACGAACGACACCGTGCCGAACCTCACGGGCCAGCCCACGACGGCGCAGCTCACCGCGACGAATTCGGTCGCGGCGACGGCGACGGTCGGGCTGCCGGTGGCGTCGGTGAGCGGATCGCTCGACTTCGGCGTCGCCTGCCCTGGAGCGTTCAGCGATCGGCAGATCACCGTCACGAACACCGGTCTCGCCCCGCTCACCATCTCGAGCGTCACGATCGGCGCGGGAAGCTCGCCGGGGCTCTCGGTGCTGAACGTGCCGACGCTGCCCACCACGCTGGCCATCGGCGCGCAGATCGCGTTCACGGTGCGATACGCGCCTCCGGGACCGCTCGGCGGGCCGGTGACGGGTACCGTGCGGATCGTCACCGACGACCCTGCGAACCCGCTCATCTCGGTGCCGATCACGGGGTCGGTCGGTCAGTCGGTGCTGAACGTCAGCACGACCGCGCTCGATTTCGGCGGGGTCGCCACCGACGACCGCACGAGCCCGAGCAGCGTGACCACGCAGCTGACCGTCACGAACAGCGGCACGTGCGCGCTGTCGGTGTCGGCGCTGACGATCGGCGGCGTCGATGGAGCGGACTTCACGATCGTGGGCGGACCCGCCCTCCCGGTGAACATCGGCACCGGGGCGTCGATGAACCTCGCGGTGCGCTTCGACCCCTCGGCGGCGGGCGGTCGCAGCGGCACGCTGACGATCGCGTCGAACGATCCGGCGCACGCATCCGTGGTCGTCTCGCTCACGGGTGCCGGGCTCATACCGGGCATCCTCGCCTCGCCCGCGGCCGTGACGTTCGGCCCCACGGTCATCCAGAGTCAGGCGCCGGGCTATCCGGGTGCGACATCCCCGGTCGTCATCACCGACAACGGACAGTCCGAGCTGATCGTGGACGCCGCCGACGCTGCGCCGACACCGCCCTTCAGCGCACCGGGAGCGACGAATCCGCTCTCGCGCTTCGCGCGGGGCACGCACTTCAGCGAACCTGTGACGTTCGCGCCGATGGCCGTCGGGAAGTTCACCGGCGCCCTGACGATCGACGACAACGACCCGGAGGGCGGCGCTCATGCGAGTGTGCCGCTGTGCGGCGAGGGGGTGCTGCGCGGCATCCGAGTGCTGGTCGTGAACCAGGCGGGCGTGCCGTATCCGAGTGTGGCCAAGCTCAAGCTGCAGAGCCACGGCACGTCGACCAACGTCAACACGAACGTCGGTCCTCTGTCGCTGAGGACGGCGCCGAACGCGTGCACGCCGACGCAGATGCAGTTCGAGGCGCAGGGCCTTCCCACGGCGGGAACGCCCAACCAGCGCGGGTCGTACTACACGCTCACCGCCTCGGTGGGCGGCAAGTCTACGACCACGACCTTCACGCTCGGCGCGTCCGAGTTCAAGGTCATGACCATCACCGTCAAGTGACCGACGGCATGGTGCAGGGGCACACGCCCCTGCACCATGCTGGTCGGGGGGACAGTGCCTGCGGAGGGAAGAGGGGAGCGCGATGACCAGGGGATGGGGAGCGGCTCTGGCGATCGCCGTGGCGCTCGCGGCCGTGACGGGATGCAGCGCCGTCGGGGCACCGCATCCGAGCCCTTCCTCTTCCGTCTCGGCCTCCGTGCCGAGCCCGCGCGCCAGCACCGCGACGCCCGAGCCGGTGGACGGCGTGGTGTCGGTGGACGAGAGCGAGAACGGCATGACGGTCACCGTCCACACGGGTGACCGGATCGTCGCGACGCTCCACAACACCTACTGGCAGTTCGCGGCGCCGACCGGAGTGCTCCGGCCGCGTGGTGACGCCGTCACGACGCCGGATCCGAAGGGATCATGCCTTCCCGGAGTCGGCTGCGGCACCGTCCGCCTCACGGCGCTCGCGGCCTCCGCGGGGGAAGGAGCGCTCACCGCCAGCCGGACCAGCTGCGGCGAGGCGATGGGGTGCGCGCCCGGTCAGGGCAGCTGGTCCATCCACGTCGTCGTCCGCTGACCTCCCCGGTCGTTCAGGCGTGCAGGGCCTCGTTGAGGGTCACTCCGGCGCCCGCGCGTCGCACGGCCTCGACGGCACCGGTCAGCGAGTTGCGGCGGAAGAGGATGCCGGGCACGCCCGAGAGCTCCGCGCCCTTGACCGTCGGCCGTGAGCCGTCGGCGCGAGGCGCCTCGTCGACGAGCACGATCTTCGAACCGGCCGTCACGTAGAGCCCCGCCTCGACCACGCAGTCGTCGCCCAGCGAGATGCCGACGCCCGCGTTCGCGCCGAGCAGCGTGCGCGCCCCGATCGAGACGCGGTGCTGCCCGCCGCCCGACAGCGTTCCCATGATGGATGCGCCGCCCCCGATGTCGCTGCCGTCGCCGACGACGACACCCTGGGAGACGCGACCCTCGACCATGGAGGCGCCGAGCGTGCCGGCGTTGTAGTTCACGAAGCCCTCGTGCATGACCGTCGTGCCGGGAGAGAGGTACGCCCCGAGCCGCACGCGGGATGCATCGGCGATGCGGACACCCTCCGGCACGACGTAGTCCAGGAGCCGCGGGAACTTGTCGAGGCCCTGGATCTGGATCCCATCGCGCGCGAGTTCGGGACGCAGGCGGGCGGCGTCCTCGGGATGCATCGGCCCGGCGTTGGTCCACGCCACGTTCGGCAGGTGGCCGAAGACTCCGTCGAGGTTCACCTCGTTGGGACGCACGAGCCGGTGCGACAGGGCGTGCAGCCGCAGATAGGCATCCGGAGTCGACGAGGGGGCCGCATCCAGGTCGGACTCGACCGCCACGACGTCGACGCGCACACGCCGGCGCTCGTCGGGGACGGCGAGCCGGTCGAGGTTCTCCGGGGCGATGGCCGGATCGAGCCCGAGCGGCAGACGGCCGATCACCGGCTCGGGGAACCACGTGTCGAGGACGGCGCCCTCATCGGTCGTCGTCACCAGGCCCCAGCCCCACACCCATCGCTCGTCGCTCATGCCTCCAGGCTACCCAGCGCGGCGACGGGACTCCGGTCCGATGACGGAGAGGGGGCTGAGAGCGCGCCGATAGACTCGGAGGATGCCGCGCCTCGACCTGTCCGCGTCCAGTGTGTCGCTCACCCGCGCGATCTGCGACATCCCCAGCGTCTCCGACGACGAGACGACGCTCGCCGATGCGATCTTCGAGGCGGTGAGCGCGCTCCCGCACCTCGAGGTGTTCCGGGACGGCGACACGATCGTCGCGCGCACCGACCTCGGCCGTCCGCAGCGCGTGGCGATCGCGGGCCACATCGACACGGTCCCGATCAACGCGAACGTGCCGACGCGCGACATCGAGATCGACGGCGAGCCCTACCTGTGGGGCCGCGGCACGGTCGACATGAAGGCGGGGGTCGCCGTGCAGCTGAAGCTCGCCGCCGAGCTCGCCGAGCCCCGCGTCGACCTCACCTGGATGTGGTACGACCACGAAGAGGTCGAGGCCGACCGCAACGGCCTCGGGCGCCTCTCGCGAGACCGCCCGGATCTGTTCGCCGCCGACTTCGCGATCCTCGGCGAACCGTCCAACGGTCAGGTGGAAGGCGGATGCAACGGCACGATGCGCGCCGTCGTCCGCACGCACGGCATCCGTGCGCACAGCGCCCGTGCGTGGGTGGGCGAGAACGCCATCCACCGCGCCGCGCCCATCCTCATGCGGCTGTCCGAGTACCGCCCGCGGGAGGTGACCGTCGACGGGCTCGCCTACCGCGAGGGCCTCAATGCCGTCGCCATCCGCGGCGGCATCGCCGGCAACGTGATCCCCGACCTCTGCGAGATCGAGGTGAACTACCGCTTCGCACCCAGCCGGTCGGCCGAGGCCGCCGCCGCGCATCTGCGCGATGTGTTCGCCGGCTTCGAGGTCGAGATCACGGATGCGGCCGAGGGGGCGCGACCGGGTCTGGATGCGCCGCTCGCACAGGAGTTCCTCGCCGCCGTGGGCGCAGAGCCCCGACCGAAGTACGGGTGGACCGATGTCGCCCGGTTCTCGTCCCTCGGCGTACCTGCGGTCAACTACGGTCCGGGTGACCCGCAGCTGGCCCACCACGACGAGGAGCGGGTGCCGCTCGCCCAGATCGACGCCGTCGAGCGTGGACTGCGGGCATGGCTGACGGCACGCTGACCCGAGACGAGCCGGGCGCCCTCGAACGCGCGTGGCAGCACCCTGCCCTGCGCGTCGCGGTCCTCTACGTCGCCGCACGCGTTGTCACGACGCTGTTCTTCTTCGGCGCATCGGCGTTGTCGGGTCCCGCATCCCGATTCGGGATGCACGCCGCATTCGGGACGCTTGTCATGGGCTGGGATGCGCAGTGGTACTGGTTCACGGCGGACAACGGGTATCCGTCCACCGTCCCGGTGAACCCGCAGGGACAGGTCACCGAGAACCAATGGGCGTTCCTGCCGCTGTATCCGTACCTGGCGAAGCTCGTCGGCATCCCGCTCGGCGGCTGGCCGGTCGCGGCGGTGTTCATCTCGCTCGTCGCGGGCTACCTCTCCGCACTCGTGCTCTTCCGCATGCTGCGGCTCAAGCTGGATGCCACGGCGTCGACGTGGGCGGTCCTCTTCTTCGTGTCGGGCCCTCTCGCCGCGCTCTTCCAGGTCGGCTACGCCGAGGCCCTCTTCATGCTGTGGCTGCTGCTGGCGCTGTGGCTGCTCATGCAGCGGCGCTACGGGTGGCTGTACCTGCTGATCCCGCTCATGGGATTCACGCGACCCGGCGTGCTGGCCTTCGCACTGCTCCTGGGCCTGTTCGGCATCTGGCGGTGGTTCACCCGCACGCGCGAGCCCCTCGGGGTGCGCGAGATCGTGCACATCGTGGCGCTCGCCGCCCTCGCCACGGTCGTCGGCTTCGCGTGGCAGGTGATCGCCGGGATCGCGACACGGGATCCGAGCGCCTACCTGCGGACGGAGCTCGCCTGGCGCAGGAACTGGATCCCGGACTCGGCGAGCAACTTCTTCCCCTTCGACGGCTTCCTCGTCGGCGCTCACTTCTGGTCGGGCGTGTGGGGCTGGGGCGAGTACGGGGGATACGTCTTCCTCGCCGCGGCGGTGGTGGCGATCGCGGCTCTCCTGCTCTTCGAGCCGCACGTGCGGCGGCTCGGTGTCGAGCTGCGGCTGTGGTCGGCGAGCTACCTGCTCTACCTCCTGGCGGTCTTCTTCCCTCAGTCGAGCATCTTCCGGCTCCTCTTCCCGCTCTCGCCGCTGTGGGGCGCGGTCGCGGCGCCGAAGTCGACGCCGTGGCGGGTCGGCGTCCTGATCGCGTGCATCGTCGGGCAGTGGTGGTGGATCTACAACATGTATGCGCTCGCCAACACCTATTGGCAGATTCCCTAGCCGGAATACATGCGGAGGAACCGCCGGAATCCGCCGCGATTTCAGGCCTGTCAGTAACAGACGATAAACTTGATCCAGACCAGCGACGAAAGGGAGCCAAGAATGGCAGCCATGAAGCCGAGAACCGGAGACGGGCCGATGGAGGCCGTCAAGGAGGGCCGCCTCATCATCGTGCGTGTGCCGCTCGAGGGCGGCGGTCGTCTCGTCGTCTCCGTGAACGACGCCGAGGCCAAGGAGCTCTACAACGTGCTCGGCGAGGTCGTCAGCGCCGCCTGAGCACCTCCGCGATCACGGGAAGGCCGGTCTTCGGACCGGCCTTCGTCGTCTCCGGGACCCGGACGGGTACGGCTATGCCGAGGGGAGCGTCGTGAGCTGCAGCAGTCCCTCGGCCACGGTGGAGAGCGCGCCGATCACCGCGGGGGAGTTCTGCGTCTCCGTGATGAGCGAGCGGTAGGCCGTCGTGACCGGATCGCGCCGCACCGGGTCGGCGACCGCGCCGCCGGCGAGCACGCGCGGCACGAGGACAGTGCCACCCGGGCGCACGAGCTTCAGGCCGTGCTCCACGTACTCGATGACACCGTCGGGGTCGGCGTCCACCAGCACGATGTCGTACGACGCCTCGTTCATACGGGGCAGCACGTCGGCCGCGCGTCCGGTGATGAACCGGGAGCGGGCGGGCGGGATGCGGGCGTCTCCGAACGCCTGCCGTGCGGCGGCGAGGTGCTCGGGCTCGGTGTCGATCGTCGTGAGGATCGCCCGTGGGGCGCCGTGCAGCAGCCACAGACCCGAGATGCCGGCACCGGTGCCGATCTCGACGATGTTCAGGGCGGCGGAGGCGGCGGCGAGCACGGCGATCTGCGCGCCGACGGGCGGGCTCACCGGTGCGGCACCGAGCTCGAGGGCGTGCGCACGCGCCCGAGCGATGTGCTCCGGCTCGACGATCGTCTCGCGCGCGAACCGGTCCTTCGCGCCGTCGACCGCCTGCGCCTCCTTCTCGCCCATATCCCAGACCTCCGTTCCGAAGCCTACGCGTGCGCGGGTGGGGCCACCGCCAGGCGCGGCGGGTAACCTGAACTCATGATCTTCGGCCTCACCATCGAGAAGCTGCTGGTGATCGGTGTGATCGCCGCGTTCCTCGTCGGACCGGAGCGGCTGCCGAGGTACGCGGCGTCGCTCGCGCAGTTCACCGTCCGCGCGCGCGAGTTCATCCGCGGCGCGCGGGACCGCGTCAAGGACGAGATGGGCGAGGACTTCGACGACCTCGACTGGCGCACTCTCGACCCCCGCCAGTACGACCCCCGGCGCATCATCCGCGAGGCGCTCCTCGACGACGCGCCGGTGGCGTCGGTCGCGACGGCCGCGGCTGCAGCGCCCGCTGCGGCGGCGACGATCCAGACCTTCGTTCCGGGAGACGTTCCGCCCTTCGACGCGGAGGCGACCTGAGCCGGCGACGCGTACGACCCTAGCGGGGCGTGACCGGGAGCGAGCGGCCGGAGAGACCGCGCGGTCGCACCGACAACCGCGCCGCGAGGTCGACGATCGCACGAGCCGCGGAATCATCCGGGTCGGCGACGACGACAGGGATGCCGGCATCCCCGCCCGCTCTCAGCGCGGGGCTCAGCGGCACCTGGGCGAGCAGCGCGACGGTCTCCTCGGCGGTGGAGAGCGCCTCTGCGACACGCTCTCCGCCCCCTGACCCGAAGAGGTCGACGACCGTCCCATCGGGGAGGGTCATCGCGCCCATGTTCTCCACCACGCCGATGACGTGCTGTCCCGTCTGACGCGCGACGAGGCCGCTGCGGACCGCGACGTCCGATGCCGCGGTCTGCGGTGTCGTCACGACGAGCACTTCCGCGTGAGGGAGGAGCTGGCCGACGGAGATCGCGACGTCGCCCGTGCCGGGAGGCATGTCGAGGAGCAGGACGTCGAGGTCGCCGAAGTGCACGTCGGTCAGGAACTGCTGGACGGTCCGGTGCAGCATCGGCCCGCGCCACGCGACCGCCGCGCCTTCGTCGCCCTCCCGAAGGAACATGCCGATCGAGATGGTCTTCACGTCGTACGCGACCGGCGGCAGGATGAGCTCGTCGATGCGGGTGGGCTTCACTGTGCGGCCCGCGTCGTCGACGAGCCCGAGCAGCGCCGGGATCGAGAAGCCGTGCACGTCCGCGTCCACGAGCCCCACCGCAAGGCCACGGCGCGCGAGGGCGACCGCGAGGTTGGCGGTCAGGGTCGACTTCCCGACGCCGCCCTTGCCACTCGTCACGGCGATGACGCGCGTCAGGGACTCGGGACCGAAGGGGATCGTCCGCGTACGAGCCCCGCGCAGGCGCTCGGTCAGCTCGCGGCGCTCGTCCGAGGTCATGACTCCGACGGTGAGGTCGACGGCATCCACTCCGGCCACCGAGGCGGCGGCCTCGCGCACGTCCCGCTCGATGCGCTGGGCGGCCGGGCACCCGACGATGGTCAGCGCGATGCCGACGTGCGCCGTGCCGCCGTCGACCCGGATGTCGCGCAGCATCCCCAGATCGGCGAGGGGGCGGCGCAGCTCGGGATCCGAGACGGCTCCGACGGCAGCGCGCACCGCGTCGCCCAGCAGGGCGTCGCCCTGTGCGGTCACGCCGGTCCTCCCGGCCGCTCGACGGCCACCGCGCGGGCGTCGCGCTCGTCCAGCTGCTCGAGGAGGCCGCGCAGTTCCTGGCGCAGCGTGTCCTTCGTCACGACCTCTCCGGAGACCTCTGTCAGCGCCATGCGCAGGGCCACGATCTCGCGGGCGAGGTACTCGGTGTCGGCGAGATTGCGCTCCGCGCGCTGCCGGTCCTGCTCGATCTGGACGCGGTCGCGGTCGTCCTGCCGGTTCTGCGCCAACAGGATGAGGGGCGCGGCGTACGAGGCCTGCAGCGACAGGATGAGCGTCAGCAGCGTGAAATTCGTCTTCGCCGGGTCGTACTGCAGCGCGGGAGGCGCCCAGATGTTCCAGGTCAGCCACACCGCGACGAAGATCGTCATGCCGATGAGGAACCCGGAGGTGCCCATGGCGCGCGCGAACGCCTCGGAGAAGCGGCCGAACCGGTCGCTGGACTGCTGCTGCGGGTTGCGGCTCAGCATGCCCGAGCGCCCGCGGGGCGCGTCGAGCGAGGGCTGTCGGGTCTGGCGTGCCATCAACGGCCCCCCGTTCGAGTCGTGGGCGCGGCATCCACCTCTTCCGCGTCGTGCGTGCGCCAGTCATCGGGCAGGAGGTAGTCGAGGACGTCGTCGACGCTGACCGCGCCGACGAGGCGGTGCGCCTGGTCGATGACGGGCAGGGAGACGAGGTTGTAGCTGGCGAGCAGGCGCGCGACCTCGGCGGCGGAGGAGGTGGCGGGCACCGGGTCGAGGGTGTCGTCGATGATCGCGCCGAGCCGCTCGTGCGGCGGGTAGCGCAGCATCCGCTGGAAGTGGACGGTGCCGAGCAGGCGCCCGGTGGGCGTCTCGTAGGGAGGCAGCGTGACGAACACCGCCGCGGCGAGCGCGGGATGCAGCTCGTGACGACGGATGAGGGCCAGTGCCTCGGCGACCGTCGCGTCCGCGGACAGGACGATCGGCTCCGGCGTCATGAGACCGCCCGCCGTGTCCGGCCCGTATTTCAGGAGCGCGCGGACGTCCTCCGCCTCCTCCGGCTCCATGAGCTCGAGGAGCTGCTCGCTGCGTGCCTCCGGCAGCTGACCGAGGAGGTCGGCCGCGTCATCGGGCTCCATCGCATCCAGGATGTCGGCGGCCCGCTCGTCGCCGAGCTGCTCGAGGATGTGCATCTGGTCGTCCTCCGGCATCTCCTCGAGGGCGTCGGCGAGACGGTCGTCGGGGAGCTCCTCGGCGACCTCGATCAGTCGATCTTCGGGAAGGTCGAGGAGGGTGTTGGCGAGGTCGGCGGGCTTGAGCTCGCTGTAGGTCGCGACCAGCTGCTCGGCCGACTGCGCCTCGCCCGGGTCCTGGCTCTCGCGCACGTCGGACCAGGACGCGAAGGTGGTCGGGCCTTTCGCGAAGGGGGATGCGCTCGTCTTCGGCTTGCGCAGGAAGAGCTGACCGACATCCCACTCGCCGGTGCGGCTGCGCTCGATCGCGACATCCTCGATGACGGCCTGCGTGCGGTCGGCGAGGAAGACCTTGCGGCCGACCAGCTCGGCCATCACGCGGACCTCGCCACCGCGCTGCTGGAAGCGGCGCACATTGATGAGCCCGGTCGTGATGACCTGCCCGGTCGCGATCGAGGTCACGCGTCCGATCGAGACGAAGACATTCCGCCGACCCGGGATCTCGACGACGAGTCCGATGACGCGCGGCGGATCGGCTTTTCGGTAGATGACGACGACATCCCGGACCTTGCCGAGCCGGTCGCCCGCGGGGTCGAAGACCGAGCACCCGGACAGGCGCGCGACGAAAACCCTCTGCGTACTCACGGAACCAGCGTAGTGCGCGGGTTGCCGGCCCCAGGTGCCTGTGACCGGCGCTCCGGGTGTCCTCAGGGGAGGTGCATCGGGGCGCGCCGGACGCTCATGGGAGGATGGGGGCATGACGATGATGGGTGGATCGCCGAACGCTGCCGAGGCGGGGGAGAGCATCGCGAGCTTCCCCACGTACGACGCGGCGCAGAAGGCCGTCTCGACCCTGATCGCCGGCGACATCCCGGCCAAGGAGATCGCCATCGTCGGGTACGGGCTGCGATCGATCGAGCGGGTGACGGGCCGTCTCGGCTACGCGGCCGCCGCGCGTTCCGGTGCGATCAACGGCGTGCTGATCGGTCTGCTGTTCTCGGCGGTCTTCGTGCTCGGCAACAGCTCGGTGCCGATCCAGGCGTTCGTCGGCGTGCTGTTCGTCGGCATCGCGGTCGGCATGCTGTTCTCGCTCCTCACCTACGCGATGGTGCGCCGCAGGCGCGATTACGCCTCCGTCATGCAGGTGGTCGCGGACCACTACGACGTCACGGTGCGGCCGGACAGCATCCATCGCGCCCGCCAGGTGATCGGTGCGCAGGCGGGCGCAATCCCGCCGCGGGTTCCCGCGTCGACCGAGCAGGCGGCCGGTGCGGCCCCACCCGCGCCCCCCGAGCAGGACGCGACAGCCTGGCAGGCGGAGCCGCCGCGCTACGGCGAACGGATCACGCCCGAGGACGACGCGTCCGCGCCGGGGCACGTCGAGGCAGGGCAGGCGGATCGCCCGGGCGCCGATGACGACGGAACAGCCGGGGGGAGCGGTGCGGACTCCGAGCGCTGACCGACGCGAGTACGGCATGATGCGAGGGTGGATCAGGAGACGCCGAGCAGCCTGACCGTGGCATTGCCCGCGGGGGAGGCGGTCGTATCCGCGATGCTCGCCGTGCCCGACGAGCCGTGGGCGGCGATCGGGATCGCGCACGGGGCGGGCACCCGTATGGACCACCCGTTCATCGCCGGATTCGCGGCCGCCATGGCGGCGCACGGCGTCGCCGCGATGCGGTTCAACTTCCCCTACTCCGAAGCAGGGCGACGGATGCCGGGACCCCCGGCCCACGCGGTCGCCACGTGGGCGGCGGCCGACGCGGCGCTGCGCGAGGCCGTTCCGGGCGTGCCGGTCGTCGCCTCGGGCCGCTCGTACGGCGGTCGGATGGCCTCGATGGCGGCCGCGGCGGGAGCGATCGAGCCGGCCGCTCTCGTGTACCTCGGGTACCCCCTGCATCCGCCGGGCCGCCCGGACAGCCCGCGGGTCGAGCACCTGCCGTCGATCACCGCGCCGCAGCTGTTCCTGTCGGGGGAGAGCGACCCGTTCGTCGACCCGCACGACCAGCTCGAACAAGCCGTCGCCTCGTGTCAGGACGCAGTGCTCGAGTGGGCGCCCGGCGGCCACGGGTTCGACGTCAAGGGCCGGAAGGCCGCGCCCGCCGACCTCGCGGCCGAGATCGCCGAGCGCGTGGAGCGCTTCCTCCGGGTTCGCCTCGTCGCAGAGCGCAGGGTGTGAAGGGCGCCGGAAGCTGCTCGGGCATCGAGCAGTCCCCGGGGGCGTTCAGCGGCCGGCGGCGTAGCCGAGCGCGCCGCGCGGATTCGCGGCAGCCCAGAGCTGCCCCGTGGCGCGGTCGATGCCCACGGCCGACAGGCGTCCGAGCGACCAGTCTCCCGAGACTGCGACGTCGTGCCCGCGACGGCGCAGCCCGGCGATGACCTCCGCGCCGAGCCGGCCCTCCGCCACGACGCCCGCGGGCGTCCAGGTGCGCGGCCAGAACGAGTCGACGAGCGCGGTGGTGTGGAGGGTCGGAGCGTCGATGGCCTGCTGAGGCGCATAGCCGCCGACGAGCATGCGCAGCAGCGCCGGCAGCTGCCACTGCTCCTGCTGATCTCCGCCGGGCGTCCCGATGGCCATGACCGCGGCACCGTCGCGCAGCACGAGCGTGGGCGTGAGCGTGGTCCGCGGACGCGCTCCCGGCCGGAGAGCCGAGGGCGCCGATTCATCGAGCCACATCATCTGCAGACGCGTTCCCAGGCAGAAGCCGAGCGACGGGATCGTGGGCGACGACTGCAGCCACCCGCCCGACGGCGTCACGGCGACGATGTTGCCCCAGCGGTCCACGACGTCGATGTGGCACGTGTCGCCGCGCGTCTCGCCCGTGGCCAGGACGGTCGGCTCGCCCGTGCCCTGCACGGTGGGCTCGCCGACGCCGAGGGAGTCGTCGTCGTCCGGCCCGTGCTCGGTGCTCAGCGGCGGCCGGAACGGGATGCGGCCCTCCGGGCTGCCCGGTCGCCACTCGTGCGAAGCATCCTCGCCGAGCTCGGCGCGGCGCACGGCGATGTAATCGTCGCCCAGCAGGTCGTCGACGGGCGCGCCGTCGCCGAAGAGCGCGTCGCGGTCGGCGAGAGCGAGCTTGAGCACCTCGACGACGGTGTGCGCGCCACGTGCCGTCGACGGATCGAGCGACGCGTCGGGAAGGGGATCGAGGATGCGCAGCGCCTCGAGCAGCGCCGGCCCCTGCGACCAGGACCCGGCCTTCGCGACGACGTGACCGCGGAAGGGCGCGGTCACGGCATCCTCGAACCCGGCGCGGAAGCCGGCGACGTCCTCCGCTCGGATGACGGCGGCGTGATCGGTGCCCGACGAGTGGCGGTGCGGGGTCGCGAGGAACGCGGACGCCTCGGTCCCGACGAGCTCGGCCCAGAGGTCGCGCGCGGCATCGATGCCCGCGCCGCGATCGCCGTGGCCGATGGATGCCGCCACCAGCCGCTCGAGCACGTCGGCGTAGGCGGGGTTGCGCACGAGGTCGCCCTCGGCGGGGATGCGGCCGCCTGGCGTCCAGAGGGCGGCCGAGGAGGGCCACTGGTCGGCGAACAGCTCCGCGACGCGGGCGATCGTCGCCGCGGCGCTCGCGGAGAGGGGGACTCCGCGGCGCGCGTACTCGATCGTGGGCCGCAGTACCTCCTCCACCGTCGCCGTGCCGTGGGCGCGGAGCAGCAGCAGCCATGCGTCCACGGCACCCGGGATCGCCGCGGCGAGGCCGCCGGCGCCGGGCACGAGGTCGAGGCCCTCGGCACGGTAGTGGTCGATCGTGGCGCCGGCCGGTGCCGGTCCCTGACCCATCAGGACGACGGGGCGGCTCGGCTCGGCCGCGGTCGCGAAGATCCCCACGAGATCGCCGCCGGGGCCGTTGAGGTGCGGCTCGACCAGATGGAGCGCGAAGCCCCCCGCGACGACCGCATCGAAGGCGTTCCCGCCGCGCTCGAGGACTCCCTGGGCGACGCCCGTCGCGATCCAGTGGGTGGATGCCGCCATCCCGAACGACCCCGTCAGGGTCGGACGGGTGGTGAAGGCGGCCGGTGCGGTGTACGTCGGCGCGCTCACGCGGACGCAGCCGCGATCCAGGCCTCGACCTCGTCCGCCGTCCGCGGGATGCCGGCGGAGAGGTTCACGGGACCGTCGGCAGTCATGAGGATGTCGTCCTCGATGCGGACGCCGATGCCGCGCAGTTCCTCGGGCACGGTGAGATCGTCGATCTGGAAGTACAGTCCCGGCTCGATCGTGAACACCATTCCCGGTTCGAGCAGTCCGTCGTAGTACATCTCGCGACGCGCCTGGGCGCAGTCGTGCACGTCGATGCCGAGGTGGTGACTCGTGCCGTGCACCATGTAGCGGCGGTGCTGGCCGCCGCGGTCGGCGTCCAGCGCCTCCTCGGCGGTGACGGGCAGCAGCCCCCACTCGGCGACGCGGCGGGCGATGACCTCCATCGCCGCCGCGTGCACGTCGCGGAACCGTACGCCGGGGCGCGCGGCCGCGAACGCCGCGTCGGCGGCCTCGCGAACGGTCTCGTACACGCGCCGCTGCACATCCGTGAACCGGCCGGAGACCGGGAGCGTACGGGTGATGTCGGCGGTGTAGAGGCTGTCGACTTCGACGCCCGCGTCGATCAGGATGAGATCGCCCGGCATGACGGCGCCGTCGTTGCGCGTCCAGTGCAGGTAGCACGCGTGCGGGCCGGATGCCGCGATCGTGTCGTAGCCCTCGCCGTTCCCGTCGCTGCGCGCGCGCCGGTGGAAGACGCCCTCGACGACGCGTTCGCCGCGGGGGTGCTCGAGGATGGCGGGCAGCTCGCGCACGATGTCGTCGAAGCCGGCCGCAGTGACATCCACCGCGAGGCGCATCTGCTCGATCTCGTAGTCGTCCTTGACGAAACGCAGCTCGGACACGAAGCGCGTGAGCGCGTCATCCTCATCCAGGACGAGGTCGCCGTCGTGCGACTCGAAGCGATCGATGTGGGCCGTCGGGATGCCCAGGTCCACGGCCACGGCGTCGAGCGCCGCGCGAGGCCCGATCCAGAACTCGCCGATCGAGGCGTCCGAGTAGAACTCCGACGTCGTGCGGTCGGCGCGCTCGCGGAAGTGAAGGGTGACGTCGTGCCCGCCGGCGGCGTCGCGCGGCTCGAACACGAGTACGGCGCCCGCCTCGGAGTCCGCGCCCCAGCCCGTGAGGTGCGAGAACGCGGAGTGCGCGCGGAAGGGATAGTCGGTGTCGTTGCTGCGCTGCTTCGGCTCGCCGGCGGGGATCACCAGACGCTTGCCGGGGAACGCCTCCGACACGCGTGCGCGACGGGCGGCCGCGAAGGATGCCTGTGCCCGGGGGAGCGGCGCGGACTCCGGGCGAGAGGACCAGCCGGACGAGATGCTGTCGAGGAAGCCCTGCGGGAAGGGCTGCCGCCGATTGGTGTTCGTGTCCGCGCTCGACTCCGTGGCCTGGGTGGCCTCTGCCGTGGGTGCGCTCGTGGCGCCGTCGCCTGGGTTCATCCCTCCATCCTCGCACCCCGTGAGGGTGCCGCCGCAGGTCAGCCGCCGCTCGCGGGCTCCAGCTGGACGACGAGCGGCCGGTGGTCGCTGCCGGAGCCGTCGAGCGACCGGAGCACGACCGACCCGCTGGGACGCCAGGTCGTCGTGGTCATGACATGGTCGATGGGAGAGCCGAGGAGCGCGGGCAGCGAGGTGGGCCATGTGCCCACCGCTCCGTTGCCCGTGCGGCTCGCGGCATCCGTGCACCTGCCGAGCGTGGCGTCCTTCACGCCGAGGCCGCTCATATGGTCGATGGTCGCGTTGAAGTCGCCCGCCATGATGACATCCGCCGACGCGCACTGATCGGCCAGCCACCGCAGATCCGACTGCCACCGCGCGACGTACTCGGCGCGGGGGGCGACGGCGTGCGCGGCGACGACGACCGGCCCCATGCCGTTCACCGGCATCGCGACCACGCTCGGCACGGTGGAGGTGCCGGTCGACCCGTTCACCGACGACGCGACGACCGCGTAGTCACCCAGCCGGGGCGAGATGAGCAGAGTGGTGGAGCTCGCATCCCATCCGTGCTCGCCGTACTGCGTGTGGTACGCCCACATGCGGTGATTCATCGCCCGCATCGCCAGCGCGACCTTCTCGCCGGTCTCGATCGTCGTCTCCGGCAGCGTCACGATGTCGGCATCCATCGCCACCGCCGTCTGGGCGATCGTCTGGGCACTGGTCGCGGCGCCCGCCGTGTTCCAGGTGAGGACGCGGATGCTCTTGGCGCCCTTGGCGGGCAGCGCGTCGGTGCCCACGCCGCGGGTCATGAGGACAGCCACGCCGCCGACTGCGGCGATGCCCACCACGGCCGCGAGGGCCAGCGCGAGAGGACGCACGGGACGGATGATCGCGACCAGCAGGAGCACGAGGCACAGCGCTGCGCACACACCCACCGCGATGCCCCGGAAGGCGACGGTCTGGGCGAACGGATACGTGCGCTCGAGCCTCAGCAGCTGCGGCCAGGTCAGGACCAGGACAACGGCCGCACATGCGAGCGACACGACGATCCCGAGCACGCGCAACACTCTCGCGACTCTAGGCGAGGAGCCTGGACAAGTCGTGAGCAGACGTGGGGTGCGGCGTGGATGCGGACTCCTGTCGCACGTCCGCACGCCCGTCGCCGGGCCCGATACCCTCGGAGGATGGCGGCCGCTGCGCACAGGTTCGAGGGACCGAGCGATCTCCACCTGCATTCGGCGGTCTCGGACGGCACGGAGCCTCCCGCCGACGTCATGGCGGCGGCGCACCGCCACGGACTGCGCACGGTCGCGCTCACCGATCACGACACGACATCCGGGTGGGCGGAGGCGGCCGAGGCCGCCACGTCACTCGGCATGACGCTCCTGCCCGGCATGGAGCTGTCGTCGCGCTGGGAATGGCGCAGCGTGCACGTGCTCGCCTATCTCGTCGATCCCGACGATGCTCCTCTGCGCGCGCTCACCGAGCGCATCCGCGACTCGCGGCTGACCCGAGCACAGGAGATGGCCGCACGCATCGGCCGCGACTACGACCTGACATGGGCCGACATCGCCGCGCAGACCTCCGATGGCGCGACCGTCGGTCGTCCGCACATCGCCGATGCGCTCGTCGCCCGTGGCTACGTGCGAGACCGGGCGGAGGCCTTCGGCGGCATCCTCAGCCCGCGCAGCGACTACTACGTGGCGCTGTACGCGCCCGACCCGGTCACCGCGGTCTCGCGTGTCGCGGGAGCCGGGGGAGTGCCGATCATCGCGCACCCCGCCGGCCGGGCGGGCGTGCTGCCGCGGCCGCTCCTGACCGAGATGCTCGATGCGGGCCTGGCCGGATTCGAGCTCGGCCACCGTGAGAACACGGCGGAGGGGATCCGCATCCTGAGCCGTGTCGTCGCCGACCGCGACCTCATCGTGACGGGCTCGAGCGACTACCACGGTCAGGGCAAGCCGAATGTGCCGGGAGAGCACACGACGGACGACGACATGGTCGCGCGCATCGTCGGCCGCGCAACGGGAAGCGCCCCCGTCTACCCGTAGGCGGACAGGGGCGCTCCCGGACGAGCGTCTCGGCTCAGCTGAGCGCCTTGGCCTTCAGCTGGTCGAACTCGGCCTGGGTGATCGTGCCCGCGTCGAGCAGCGCCTTCGCCTGCGCGATCTGATCGGTCGCGCTCGACGAGCCCGCGACCTGCTGGATGTACGCATCCTGCTGCTTCTTGGCCGCGGCGGCCTGCTTCATGCCGCGCTCCGCCATGCCCTGACCCCGCGCGATGAGGTAGATCAGCGCGGTGAGGAACGGGACGAAGATCAGGAAGATGATCCAGACGGCCTTCCACCAGCCGTTGAGCGAGTGGTCGCGGAACAGATCCGACAGGATCGAGAACAGCACCATGAGGTAGACGATGAAGAAGAACGACCAGAGGAAGATCCAGATGATGTCCCCGAGGTTGGACCCAAAGCCCATAGACACTCCTAGTTAGAAGGGCGCTGCAGCGCAGCCTCCGATCGCGAGAACGCGACCGATAGAAGCGATTATGGCGTGAGCCCACGACCGGCGCATCAGAACCGGGAGATGGATGCCGCGGGCCTGCGGCCCGGGCGTCAGGCGGCCGAGCCGCCCTCGGGACGCGGCGCGCGACGGCGGCGACGCCGGCGGGGTGCCGGGTGGCCGTCGTGGTGCTCCTTGCCCGCGCCGTCGTGCGTGCCGACGCCGACACCGTCGCCGGAGTCCGCGCTCTCGCCTCCGGCCGCGGGCGCGGCGACCTCCACCGGGGTGCGCTTCTCGCCCTCGAACGTCGAGCCGACGCGCTCGCCGCCGCGCGAGCGACGGCGGCGACGGCGCGTGCCGCCGGGCTCGGTGCCCTCGGCCGCCGCCTCGGACGCGCTCTGCGGTGCCGGCCGGTCGCGGCTCTCGGACTTGGGCGCCTTCGGCGCGCTGGCGATACGGCCCTTCGTGCCGGCGGGGATGTCGAGGTCGGCGAACAGGTGCGGGCTCGACGAGTAGGTCTCGACCGGCTCCGGCTGTCCGAACTCGAGAGCGCGGTTGATGAGGGCCCACTTGTGCAGGTCCTCCCAGTCGACGAAGGTCACGGCGATGCCGGTCTTGCCCGCGCGGCCCGTACGGCCGGCGCGGTGCAGGTACGCCTTGTCGTCGTCGGGGATCGTGTGGTTGATGACGTGGGTCACGTCGTCCACGTCGATGCCGCGCGCGGCGACATCCGTCGCGATGAGGACGTCGCGCTTGCCCGCCTTGAACGCGGCCATCGAGCGCTCGCGCGACTCCTGGCTCATGTCGCCGTGCACGGCGGCCGCGTTGAAGCCGCGGTCGCCGAGCTCGTCGACGAGCCGCTGCGCCGCGCGCTTGGTGCGCGTGAAGATCACGGTCTTGCCGCGACCCTCGGCCTGGAGGATGCGGGCGATGACCTCGTCCTTGTCCATGGCGTGCGCGCGGTAGACGAGGTGGCGGATGTTCGCCTGCGTGAGCCCCTCGTCGGGGTCGGTCGCCCGGATATGGATCGGGTTCGACATGAACCGGCGGGCCAGCGCGATGATCGGGCCGGGCATCGTCGCCGAGAAAAGCTGCGTGTGCCGGACGGAGGGCAGCTTCTGGAAGATCTTCTCGATGTCGGGCAGGAAGCCCAGGTCGAGCATCTTGTCGGCCTCGTCGAGGACCACCTCGGTGGCGTGCGAGAGATCCAGCAGCCGCTGGCCGGCCAGGTCGATGAGGCGACCCGGTGTTCCGACGACGATCTGCGCGCCCGCCTTCAGCTGCTCGATCTGCCCCTCGTACGCCTTGCCGCCGTAGATGGCGACGACGCTCGTCGGGCGATTGGTGGTGAGCATGTCGATGTCCTCGTACACCTGCACGGCGAGCTCGCGCGTGGGCACCACGATGAGCGCCTTCACGCCCGGCTCCGGGTCGAGGCCCAGGCGCTGGACGACGGGGATGCCGAAGCCGAAGGTCTTGCCCGTGCCGGTCTTGGCCTGACCGATGATGTCCTGGCCGGGAAGGCCGAGGGGGATCGTCTGCTCCTGGATGGGGAAGGCGTCGACGATGCCGCGAGCGGCAAGGGAGTCGACGATGTCCTGGTCGACACCGAGGTCGGCGAAGGTCGTCACAATATGAACCTGTCTGCGATGAGGGCGACGGCGAGCGTCGCGGAAAATGGATCCACGCCCTTCATCTCTTCGCAGGCGCGGGGCCCCGATCCGACGCCGGGGCGGATACCAGGATAGCGGGCGATGCCGTGAGAGCCCGGATAGCGCCTCTAAGGTGGGTTCCATGTGGGATTGGCTGCGCCGTCGTCGCGAGCCGCTGCGCATCCTGCGCGTGCGGTCGCGAGACGAGGTGTCGGACACCACCCTCGTCGATTTCGCCGAGCTCGCGCCCGACATCGACACCTTCCTGGGGCAGGCCGCCTACCTGCAGCTGGGGTTCTTCGAGACGCTCAGCGAGCTGATCTCGGCGACGCCCGGACTCGCCGACAAGGAGGCTCTGTCGCGCGCCGCGGGTGCGGCACTCGACAAGCACGAGAAGCTCGTGGCGCTCATGCGCGCGGGCGGTGACGACCCGACGGCGCTCATGCTTCCCTTCCGCGAGCAGCTGGATGCGTTCAGGGATGCGACGCACGGCACGCGCACGCCGGAGACGATGCTCTCGGTGCACATCACGGCGGGCATGCTCGACGACTTCTACGTGTCGCTCTCGTCGAGCTACGGCGAGCAGGGCCGCGCAGCGGCCGGCATCCTGCGCGCCTCCGACGGCAGCGAGGGCGTCCTGACCATTCTCAGGCGCACGATCGAGAGCGACCCGGAATGGGCGTCGCTGCTGTCGCTGTGGGGACGGCGTCTCGTCGGTGACACGCTGCTCGTCGCTCGTGCGGCGCTCGCCCCCGTGCGACTGGACGAGGCGGACGAGAAGAAGGTCGAACCCGTCTTCACGGAGCTGCTCGCCGCGCACGATCGACGCATGTCGGAGATGGGGCTCGCCGCGTAGCGGCCCCCGCCGCCGATCAGGCGATGCGCAGCCGGGCCCGCTCCGCGCGGTCGTGGTGGCGACGGCTCGCCGTCAGCAGCGCGACGATGGGGTAGAGGAGGAACGGGGCCGCGAACGAGGCGATCCACAGCCACGGATCGTCGATCGTCAAGCGCGCCCATGTCAGCGCGAGCCACACGGCGCCGCCGATGACGGCGCCTGCGACGGGGGTCAGCGCCACCCCCCGGGTCTCACGGCCGGGGAGCGTCAGATGCACGAGCGCACCGACGGCCGCCCCGAACAGCAGAGCCAGCAGGATCTGCATGTCAGGCCACGAATCCGACGCGGCGGGACTCCTCGGTGCCGAGCTCCACATAGGCGAGGCCGGCCGTCGGCACGATGTAGGTGGTGCCCTTCGCGTCTGCGAAGGTGACGTGCGTCGCCTTGGCGTCCAGCGCGTCGGCGAGCGCCTTCTTGACCGTGTCGGCCGAGTCGTTCGTCTCGAAGTTGAGCTCACGGCCGGTGTTCGCGATGCCGATGCGGATCTCCACGGGGCGGTGCCTTTCTCGATGTCCAACGCGCGATCTCTGAGGGCGCATCGCCACTCTACGACACGGCTCACACGCCCCGGCTCCGACGCGGAACGCTCTGGGCGAACGCCTGACGGCGGCTGTCCGGGGCGCGCGCTACGGTGGCTTGCGTATGGACGGGATGGTTCTGGATCCGGCGCAGCGCGCGGTCGTCGACCTCGATGCGCACGCATCGGGAGTCGTCATCGGGGCGCCCGGGACGGGAAAGACCTCAGCGCTCGCTGCGCGGGCCGGCGCGCTGCTGTCGGCAGGCCTCTCGACCGCGCAACTGCTCGTGCTCACGCCGACCCGTCAGACGGCGACGGCGCTGCGCGACCGGCTCGCCCTCGCGGCCGGGCAGGCGACGGCGGGCCCGCTGGCGAGGTCGCTCGCATCCTTCGCCTTCCAGCTCGTGCGCGCCGCGGCGGTTCAGCGCGGCGACGAGCCGCCGCTCCTTCTGACCGCCGGTGACCAGGATCGCATCATCGCCGAGCTCCTGGCCGGCGATGACGAGGATGCCGCGCGCGGAGCGGACCGCTGGCCGGAGGGGCTGGCATCGCATGTCCGCGCTTCCCGCTCCTTCCGCACGGAGCTGCGGACGCTCATCGCCGAGTGCGCCCAGCTGCACGTCGAACCGGCGGAGCTCGCCGCGCTCGGCGCGGCCTGCGGGCGGCCCGCGTGGGTGGCAGCGGCATCCTTCCTGCGCGATTACCGCGACATCATGGGCCAGATGCGCGCGGCGCACCGCGAGGCCGCCGACCTGGTCGCGGAGGCTGCCGCAATCCTCCGCGACGCCCGGCCCGGGGAGGCCGCGGAGCCGCAGCTCGGGCCGCCCGCGCTGCTGCGCGCCGTGCTCGTCGACGACGCGCAGGAGCTGACGCGCGGCGGGATCGAGCTCATCCGGTCGCTGCAGTCGCGCGGCGTGGCGGTACTCGCCTTCGGCGACCCCGACATCGGCTCGGGCGCGTTCCGCGGGGCCGGCCCCGAGTTGTTCGCCGAGCTCTGCGATGTGCTGGGAACGGTGCATGTGCTGGATGCGCCGCACCGGGCGGCAGCGTCCCTCACCCGCGTCACGCGCACCGTGACCGGGGCGATCGGCGCCGCGGGGCGCGTCGACCATCGTCGCCCTCCCGGCCCGGAGCAGGACGATGCCGCGCTGCGCACGATCGTGGCGCCGTCGCCGTTCGAGGAGGTCGACCGCATCGCCCGCACTCTGCGGGAGTGGCACGTGCTGGACGAGGTGCCGTGGTCGGGCATGGCCGTCATCGCGCACGACACGCGTCAGGTGGCGTCGCTCGAGGTCGAGTTGGCGGCGCGGGAGGTGCCCACCCGCGCCGCCGGAGTGCAGCGTCCGCTGGGCCGGGAGCAGGTCGTGCGCGACCTCGTCGAGATCGTGCGGCTCGGGCTCACCGCGCCCCTCGAGCGGGACCCGGATCGGCTCTCCTCGGCCCTGCTCTCGCCGTTCGGCGGGCTGGATGCGGTCGGCCTGCGCCGGCTGCGCGCGCGTCTCCGGCATGCGGCCCTGCGCGAGGCGCAGGAGGAGGGCGCACCGCCCGCCGCACCCGCACGCGAGCTGCTGCGGACGGCGCTGGCCGCTCCGCTCGAGCTCGGTCTCCTCGGCACCCGGGAGGGCGGCATCGCCGAGCGGCTCGGTGTGACGCTGCAGCGGCTGCGCGAGGACGCGGAGCGCGGGGCGACGATCCACGATCTGCTGTGGACTGCGTGGGATCGCGCGCGCGAGGCGGGGACGGGTCGGCGGCTCGCCGACGCGTGGCGCGAGCAGGCGGCGAGCGCCGGCATACTCGCGGCGGAGGCCGATCACGCGCTCGATGCCCTCGTCGCGCTGTTCGACGCCGCCAAGCGCGCTGTCGAGCGCGCTCCGGAGGACGGACCGTGGCCGTTCGTGCACCGGATCCTCGACGGCGACGTGCCCGAGGACATCCTCGCCGCTCCCGACAGGGGACAGACGGTGACCCTGCTCACGCCCGCGGCGGCGCTGGGGACCGAGTTCGAGGCCGTCGTCATCGCCGGCGTGCAGGACGGCGTGTGGCCGAACGTGCGCCTGCGCGGAGGCCTGCTCGACACGTGGCGCCTCGCGGACGATGTCGCGGCGCGCCGTGCAGGGCGATCGGCTCCGGAGACCCCCGCCGTTCTCGACCGCCGTCGCGCGGTGCTGCACGACGAGCTCCGGCTCCTCGTGCGCGCGGTGTCGCGCGCGCGCAGTCGGCTCGTGGTGACGGCGGTGGACGACGACGACCTCGGCGCGAGCCCGCTGCTGTCGTACTTCCCCCCGCCCGACGACGATCCCGACGGACCGTCGGTGCCGCAGCATCCCCTCACCCTGCGCGGGCTCGTCGCGCAGCACAGGCGCACGCTGACGACCTCGTCGCTCGAGCCCGCGCGCCGCCACGCGGCGCAGCAGCTGTCCGTCCTGGCAGAAGCTCACGTCGCCGGGGCGGATCCCTCCGAGTGGTATGGCATCGCCGCGCCGAGCTCCGACGCCCCGCTGCGGGACCCCGCGCGGGGTCCGGTGCACGTGTCGCCGTCCAAGCTCGAGGGCTTCGCGCAGTGCGAGCTGGACTGGGCCGTGCGGGCGCTCGGCGGCGACAGCCGCTCGTCCTCGGCCGGGGTCGGCACGATCCTGCATGCCGCACTCGAGGAGGTGCCGGACGGAGCGCTGGCCGAGCTGCAGTCACTCGTCGATTCGCGTTGGGGGGAGCTCGACTTCGAGGCGCCGTGGCTGTCGCAGAAGGAGCACGCGTGGGCGGGGGTCCTCGTGGGGCGGCTCCATGCGTATCTGTCGCGGGTGGCGCGCGAGGGCGGACGCGCGATCGGCGCAGAGGCGCGCTTCCGCATCGGCGTCGACATGGACTCCGTGCCCGAGGTCGTTACGATGGCGGAGGGCGAGAGCCTCGAGGGCCGGCGCATCGCGCTGCTCAGCGGGTCGGTCGACAGGGTCGAGGTGTACCCGCCGGGCGGCGGTGAGGAGGTGCCCGCGGATGCGGAGCGTCCGGATGCCGAGCGCGTCGTCATCGTCGATCTCAAGACCGGCCGCTCCGAGGATCGAGTCTCGGACGCCAAGGTCGTCGAGGACCCGCAGCTTGCGGCCTACCAACTCGCGCTGCTCGAGGGCCACGTGCCTGGCGCCGATCGCGCCGCCAACGCCGGTGCGCGCCTGCTCGTCCTGTCGAAGACCCTCAAGAACACGCAGTACCGCCTCGCCCGGCAGGCGCCCATGACACCCGACCTGCGCACGGCGTTCCTGCAGCGCATCGTCGAGGTCGCCGCCGGGATGGCATCCGACTCATTCGACGCGCACCTCGACACCCACTGCCGCACCGACCGGTTCGCCGTGTGCGGCATCCACACCGTGAAGGCGGTGTCCGCCTCGTGAGCCCGGCGTGGGAGCGCCCCGCGACCGTCAGCGCCGAGGGCATCGCCGCCGCGCTCGGACTGCCGGCCCCGACACCCGAGCAGCGCGCCGTGATCGAGGCGCCGCCGGCTCCGGCGCTCGTCGTGGCGGGCGCCGGGAGCGGCAAGACCGAGACGATGGCCGGGCGCGTGGTGTGGCTCATCGCCAACGAGCACGTGCGGCGCGACGAAGTGCTGGGTCTCACGTTCACCCGCAAGGCGGCGGGCGAGCTCGCCGAGCGCATCGACCATCGGCTGGCGAGCATCGACGAGTACGCGCAGCGGGGCCTGGTCCCGCATATCGACGCACTCGCGGAGTCCGGGGAGCTCGCGCGCTTCTGGGCGGGATCGAGGGATGCCGCCCCCCGGGCCCGACGGATCGCCCTGAGCGCCTGCCTCGATGCGCTGGCGGCTCGCCTCGGCGCTGCGCCGCCGCCGTCTCTCGCCGAGGACGCGCTCCTGCGCCCGCGGGTCGCGACCTACAACTCGTTCGCGGACGCCATCGTGCGCGAGCACGGCGCACGCATCGGCCGCGATCCCGACGCAGCCCTCATGAGCCAGTCCGCATCGTGGCTGCTCGCGCGGCGCGTCGTGATCGCATCGACCGACGAACGGCTCGCCCAGCGCGGCGAGGCGTTCTCGACCGTCGTCGATGCCGTCAGCGCGCTGGCCGGCGACGTGCTCGACAACCGCGCGGATCTCGATCGCATCGACGCCTTCGCCGCCGATTGGGCGCGACGCGTCGAGCCGTTCGTGAATCCGCAGCTGCAGAGCCCCGGCGACATCGAGAAGTTCCATGCCGCGATGACCGGCCTGCCGGTGCTCACCGGCCTCGTGCGCGACTACGCGCAGCGCAAGACGATCGAGGAGACGCTCGACTTCGCCGACCAGGTCGCCGGCGCCCTCGACATCGTGGAGCAGTCGCCCGCCGTCGGCGAGGAGCTGCGGGGGCAGTATCGCGTCGTGCTCCTCGACGAGTACCAGGACACCTCCGTCATCCAGACTCGACTCCTCGCCGAGATCTTCCACGACAGCGCGGTGATGGCCGTGGGCGACCCCAACCAGTCGATCTACGGCTGGCGCGGCGCATCCGCCGACAACCTCTCCGCCTTCGCGGGCGCCTTCGCCCGGCAGACGGAGTGCGCGCACCACGGACTCATGGTCAGCTGGCGCAACGACGTCGACATCCTCGCCGCGGCCAACAGCCTCGTCGCCGGGACGGCTCACGGCGCGGTGCCGGTCGGCGCGTTGCAGTCCCGGCCGGGCGCGGGCAGCGGACGGGTCGCGTGCCGCTTCGAGGCGACGATCGACGACGAGGCGGATGCGGTCGCCCAGTGGTTCGCGGACGTGCGCGCGGAGCACGCAGCCGGACAGGCGGCGGCGGCGCGCGAGCGCGCGGAGGCGGGTCTGCCGGCTGTCGAGCAGAAGGCCCACTCGGGGGCGGTGCTGTTCCGTGCGAAGCGGCACATGAACACGTTCGCCGATGCGCTCGCGCGGCGCGGCATCCCGCACCGGATCCTCGGCCTGGGCGGTCTGCTGTCGACGCCCGAGGTCGTCGACGTCGTCGCGGCGCTCCGCGTCGTGCACGACCCCAGCCAGGGCTCCGCTCTCATCCGCCTGCTGTCCGGGCCTCGCTTCGCCGTGGGCGTCGCCGACCTGGGGGCGCTCCAAGAGCTGGCGGACGCGCTCTCCAAGCGAGACGGCTCGCTGCAGCCGCTCGAACCGAGGCTCGCCGCCCGGGTGCGCGGCTCGGCGGGGATCGACGAACAGCTCTCGATCATCGACGCGCTGGAGTTCGTCCGCACCACGCGCGAGGAATACCGCCTCCTCGGCGGCTTCACGGCAGAGGGGCTCGCGAGGCTGCGGGAAGCGGGGGAGATGTTCGCGCGGCTGCGCCGAGCGGCCGCGCAGCCGATCCCCGACCTCATCCGGCTCATCGAGGTGGAGCTGCGGCTCGACGTCGAGCTCGCGGCCAACGAGACGCGCGGCGCCGCGCGCGTCGCCTCCGCACAGCTGCGGGCGTTCCTCGACGAGGTGCGCGGATTCCTGGCCGGCGATGAGCAGGGCTCCGTGTCGAGCCTGCTCGCATGGCTCGATCACGCCGAGGAGACCGACGAGCTCGTGCCGCGCACCGAGCCTCAGCAGCCGGGTGTCGTGCAGCTGCTGACGATCCACGGGTCGAAAGGGCTCGAGTGGGATGCCGTGGCGGTCGTCCGTCTCGTTGCCGATGAGCTGCCGAAAGCCCCGCGCACGAAGCTCGGCTGGCTCGGCTTCGGGACTCTCCCGTACGCCTTCCGCGGCGACCGCGGCGCCCTGCCCGCGCTCGAGTGGGATGCCGGAGCGCAGGGCACGAGGAAGGAGCTCGCCGACGCGATCACCGCGTTCAAGGAGGGGAACGGCGCCCACCAGGAGCAGGAGGAGCGACGGCTGGCGTACGTCGCGGTGACGCGCGCCCGCAGCGATCTCCTGCTGACCGGATCGACCTGGGGAGGACAGCTGCGGTCGCGTCGCCCGAGCCCGTACCTCTCGCAGATGCTCGAGGCCCTGGGCCGCGATCCGCTGCCCGAGGCAGACCCCGGCGACAACCCGTACCTCGACCGAGGCGGGCAGGTCCTGGCGTGGCCGCTGGATCCGCTCGGCGCGCGCGGCCCGGTCGTGCGAACGGCGGCGCAGGAGGTGCGTGCGGCGATCGCGGCGGGGGATGCGGTCCCCGATGAGGAGCTGATCCGGCTGCTCGCCGAGCGGGATGCCCGCACGGCGGCGACGCGCATCCCCGCGCCGACCCGCATCCCGGCATCGCGGTTCAAGGACTACGTCACCGCCTTCGACTCGACGGTGCGCGCGGTGGCGCGGCCCGTGCCCGAGCGCCCTTACCGGCAGACGCGGCTCGGCACGCTCTTCCACGCGTGGGTGGAGCAGCGCGCGGAGCGCGCGGGCGTCGGCCCCTCCCCGGACGACGGGCTCTGGGAGGCCGACATCGATCAGCCCGACAGTGAGGCGGGAGCCGAGGACGCGGCCGAGCTCGCCCGGTTGCAGGCGATCTTCGAGGGCTCCGAGTGGGGACAGCTGGCCCCGCTCGAGGTCGAAGCGGAGATCGACTTCGCGCTCGACGGCGGTGCCGGTGCGGACCACATCGTGGTGTGCAAGCTGGATGCCGTCTACCGACGCGGCGACCGGATCGAGATCGTCGACTGGAAGACCGGCAAGCCTCCCGCGACGCCGCGGGAGCGCGAGGAGCGGATGCTGCAGCTCGCGCTCTACCGCGTGGCCTATCACAAGCGGCACGGCGTCCCGCTCGACCAGATCGACGTCGCGCTGTACTACGTCGGCGACGACCTCGTCCTCCGGGACGACCGGATCTACTCCGAGTCCGACCTCGCCCAACGGTGGAGCGCCGCGCGGGAGGCCCGCTCGGCATCCGCCTGATCCGCCACGGGATCGATCTCGTCGGCGATCAGGGGAGCGACCACCGGAACGCCGGGGGAGTCGTCCAGCACCTGCAGGGCTGCACCGTCGGTCGGACGCAGGCCGGCCACGGCGCGTTCGGCGAGCGCGACGAGCTCGGTCGGATCGATCGGCTGCGTGTCCTCCGGCCGCGTCGCCGACACAGGCGGGACCGGCGAGTCCGCCGTGATCGCCTCTTCGGCGGCGGAATCGGATGGCGCGGCGGTGCGACCCACCGTCGCCGTCAGGTCGTCGGTCTCGAGGTATTCGGAGAGCGCGTCGGCGTCGTATGCATCCGTCTGCATAGACGTGTCGATCGCGGCCGTCGCGGCCGGCGCGACGCGCCCGAGGATGGCGAGCGCGTCCTCCACATCGGACTCGGTGTCTGCGACGAGGCTGTCGGCGCTCACGCCGTCGGCGAGCGCGGTCAGCAGGGCGACAGCGTCCTCGACGACCTCCTCGTCGTCCTCCTCGACGCCGTGCAGCAGCCACTTCGCGAACTCGAGTTCCGCGTACATGCGGGCTCGCATGCGCAGACCGGCGTCGGGCGCGCGGTGCAGGGCACCGGCGTAGGCCTCGAACACGTCGGCGGCCGCGGCGGGGGCGGACGATGTCCACCGCAGATCGATCGCGGGATCGCCGACAGCGAGTCCCGACCACTCGAGCAGGGCGGCGATGTGCAATCCCTGCGGGCCGTCGGCGAAGAGGAAGTCTACCGAATCCACCCCGCCGAGGACGACGGACCCCTCGAATCGCCAGAGATGCGAGGCGGCCAGCGCCTGCCGCCAGCGGGCGATGAGGGCCGCCGGCGCGCGTCGCGTCTGCTCGGCGCGATCGACGAGCCGGACGACCTCGCCGCGCGACTGATCGGGGGTGAGTGCCGTGAGCCCCTCGGAGCGGACCACTGTCGTAGGGAGCGCATGAACGGCGGCGATCGCTTCGCCGAGCGCGGTGGCGGCTCCCGGTCCCGCCGGCACGTGCGCGGCATCCACGTGATAGCCGGCGATGAAGTCGACGACGACCGCGCGACCCGAATCGAGGTCCGCCTCGCCGAGCAGCTGCGGTGCCGCGAAAGGCAGCAGCCCGCGCACGCCGGGGGTCAGGGCGCGCAGCGCGCGCGCCTGTGCCGTGAGAGTGGCGGCGGCCGCGTCATCCGTCGACGCCCGAACGATGACGCGGCGTCCGTCGTCCAGCTCCGCGATCGCGGAGTCGTACCGGCCGGTGCCTCCGTCGGTCAGCGCACCGACGCTCACGACACCCACCCGGGGAAGAGCCGATGTCACCGACGCCGCTAGAGTGAGGGGTGAGCGTGCCATGCCCCCAGGGTAGGTCGGGCCTCCTCGCGGCGGGACCTCGCCACGCCCTGGAGAGAGGGATCGAATGTCCGCCCACGAGTCGCCGCTGCTGCCGTCGCTGGCCCGGCGCGGGATCCCCCGCGCGGCCGAAGAACGGGCCGACGCCGTGTTCGTCGAGCGAGCCCGGGCGGATGCGACCACGCGCGTCCTCGTCGTCCACGACGACCGTGCGCCGCTGCGTGCACCGTCCTCGCTGCGGTTCGTCGCGCCTGCCGATGTGCCCGATGGTGCGCACTGGGCGCTGCTCGGCCGGGACGAACACGGACCGGTGCTGGGCGCCGTCATGCCCGACGGCGCGAGCCGACCCTTCGAGGGCGACTGGGGACCGCTCCGCGTCGTCGGCGCCTCGCTGCCGGCGGCCGATGCCGAGCTCCTGGTGACCGCGGTGAGCCTCGGCCGCTGGCTGCGCGACAGCCAGTTCTGCCCGTTCTGCGGCGCACGCTGCGAGCTGCGCATGTCGGGATGGATGCGGGCGTGCCCCGAGTGCGGACGCGAGCACTTCCCGCGCACCGACCCGGCGGTGATCGTCGCGATCGACAGCGCGACCGATCCCGACCGGCTGCTGCTCGGAGCGAACGCGGCGTGGGGCGGACAGCGGTACTCGTGCTTCGCCGGCTTCGTCGAGGCGGGGGAGTCCCTCGAATCCGCGGTCGAGCGGGAGCTCTTCGAGGAGGCGCATGTGCGGGTGCGCGACATCCGCTACCGCGCCTCGCAGTCGTGGCCGTATCCGCGCTCGCTCATGCTCGGTTTCCGCGCCACGGCGCTCGACGACGGCGAAGTCCTTCCGGACGGAGACGAGATCATCAGCCTGCGGTGGTTCACGCGGGACGAGATCGGCGCGGGACTGCGCGGAGAGGGAGAGATCGGACTGCCCGGACCCTCCTCCATCGCGCACGCGCTCATCTCCGAATGGCACGCGGAGGGCGCGTGAGCGACGGCAGTGCACTCGAGGGGCTCGACGAGCAGCAGCTGGAGGCGGTGACGACCCTCCGCGGTCCGGTGTGCGTGCTCGCCGGCGCCGGCACGGGCAAGACCCGGGTGATCACGCGCCGGATCGCGCACGGTGTCGACACCGGGGCGTACTCGCCGGGGCGAGTCATGGCGGTGACCTTCACGGCCAAGGCCGCGGGCGAGATGCGTGGGCGCCTGCGCGCGCTCGGCGTGCAGGGCGTCGCCGCCCGCACCTTCCACTCCGCGGCCCTCGCCCAGCTCAACTTCTTCTGGCCTTCGGTCGCCGGCGACGCGGCGCCCGGCATCGTGGACAACAAGGTTCGCCTCCTCGCGCACGCGGCGGACGGCTTGCGGATGGACCTCGACCGCGCGACCCTCCGCGACGTGGCGGCGGAGATCGAATGGCGCAAGGTGACGATGCGCAGCATCGACCAGTACGCGCAGGCGCGCCCGGGCGGCGTCGGCGAGCTCGACGGACTGGCCGTCGTCCACCTGCAGCGCGCGTACGAGGCGCTCAAGGACGAGCGACGGCAGCTCGACTTCGAGGACGTCCTGCTCGCGTGCGCGGGGATGCTCGAGGCCGAGCCGCGTGTCGCACAGGCGGTGCGGGAGCAGTACCGGCACTTCACGGTGGATGAGTTCCAGGATGTGTCCCCCCTGCAGTACCGCCTTCTCGAACTGTGGCTCGGCGACCGCCGCGACATCTGCGTGGTGGGCGACGCGAGTCAGACCATCTACTCGTTCGCCGGCGCCGACGCGCGCTACCTCCTCGAGTTCGAACGCCGTCACGAGGGCGCCAAAGTCGTGCGGCTGGAGCGCAACCACCGCTCCGACGCGCCCGTGCTGGCGGTCGCCAACTCGCTCATGCGGGGCCGACCCGGCGCGCTGAACCTCGTCTCGGATCGACCGGCGGGCGATGCGCCCACGCCGTCCGTGGCCGTCTTCTCCGACGACGAGGACGAGGCCCGCGGGGTGGCGCGAGCGATCGCCGCGCAGATCGCCGCAGGTGTCGACCCCCGGGCCATCGCCGTCCTGTACCGCGCGCGCTCCCAGTCGCCGGAGCTGCTGCGCGCGCTCGCCGACGAGCAGGTGGCGACGAGCGTCCTCGGCGGCACGCGCTTCTTCGACATGCCGGAGGTGCGCCAGGCGGTCATGGCGCTCCGCGCCGCCGCCGTCGCCCCCCTCGAGACGACCTTCCGCGAGGCGGTGCGGGATGTCCTGCGTTCGCTCGGACTGACCGACGAGCCGCCGCCCGCGGGCGGAGCCGTGCGGGATGCGTGGGAGGCTCGCGCGGCGATCCTGCGGCTGGCCGACGAAGCGGCTCCGGGTGCCACGCTGCGCACCTTCGCCGATGAGCTCGTGGCGAGGGCGAAGGCGCAGGACGAGCCGGGCATGCGCACGGTCACACTCGCGACGCTGCACGCGGCCAAGGGCCTCGAGTGGGACCACGTGCACCTCGTCGGCATGAGCGAAGGGCTTCTGCCCATCGCGTACGCGACGACGTTCGAGCAGGTCGACGAGGAGCGGCGCCTGGCGTACGTCGGGATCACGCGCGCCGCACGAACCCTGTCCCTGTCGTGGTCGCGGGGCCGGGGCCGAGCCGAGCGACAGGCCTCTCGGTTTCTTCGAGAGATCGGCAGCGGCAGTCTGCGTGCGGCCGATGCGCGCGCCACACGCGCCGCAGCGACCCGGTCGACAGCGACAGGGAGTGCGCGACCGGGCGCGCCGTCCAGGGTTCGCTGAGCAGGCGCCCCGCGGCGAGGCCGACCTCCGATGCGAACGCGCGGCCCACCGGGACACCCGGGCGTCCGAGCAGCTGCGCCGCGATCGCCGGCCACGTCGGGTCGGCATCTGCGCGATGCGCTTCCACGCAGGCCAGGCACGCCGTCACGCCGGGCCGGACGAACGGGCCCACCGCGGCGCGGGTGCCCGCCAGGACGATCGGGAGGTGCGGGACGTCCTCGCGCAGGAGCGCCGCGGCGTGCCGCGGGTCGACGACGTGATGCACGAGCAGCACGACCGGGATGCGTTCCGCAGGCGCCGCCGCGCCGGGCCCGGAGTCGAGGAGACCGTGGGCGGCCAGCGCATCGGCGATGGCCGCGGCATCCGTCGAATCGACCGATTCGGCCACCTCGAGTCGTACGGTCCGCCGCACCGGTGAGGACCGCGCGAGCGCCGCCTCGAGTCGCCGGACGAGCGTGCGCGCCTGGGCCTCGCCGACGTCGTACTGCGCCGCGACGGCCCCGAGTGCGGATTCGGGGAACCCGTGCTGCAGGTCGCGGAGAAGCCGCTGCTCCCACGGCTGTGGATCGTCGAGGACGGCGACAGCCTCCGCACCGAGCTGGAGCCGGGTCGGCGTGGACCACACGGGCGGGTAGGCGGGGTCGAGTCGCAGCATGACTCGATTGTCAGGTCACGTCCTCGATCTCTCGCCGCCGTCGGCAGGTCTGTGCACAACGGACGGCGTTCGCGCCCGCTGTGGAGGAGTCCTCCTCAGACCGGGCGCGGGCCGTCCAGGTCCTCGGTGCCGCCGTCCTGCTCGGCCCCTCCGTCGCCCGACTCTCGGTTCAGCAGCGCCGCCAGCGCGTCGTCCATCTCGTCGGGCACGGGCGCCTCACCGCGGGCGAGGGCCTCGAGCCGCGCGACAAGGGCGGACGGGTCGTCGATGTCATCGGCGGTGGGCATGAGGTCGGGGTAGTCCCAGAGCGCGTCGCGCGCGGAGATGCCCACGGCATCCGTCACGGCCCGCCACATCGCGGCGGCCTCGCGCATGCGACGCGGCCGCAGCTCGAGACCGACGAGCGAGTTGAGCGCCTGCTCCGCCGGTCCGCCCACGGCCCGCCGGCGACGCGTGGCCTCGGCGATGCGGGCGGCGGAAGGAAGACGGCTCGTCGCCGCCTCGGTCACGACGTCGACCCAGCCCTCGATGGTGGCGAGCGTGTTCTCGAGGCTCCGCAGCGCCGACTCCTGCTCGGGCGAGCGCTGCGGCAGCAGGGCACCGCTCTCGAGCGCGTTGCGCAGCTCGTCGGGACTCGACGGATCGAAGCGGGAGGCCAGGTCCTCCAGCGCATCCGTATCGACGCGCACACCGCGCGCGAACTCGGTGACCGCCGCGATGACCTGCAGTCTCAGCCAGCGGGCGTGCCGGAACAGGCGTGCGTGAGCCAGCTCGCGCGTCGCGACATAGAGAGCCAGCTGATCGACCGGGATCTCGAGGTCGCGACCGAAGTCGGCGAAGTTCTGCGGGAGGATGGCCGCCTCGCCGGCAGGCATGAGGGGGATGCCGACATCCCCGCCGCTGACGACCTCCAGCGAGAGGTTCCCGACCACGTTCCCGAGCTGCGAGGCGAACATCGAGCCGCCGACGGAGCGCAGCAGCTTGCCGGCGCCCGCGATGAGACCCTGCATGTCCTCGGGCGTCTGCTCGCTGAGTGCGGTGGTCAGCGCATCGGCGATGCTCGTGGCCACCGGCTCAGCGAGCTCCTGCCACACCGGAAGCGTCTTCTCCACCCACGCGCCGCGCGTGATCGCGTGGGGCGTGACGGCGAGGTCCGAGACGCTCGTCGACTCGCTCAGCCACAGCGTCGCGAGCGCGAAGGCCTGGTCGAGATCCGTGCGCTGGGCGGAGGTCACACCGAGGTCGCTCTGATTCGCGATGTGCAGCGCCTGGCGCTTCGCGAGGTCCCACGCGATGCCGCCGTCGGCGCTCTGCATCCCCTGCAGCTGTCGCATCGCCGCCTGCATGGCCGCCGGGTCGATGCCGAACTGCGCGAGCTGCTCGGGGTCGAGTTCGCCGCCGGCGCCGAGGAGGCTCCGCAGGATCTCCTCGAGGTCGGGCTCCCGGTCCTCGTCGTCGTCTGCCACTTCAGCCGCCTTCCAGCAGAGAGATCGGATGTGGATCTACGCTAGTCGCACGGATCATCGCAACTCCCGGTCGGGGCCCACCCTCGCTTACGCCGGTCGCGAACGACCGAGACGAGAGAGGGGCGCACGTGGTGCTGTTCGACGATGACGTGACGGTGGTGCCTGCCCCGGAACGTCCCCGCTCGCGCGCCACGATCGCGGGTCTCTGGGCGCTCGCCGTCGCCCTCGTCGCGCTGGTGGCGATCAGCTTCCTGCCGACCGCGTACGTCATCCAGCAGCCGGGCCCCGTCTACGACACGCTCGGCACGGCGCCCGACGAGAACGGCAAGGAGGTCCCGCTCATCACGGTGAGCGGCGCCGAGACCTACGCGACGAAGCCGGCGCTCGACCTGCTCACCGTGCAGGTGCGCGGCAACCGTGAGCGCACCCCGTCGTGGATCGAGCTCGCCACCGCCTGGTTCGACCCGTCGATGCAGGTGCTGCCGATCGACGCCGTCTACCCGCAGGGGCAGTCGACGGACGAGCGCAACCAGGAGAGCGCCGCCATGATGGTGGACTCGCAGAAGGAGGCCACGGCAGCCGCCCTGACCCATCTCGGCTACGACGTGAAGCAGCACATCGAGGTGTATTCCCTGACCAAGGACTCGGCGGCCCAGGGCATCCTCCAGAAGGGCGACGTCATCGACACGGCCAACGGCCAGGCGATCACGACCGCGGATCAGCTCCGCACGATCGTGAACCACGCCGCCGGCTCGCCCATCGAGCTCGGCATCGTCCGCGACGGCACGCCGTCGAAGGTCAGCGTGACCCCGAAGAAGACCACGGTCGACGGCCGGGACGTCTGGCTCATCGGCGTGACGCTGACGAACGATTTCGTCTTCCCGATCCAGGTCACGATCCAGCTCAACAACGTGGGCGGACCGAGTGCCGGAATGATGTTCGCGCTCGGCATCATCGACAAGCTCACTCCCGGCCAGCTCAACGCAGGCAGGCACATCGCCGGCACGGGCACGATCGACGCGGAAGGGAACGTCGGGGCGATCGGCGGCATCCGGCAGAAGATGTGGGGCGCGGTGGATGCCGGCGCCACCTACTTCCTCGCACCGGACACGAACTGCGACGAGGTGGTCGGCCACATCCCGAGCGGTCTGCGCGTGTTCTCGGTGAAGACGCTCGACGACTCGCTGACCGTTCTGGATGCGGTCCGCGCGGGGACTTCTCTCGACAAGCTGCCCACCTGCACCGCGAAGTAGGACACGGCCGGGTCACGGCGCGCTGTGAGCAGGCCCTCAAACAACCGGGCGCAGGCTGCCGTCGGGCGGGCCCTCGTAGGATGAGACGGTGACGTCGACCTCCGCGCCGAAGCCGGCCGCCCCCTCCCGCACCCGACGCGTCGTGGCCATCACCCTGGTCGTGATCGCGGTGCTCATCGTGGGCTTCTTCCTGTTCGCGAGCCTGTACGCCGACTGGCTGTGGTACAGCCAGCTGGGCTTCCTGCGTGTGCTCGCCACCCAGTGGGGCGGGCGGGCCGTGATGTTCCTCATCGGCTTCCTGGGGATGGCGGTGCCGGTGTGGCTCGTCATCCAGCTCGCGTACCGCCTCCGGCCCGTCTACGCACGACTGAGCTCGCAGCTGGACCGCTACCAGGAGGTCGTCGAGCCGCTGCGTCGGCTCGCCATGTGGGGCATCCCGATCTTCTTCGGCTTCTTCGCCGGCTTCGCCGCCTCCGCGCAGTGGGAGACCACCGCCCTCTGGCTCAACGGAGTGAAGACACTGACGACCGACCCGCAGTTCCATCTCGACACGGGCTTCTACCTGTTCGCGCTGCCGTTCTACACCGGCCTCGTCGGATTCGCCTCGGCGACGCTGCTCGTCTGCCTGCTCGTCAGCGCCGTCGTCACCTACCTGTACGGCTCCGTGCGGATCGGGCAGCGGGAGCTGCGCATCTCGAAGGCCGCCCGCATCCAGCTCGCCGTCATCGCGGGGCTGTACATCCTGCTGCAGGCGGTCAGCCTCTGGCTCGACCGCTACAAGACGATGGTCGAGCCCGGAGACCGCATCACGGGCCCCGGCTACACCGAGGTCAACGCGACGATCCCGGGGCAGACCATCCTCGCCGTCATCGCGCTGATCGTCGCCATCCTCTTCTTCGTCACGGCCTTCATCGGCCGCTGGCGCTACCCGCTGGTGGCGACCGCGCTCCTGATCGTGTCGGCGATCGTCCTGGGCGTCGCGTACCCGTGGTTCGTCACGACGGTCCAGGTCAAGCCGAACCAGCTGGCGCTCGAGAAGCCGTACTATCAGCGCAACCTCGTGCAGACGAAGCTCGCCTACGGCGTCGCCGGCATGCAGGACATCGCGTACAAGGCGGCGACGGATGCGCAGGCGGGCCAGCTGCGGGCGGATGCCGCGACCACGGCGCAGATCCGCATCATGGACCCCGCGATCATCAGCCCGACGGTCAAGCAGCTCGAGCAGTACCGCTCGTACTACCAGTTCAAGGATCCGCTGGACGTCGACCGCTACGACATCGGCGGGGTGTCCCAGGACACCGTCGTCTCGCTGCGCGAGCTCAACATGGAGCAGCTCGGCGCGGGCGCCTCGTGGCAGAACACGACCCTCGTCTACACGCACGGCTACGGCATGGTCGTCGCCAAGGGCACCGACCGCACCGGCGACGGCGACCCGGTCTTCCTCGAGCGCGGCATCCCGGCCTCGGGCTTCCTGACGAATGAGGAGAACTTCGAGCCTCGCGTCTACTTCGGCGAGGACTCGCCCGAGTACTCGATCGTCGGTGCGCCGAAGGGTAGTCCGCCCGTCGAGCTGGACTACCCGTCCAGCAACGGGATCACCGAGTCCAAGTCGACGTTCCAGGGCAACGGCGGCCCGAACGTGGGCAGCTTCTTCAACCGGCTGATCTACGCGCTGAAGTTCCAGTCCGAGCAGATCCTCTTCTCGGACAACATCACCGACAAGTCGCAGATCCTGTACGACCGCGATCCGCTGACGCGCGTCTCGAAGGCGGCGCCGTATCTCACGCTCGACTCCGACCCGTACCCGACCGTGGTCGACGGCCACATCGTCTGGGTGGTCGACGGCTACACCACGAGCGCCAATTACCCGTACTCGGCCACCGTGAGCCTGTCCCAGGCGATCGCGGACTCGAACAACCCGGCGCCGCGCTACACGCTCGACAACATCAACTACATCCGCAACTCGGTGAAGGCCACCGTGGACGCCTACAGCGGCAAGGTGACGCTGTACAGCTGGGACTCCCAGGACCCGCTGCTCAAGGCATGGCAGAAGGTGTATCCCTCGACCATCAAGCCGATGACCGACATGTCCGGCGAGCTGATGAGCCACGTGCGCTATCCGACGGACCTCTTCAAGGTGCAGCGCGCCATCCTCGGCACGTACCACGTCACCAGCGCGCAGTCCTTCTACCAGCAGGACAACCTGTGGACGACACCGAACGATCCGCAGAAGCCGGACCGGCTGCAGCCCCCGTACTACCTGACGATGCAGATGCCGACCCAGCCGTCACCCGAGTTCTCGATGTTCTCCACCTTCATCCCGAAATCGAACGGCGGTGAGACGGCCCGGAACGTGCTGCTGGGCTACCTCGCGGTCGACTCGAACGCCGGCGACAAGGCGGGGGAGAAGCGCTCCGACTACGGCAAGCTCAGGATGCTCGAGATCGACGCGGCCAGCACGGTTCCCGGACCCGGCCAGGTGCAGAACATGTTCGACTCGCAGCCGAGCGTGTCGCAGTTCCTGAACCTCCTCAAACAGGGGCAGTCCGCTGTTCTGAACGGGAACCTCCTGACCCTCCCGCTGGGCGGCGGCCTCATCTACGTGCAGCCCGTGTTCGTGCAGTCGTCGGGGGAGACGAAGCTGCCCAAGCTGCAAAAGGTGCTCGTGGCGTTCGGAAACAACGTCGCGTTCGAGGACACCCTCGACCAGGCGCTGAACGCGCTGTTCGGCGGCAACTCGGGCGCCGCCGCCGGCGACTCGAACACGACGCCCACGCCGAATCCCCTGCCCTCGTCCAGCGCGTCCAGCACGCCGGGCACCGGCGGATCGGGCGGCGGCACGTCGAACAACGCCGAGTACCAGGCGTGGCTCAAGGCCGCGCAGCAGGCGATGCTCGACCGCGACGCGGCGATGAAGGCGGGCGACTGGACGGCGTACGGAACGGCGGACAAGGCGCTGACGGATGCCGTGCAGCACCTCATCGCGCTCGGTGGGCCGTAGGCCGATTCGGCCATCCGTTCATCCCGTGTTAGGCTTTTCTACGTGACGCGGGGTGGAGCAGCTCGGTAGCTCGCTGGGCTCATAACCCAGAGGTCGCAGGTTCAAATCCTGTCCCCGCAACGAAAAGAAGAAGAGGCGCCCCGCAAGGGCGCCTCTTCTTCTTTGTCTCTGTGACAGTCGTCCCTGGCGCTACTTGATACCGACGCTCGGCGCGGGGACGGCGTCATCCCGTCGCGCAGAAGCGCGCCAGCGCCTGCCCACTGCACCCTGACTGATGACGATGCCGGCGACGACGATGATTCCGCCGACCGGCTCGTACCAGTGCACGCTCTCGCCGAGCACCAAGACGCCGAGGACGACGCCGACGACGGGCGCGAGATACGTGACGGTGGAGGCGCGGACGGCGCCCCAATCGCGCAGCACACGGGTGTACAGGACGTAGGCGACCCCGGTCCCGAGGATGCCGAGCGCGAGCATGCTGGCGACGACGGGGAGGTCGAGCGAGACGGGTCCCTGTGCGTCGAACGGCGCGAGCAGGATCACGACTCCGCTCGCCATCGCGAGCTGCACCGAGGACAGCGTCACGGCGTCATAGGGCAGTCCGCTGACGAAGCGACGCAGATACAGGCCGGCGAAGCCGTAGCTCAGCGTCGCCCCGAGGCAGGCGAGCTGGGCGGGAAGGGTGGCGGCGAGGTCGCCGGAGCCGATCAGACGCCACGGAGCGGTGAGCACGACGACTCCGGCGATGCCGACGACCAGCCCCAGGACGCGGGCGCGGCCGAGTCGCTCCGAGCGCAGCATCAGGGGCGTGAGCAGCAGGGTCATGATCGGCGTCGTGGCGTTGTAGATGCTCGCGAGGCTGCTCGGCACGTACTGCTCCGCCCAGGCGAAGAGGGTGAAGGGTACGGCGCAGAAGAACGTTCCCACGACGACCATGTGACCCCACACCCTGCCCTCGCGCGGCCACCGGCGACGTGTGACGATCATGATGACGGCGAGCGTGACGGCGCCGAGCAGGATGCGGGCGAGCACGAGCTGGGTGGGGGCGAGGCCCTGCAAGCCCACCTTGATGAACAGGAAGCTCGACCCCCACACGAGGGACAGGGCGAGAAAGGCCCAGAGGGTGCTGCGCACATTGCCGATGGACGTCATGAGGCTTAGTCTCGAACCCGACGGATCATGAGGCAAATGAATCCGCTTCATCCTGACATGAGGAGCATCGATGGGCGTGACGCTTCCGCAGCTGCGAGCACTGGTGACGGTGGTGGACTGCGCATCCTTCACCGCCGCGGCATCCCGGCTCGGCGTGAGCCAGTCCGCGGTCTCGCACGCGCTCTCGGGCCTCGAGCGAGAGGTCGGCGGACGGCTGGTGCAGCGGGATGCGGGTGCCTCCCTCACCGGCCTCGGCCACAGCGTCGTCGAGTATGCGCGGGCGGCGCTCGCCTCCGTCTCGGCCCTCGAGAGCGCGGCGCGGCGCGGGAGCAGCGTGGTGGGCACGGTCCGGCTCGGCGCGGTGGCGACCGTCTGCCAAGGGCTCCTGCCCGATCTGCTGCCGGCGTGGGCGGCGACGCTGCCGCACGTCGACGTCCAGATCTTCGAGGGCGATGACGACGAGATGCCGGAGTGGCTCGAAGCCGGCGTCGTCGATGCGGCGATCCTCGTCGAGCCCTTGCCGTTCCCGGCAGGAGGCAAGCTCGTGGCGACCGACGAGTTCGCGGCCGTGGTCCGCCGGGATCACCCGCTCACCGAGCTCGATGGCATCCCGCTCGCAGAGCTCCAGGTCGACGGGCTGATCGTCTCGACGGGCGGATGCGAGCGACATGTGCAGCGCATGCACGACGACGAAGGCCTGCCCTACGAGATCTCGCATCGCGTGCGCGAGATGAGCACGGTCTTCCGCATGGTCCAGCAGGGGATGGGCGTCGCCATCGTGCCGTCGCTCGGGCGCGACATGCTCCCCGACGACCTCGTGATGAAGCCTCTCGCGCGGCCGCGGCCGCGGCGGCTCGTGATGTCCGGACCGAGCACACGGCCGTGGCATCCCCTCGTGCGCGCCCTCGTCGAGGCGGCATAGCGCGGGCCGCGCGGGTTGCCGGGGCACCGACCGCCGGGGAGGATGGAGCCGTGAGCACCTCGACCTTCGCTGTGGCCGTCGCCCAGTTCGCGCCGACCGTCGACACGGCCGCCAACATCGCGGAGATCGCCGAGCTGGCCGGCCGGGCCGCCGCACGAGGAGCGCAGCTCGTCCTGTTTCCCGAGAACTCGAGCTACTTCGTCGACCCGTTCGACGAGTCGCTCGCCCGGCACGCCCAGGCTCTGGACGGCGAGTTCGTCCGCTCGATCACCGCGATCGCGGAGGCGCTGGACATCGTCCTGGTCGCCGGCATGGTCGAGGCGGCCGAGGACGGACGCATCCGGAACACCGCCGTGGCCGTCGACGCGACCGGCGTGCTCGCGGTGTACCGCAAGCAGCACCTCTACGACGCGTTCGGGCAGCGGGAGTCCGACTGGGTCGAGCCCGGTGCGCTGGATGCTCCGCAGACGTTCGAGCGCGCGGGCCTCACGTTCGGATTGCAGACCTGCTACGACCTGCGCTTCCCGGAGGCCACGCGCGTGCTCGTCGACGCGGGCGCGGACGTCATCCTCGTGCCGGCACAGTGGGTGCGCGGCCCGCTCAAGGAGCACCACTGGCGCACGCTCGTCACGGCTCGCGCGATCGAGAGCACCGCCTACCTCGCCGGCGCCGATCACCCGCCGCCCCTCGGCGTGGGGCTCTCGATGATCGTCGATCCGCAGGGGACGACGATCGCGTCCGTCGGCACGGCGACCGACGTCGCCGTGGCGCACCTCGACCCCGAGGCCATCGCGAACGTGCGGCGCGTGAACCCCGCCCTGCGGCTGCGGCGCTACCGCGTCGTTCCCGGCGACTGAGCCGGCCCGCAGAGCATCAGCGCAGGGCGGCGAGCCGGGAGGCCGCCTCGTCGAGCACCCCGATGCGCTTGCACGCCGCGAAGCGGACGAGCGTCGCGTAGTCGGCGCGGTGCTCGGCCGTGACGAATGCGGTGAGCGGAATCGCGACGACGCCGACGCGCGCCGGCAGCTCGCGGCAGAAGGCCGCCGCATCCGTCGCCCCGAGCGGGGCCGCATCCGCGACGGTGAAGTACGTCGCCGCGGGTTCGTAGACGTCGAACCCCGCTGCGCGCAGCCCGTCGCCGAGCACGTCGCGCTTGGCGCGCAGGGCGCTCGCCGCGCGGCGGAAGAACTCGTCGGGCAGGCGCAGCCCCGTGGCGATCGCGGGCTGGAACGGCGCGCCGTTGACGTAGGTCAGGAACTGCTTGACCGCCAGCACGGCGTCGACGAGGTCGGCGGGACCTGTGACCCAGCCGATCTTCCATCCCGTCTCGGAGAACGTCTTGCCGCCCGAGGAGATCGTGAGCGTGCGCTCCCATGCGCCGGGCAGGGTCGCGATCGGGGTGTGCACGGAGTCGAAGACGAGGTGCTCGTAGACCTCGTCGGTGACGATGATCGCATCGTGGCGGTCCGCGAGCCGCACGACCTCCTCGAGCACCTCCCGGGGGAACACGGCTCCCGTCGGATTGTGAGGATCGTTGACGAGGATCATGCGGGTGCGGTCGCTCACGGCGCTGCGCAGCTCGCCGAGGTCGGGCTGGAAGTGCGGGCCGCGCAGCGGCACGGGGACGAGCCGAGCGCCGGCGAGCGCCACCGTCGCGGCGTAGGCGTCGTAGTACGGCTCGAAGACGACGACCTCGTCGTCCGGTCCCTCGACGAGGCCGAGGAGGGCCGCCGCGAGCGCTTCGGTCGCGCCTGCCGTGACGAGGACGTCGCGCTCCGGATCGAGGACGAGTCCGTAGAAGCGCTGCTGATGCTCCGCGATGGCCAGGCGCAGGTCGGGGATGCCGCGTCCCGGCGGGTACTGGTTCACGCCGTTCGCGATCGCCGCACGCGCCGCGGCGATCACCTCGGCCGGACCGTCCTCGTCCGGGAAGCCCTGTCCGAGATTGATCGCACCCGTGGCGACCGCAAGTGCGCTCATCTCGGCGAAGATGGTAGGGATGGGAGATCCGTCATCCGCCAGGAGGCCGGCCCCGTGGGCGGCACGCCGCCACGCGCCGGGAATCTCTCGCACGGATCACACGCTACTCGCATAGCGGCGTCCCAACCTCGACATAGGAAACGCACAGATGGTCACCCCAAGCTGAAGATGCTTGTCCAGAAGGAGCAACCACATGAGCGACACCCCGGGCATCACCCCCGACGAGACCCCCGCGGCCGACGCCGCGCCCGCCCCCGGCGCCGCCGCGCCCGAGGCGGTCCACGCGACCGAGCCGACCCCGGCGGTCGGGGCAGCGGATGCCGCGCCCGCGCAGCCGGCCACGCCTTCCGCCGCTGAGGCTTCGCCCGCGCCGTCCGCTGCCGCACAGCCTGCGAACCCCGTCCAGCCCACCCCGGTGCCGCCGGCCGCGGACACGCAGCAGACCCTGCCGGTGCCGCCGGCACCCGCCGGGTACGTCCCGCCGGTGCCGCCCGTGCCCGCGCAGCCGGCCGCAGCCGCCGCGCAGCCGGTCCACCCGAAGGACGCGCCGCCCGTCTACGCCGGCCAGCCCTACCCGGGCCAGGCGTTCGGCGTGCCCGCGCAGCCGGCGCCCGGTGCGCAGACCGCCCCCGGGGCCACGGAGGAGAAGAAGGGCCGCATGGGCGCTGGCGCCATCGTCGGGATCTTCCTCGCAGCCGCGATCGTCGGCGGTGCTGCGGGTCTCGGCGGCGCAGCCGCCGGCACCGCCCTCTGGGGCACGTCGAGCACGACGTCGGCCCAGGCTCCCGCCGCCGTGACGGTGAACAACCCGAAGTCGGTCACGAACACCACCGCCGTCGCCACCAAGGTGCTCCCGAGCGTCGTCACGATCGACGCCTCGGCGGGCAGCGCTGCGGGCACCGGCTCGGGCGTCGTCCTCACCGCGGACGGCTACGTCCTGACCAACACGCACGTCGTGACCCTCGACGGCGCCACGGGCAGCCCCACGCTCTCGGTCACGACGAGCGACGGGCACATCTACAGCGCCACGGTCGTCGGAACGGACCCGACGTACGACCTCGCCGTCATCAAGCTGAAGGGCGCATCGGGCATGACCCCGATCACGTTCGGCGACTCGAGCAAGATCAACGTCGGCGACCAGACGGTGGCCATCGGCGCGCCGCTGGCCCTGTCGAACTCCGTCACGACCGGCATCGTCAGCGCGCTGAACCGCTCGATCGAGATCGCGTCGTCGGCAGCTCCGAACTCGCAGGACGGCAGCAACGGGAACGGGAACGGCAATGGCAACGGGAACGGGCAGAACGGCAACGCCCCGTTCTACTTCGACTTCGGCCAGGGCCAGAACCCGCAGACCCAGGCGCAGGAGACCATCAAGATCGCGGTGATCCAGACCGATGCCGCGATCAACCCCGGCAACTCGGGCGGTGCTCTCGTCGACGCCGACGGCAAGCTCATCGGCATCAACGTCGCGATCGCCTCGGCGGGCTCGTCCTCGGGCGGCCAGTCCGGTTCGATCGGCGTCGGCTTCTCGATCCCCTCCGACATCGCCAAGCGCGTCTCCGACGAGATCATCAAGAGCGGCAAGGCCACCCACGGCCTGCTCGGCGCGACGGTCGGCGACGCGGCGAGCGCGTCCGGCGCCACCACCACGGGTGCGCTGATCGACGCCGTCACCTCGGGCGGCGCGGCGGAGAAGGGCGGCCTGCAGAAGGGCGACGTCATCACCGAGTTCAACAACGTCCCGATCACGAACTCGGTCGACCTCACCGCGCAGGTGCGCGCGCTCGCCGCAGGCAGCGACGCGACGGTCTCGTACGTTCGCGACGGCAAGACGCAGACCGCGACGGTGACCCTCGGCGAGCTCAAGACCAGCTGAGTCCACTCTCACGGCACGGACGCCACCCCGCGATAGGCTCGCGGGGTGGCGTCCTTCTCGTTCAGCGCGGGCAACGCGGGAAAGATCGTCCGCATCCCGCTGTACGCGGCCGGACGCCTCGTGACCCTCCTCGTCCCGCGCTCGGACGACGAGTGGGTGTTCGGCTGCGGCGCGGGAATCGGCGACGGCGCGCTGGCTCTCTGGCGCGTCGCGGCCGCGGGAGGACACGCGGCCGTGTGGCTCACCGGCTCCGACGACGAGGCGACGGATGCGGCGGCCCTCGGCATCCCCTCCGTCCCGAAGCACTCGATCCGCGGCTTCTGGCGCACCGCACGCGCCCGTGTGGTGGTGGTCACCCACGGGTTCGGCGATGCCAACCGGTACGCGATCTCCGGGGCGTTCGTCGTCCAGCTGTGGCACGGCATCCCGCTCAAGCGCATCGGCCTCGACTCGCCCGCGACCGTGCGCAGCGGCATCCTGCCGTCATCCCGCATCGTCCGGCGGCTGCTGGCGGCGATGTACCGCGGCGCCGCGCAGAGCATCGACGTGCTGCCCGCCGCCTCGCACCTCGTACGCGGCCGCCTCGAATCGGCGTTCGGCATCTCCGACGCCCAGGTGCCGGTCACGGGGGAGCCCCGCGTCGACGTGCTGTCGCAGGGGCGGCCGGACGAGCGCCGCGCCCGCGCGCGCGCCGCGATCGCCGACCTCGTCGGCGACATCGGGGAGGCGCGGCTTGTGCTGTACGCGCCCACCTGGCGTGATGGCGCCCCAGACCCGGCCGTGCCGACCGAGGATGAATGGCGGGCGCTCACGGTGGCCCTGGAGGCCGGTGAGGCCGTGCTGCTGGTGCGCTCCCACCCTCTCGGCGCGGGCGACTACGACGTCCCGTTCGAGACGGACCGCGTCCGCGGCCTGGGCAGCGCACTCGTGCGCGATGTCACGCCGCTGCTGCCGGGCATCGACGCTCTCGTGACGGACTACTCGTCACTCGTCTTCGATACGGCCCTCGTGCCGGTGCCGGTGGTGTTCCTCGCCCCGGACGTCGGCGCGTACGGGCGCGAGCGCGGCTTCTACGGCCGCTACGCGGACGTCGCGGGCACGGATGTCGCCTCGACATGGGCCGAGGCGATCCGGCAGCTGAGCGCCCTGTTCGACGATCCTGAGGAGCGCGAGCGGCGTCTCGTGCGCGCGCGCGAACTCGATGCGCAGGTGCACGCCTTCGCCGACGGCCGCAACACCGTCCGGGTCTACCATGCGATCCTGGCAGGACTGGCGCGACGCGTCCCCGCCGTCTCCAGCACTGCCGTCGTCCCCCTCGCTGAAGGAGCTTCATGACCGACGCCCGATTCACCGTCGAGGGCGGTGCTGCACTCGTGCTCGAGGGCCGTGGCACGGCGCCGGCGGTCGAACTGGTCGGTGCCCGCGCGCACGTCGACGGAATCGTCGAGACGCGAGGGGATGGATGGATCGCCACGGTGCCGCTGCGGGCATCGCGCTGGGGAGGACCGGAGCTGCCCCTGCCCTCCGGCGCGTACACGCTGCGCATGGACGGCACCGCGACGCAGGCCAACGCCCTCGCGGTGGAGCTGCTGGGCACCCTTCGTGCGTCGCTCGACGGCAGCACGGTGCAGATCGGGCCGCCGATCGACCCCGCGTACGACTCCGGGGAGGGCCAGGGCGCACTGGAGGTGCGCTACGCGGGGCGGCCGCCGGGCGGACTGGAGAACGCCGTGTTCTTCGAGAGCTTCTACGGTCGCAACGCGAGCTGCAACCCGCTGGCGATCGATCGCGAGATCGCGAAGCAGGCACCGGGGGCGACGCGCTACTGGAGCGTCGTCGACCTGTCGGTGGAGGTGCCCGAGGGCGCCGTGCCGGTCGTCGAGGGCAGCCCTGAGTGGTGGCGGGCACGCGGCGCCTCGCGCCTGCTCGTCGTCAACGACTGGCTGCGTCGGCGCTTCGTCCGTCGCTCGGGCCAGATCGTGCTCCAGACCTGGCACGGCACGCCGCTCAAGCGACTCGCGCTGCACCGGCCGGGCTTCGACCCGCGCCGTGCGCTCGCCGTCATCCGCGAGTCGCGCCGCTGGAACGTGCTGATCGCGCAGAACCCGTACGCGGCCCGCATCCTGAGCAAGGCCTACGCCTTCCTGTCGCGGCCGATCTGGGTCGAGGGCTACCCGCGCAACGACGTGCTGGTGACCGGCGACGGCTCGGCCACGCGCGCGGCCCTGGGAATCGGCGACCACGAGCGCGTCATCCTGTACGCGCCCACCTGGCGCGACGACCGCACCGAGATGGTCGACTTCGTCGACCCCGCGCAGCTCGCCGCGCAGACCGACGCCGTGGTCCTGGTGCGCGGTCATTCCCGGACGCTGCTGCCCGGGCGTGACGCCGCTGGTGCGCGGGTCATCGATGTGACGGCGTTCCCCGACACCGCGCAGCTGCTGCTGGTCGCCGACGCGCTGGTGACCGATTACTCGTCGGTCATGTTCGACTTCTCGGTCACGGGCAAGCCGATGTTCTTCCTCGTGCCGGACATGGAGCATTATCGCGGCGAGCTGCGGGGCTTCTACTTCGACCTCGTCGCGCATGCGCCCGGGCCCGTCGTCCGCTCGCAGGACGAGCTCGTCGCCGCCCTGTCGGACACCGACCCGTCCGCCTATGCGGACCGGTACGACGAGTGGCGCGAGAAGTTCAACCCGCGCGACGACGGCCACGCCGCGCAGCGGGTGGTCGCCCGCATCCTCGATCAGCACATGATCGCGCGCTGACGCACGCGGCGGGCTACGGCAGCGGCGTGTTCCGGCTGCCCAGCCGAGAGGTGTCGACGGTGTCGTGTGCGCCGCGCAGCACGCCGACGAGGAACCCGAAGCCCCACGACAGGTGCATCGTCGGGATCACGGCGAGGGTCCACAGCCTGTCTCGCCAGCCCTTGCCGCCGCCCGGTCCGATCGCGACGGCGAGGACGAGCAGGGCGTACGCCACGAGGGGGAGGTAGACGACGGATGCCGCGACCGCCCACCATCCCGTGAGCACGTGCGCGATCTGCAGGATGCCGACCACGATGGCCAGCGCGAGGACGACGACGAGTGCCGGGGGCGCGAAGAAGCGCAGCGAGTTGCGCCGGCCGAATCGGCGCACCAGCTCGCCGCGCCACGCACCGGTGGCGCGGAACTGGCGGGCGAGCCTCGTCCAGCTCTCCCGCGGCCAGTAGGTCACCGACAGCGACGGGTCGAACCACACCCGATACCCCGCGGCGCGGATCCGCAGGTTGAGCTCCCAGTCCTCGCCCCGACGGATCGACTCGTCGAACAGGCCGACCTCCTCGAGCACGTCCCGGCGCATGACGCCGAGGTACGCCGACTCCGCCTCGCCGGCCTGCGTGCCGCCGTGGTACGCACCGCCGCCGAGGCCGATGGGGGAGTTGTACGCCCGCGCGACGGCGCGCTGGAAGGGCGTGCGCCCGTCGGCGCGCATGACGCCCCCGACGTTCGCCGCTCGCGTCTCAGCCAGTGTCTCGAGCGCGCGCATCGTGTAGCCGGCGGAGAGCTCGGAGTGCGCGTCGACGCGGACGACGGTCGGCGCCCGAGAGGCGCGGATCGCGAGGTTCAAGCCGAGCGGGATGTCGGCGCCCGGGTTCTCCACGAGCGTGATGCGTTCGTCGCGCCGGGCGAGGCGCTGCGCGAGCTCGGTGGTCCCGTCACTGGAGGGGCCGAGCGCGAGCACGAGCTCCGTCGGCCCCGGGACCTCTTGCTGGAGCACGGTCTCGACCGCCCGCTCGAGGTAGCGGGCCTCGTTGAGCACCGGCATGACGAAGGCGACGCCGGCATCCGGTGAGGGAACCGGGGCGTCCTTCCGCCCTCGCTCGCCGATATGCACCCGTCGATCATGCCATGTACGGTCGCGCGACCCCTGAGAGGCGGTCGACGGCGCGCAGCGGGATGTCGATCCACGTCGGCCGGTTGCGCGCCTCGTAGATCGCCTCGTACACGGCCTTGTCGAGCTCGAGCGCATGCAGGAGGGGCGCGCAGGCGGCGCGATCGAGGCCCGAGGCCGTGGCGTATCCCACGAGGTACGCCTCGCGAGCCGCCGCAGCCCACGCCTCGGCGTCGTCGGCCGACTCGGGGCGCTCTAGCGCCACGGACCCCGCGACGTAGTCGAACGAGCGCAGCATCCCCGCAACGTCGCGCAGGGCGAGATCCGGAAGCATGCGCTCGGCCATCGGCCGCATGGGTTCGCCCTCGAAGTCGAGGAGGACCCACCCGCGATCGGGCACCAGCACGACCTGACCGAGGTGGTAGTCCCCGTGGATGCGCTGGAGCGGGGGGAACGTTGCATCCCGTCCCTCGGCGTAGATCTTCTCGATCGCCTGGCGGCGCGGTGCGAGCTCGGGGACCTCGGCGATGGCGATCGCCAGTCGCCGGCTCCACGCATCGCAGATCGCCTCGTGCTCGGCAGCGCCCGCGACCTGCTCGGGCAGCTCGCGCGCGAGCGTCACGTGGACCTCGGCCGTCGCTGCGCCGAGGTCGCGTGCGCGCGCGGTGAAGTCGTCACCCGCCGCGGCGGCGCGCAGTGCGACGCGCCAGGCATCCTCCACGCCGGGTAGGAACTCCTGCGCGAAGGCGAGGGATGCGTCGATCCCGACTCCGCGGTCGATCCAGGATGCCTGGACCCAGCCGATCGGGCGGGGAACCCTCCGGGATCCGGCGGCCGCGAGCGCCGTCTCGAGCTCGATGTCCGGATTCAGGCCCGGCTGCAGCTGCCGGTAGACCTTGCAGATGATCCGGGTGCCCTCGTCCGCGTAGACGAGCGAGCTGTTGGACTGCTCGCCCTCGAGTACGCCGGCGGGTGCCGAGAGCGCGATGGCGGACGCCTCGGTCTCCTCGAGAGTCGTCGTGCCCGTTGCCGTGAGGCCGTCGGACCGGACGACGCCGCCGCGCGTCGTCAGCCGGAGCAGCGCACGCGCGTAAGACGGGTCGTGGATGCCGTCGATGAGGACGGTGCCGTCGGCGACGGCTCCGATCGCGTGGGCGTCGAGCGCGTGCGGAGCCGGCGAGGGGTGTTCGACGACCGGGATCTGGTAGAGCACGGCTGGATCAGAGCCCTCGTCGGCGACGAGCAGCGTGCGCACGCGCGCACCACGAGCCGACGCGTCGCCCCCGCTCTCGTCACCCTCGAAGTCGAGGTCGGCGACGAGACGGAGGACGGGCGTCCTGCCCTTGGCCGCGTACCAGCGCTGTCGCGGCATCCACGCGGCCAGACACGCCAGCGTGCTGTCCATGCCACTGAGGCTATTGCCTGCGGCGACACGCGTGCAAGCGCTTGCACTCAGCGTTGCGCCATGAGCCGCTCGACCGTGTGTCGCATCTATGCCTACGGCACGCATGCGTTGCCTCCATAATCGGAGTCCATGAGGGAAGCGCGGTCACCTGCGTCCGCGCAGCTCGGGGAGCTGATCCGCGATCTGCGCCACAAGACGACCATGAGCAGGCGCACTCTGGCCGAGCTCGCAGATATGGACATCTCCCACGTCGCACGGCTCGAAGGCGGCATGGGCAATCCGACGATGTTCGCGCTCATCCAGCTCGCGACGGTGTTCGGCGTATCGCCGGCCTACTTCGTCGAAGGACTCACGGCCGCCGATCTTCCCGACCACATCCGGCCGCTGACGCAGAGCGACGTCGTGCGCGAGCTGCGTCGCCGCGAGAAGCTCGACTCGGCTTAGGCGCGGGGGGCCTCATCGCCTGCCGATGCCGGGCGGACGGGGGTCAGGGTCACGGAGACCGAGGTCGATGCCTCGCCGAGGTCCGTCGGCGACGCTGCGGGCTCCGCATCCAGCCGCTCCGCGTCGCCGTCCGCAGTGAACGGCTCGGCGGGCAGCACGGCCCACGTCTGCAGCTTCTCGTACCGCTCGGTGAACTGGCCCATGTCTCCATTGTCCGTCACCGCTGCTCTCAGGGCGCGAACCTCCAGACGTACTCGACACCATCGTCGGGGCGGAACCAGGCGATGGTCGCGACGACATCGTCGGGGTCGCACGCGCACAGGCAGAGCTCGGCCGACTCGCCGGGCAGCATCTGGCCCCAGTGCACGGTCTCCACCGTCGATCGGGGGGATACGACGAAGACCCGCACGAAGTCCGCCGCTGCGGAGCCGTCGTTCACCACGAGCGGGTGGGCGTCGTATATGCGCTCGATGCGCCAGGGAACGCGGTAAGCGGCGGGCGATGGGCAGTCGGCGTCGGTGACGATTCGCAGCATACGACGACAGTACGGCGAGTGTCGGACATAGAGACTCGAAGAGATATACGAATCAACGACGGCGGACGGACAGCCGGACCGGGAGCGCGGGCAGTCTCCGACCGAGGCGCTGACCGCGTGCGTCCGCGAGGTCTGCGGGCAGCTCGAGTGGCGCCGGCCCGAAGGCTCGGCGCGCCGACACCACGACACGACGTCCGAGGATGCCGTTGCCCGCGCCGCCGATCACCGCGCCGATGCCGAAGGGCAGCGCCTTGCCGATCCAGGATGCGCCGGCTCGCGCCGCGAAGTGCTTGATGAACATCGACTTGAGCTGGTCGACGGCGGGTCCGACCGCTGCGCGCGGCAGCGTCTTGGTGACCATGTCGCCCCAGTACGACGCCCGCGCCGGACCGGTTCCCGCCGCCTGTCCGGCGAGCTGAGACACCAGGTTCACACCCTCGTCACCGAGGAGCATCGTGAGCACGAGTGCGCGGGCGCGATCCGGATTCGAGATCTGGATGCCGTGCACCTCCGCGAGCGACTGCGCGAAGAGCGTCGTGGTCTCGAGGAACCCGACCGTCTCGACGCCGCTCAAGGCGAGGGTGACTCCGGTTCCGATGCCCGGCACGACGGCGGTGGCGCCGACCGCGGCCCCGCCGCTGGTGACCGCGGCGATGTATCGCGTCTCGAGGATGCGGGCGAGCTCGGCGGGTCCGGCATCCGGATGCCGTCTGATGACGCCGCGCAGATGTGCGAGAACCACGGGCCGCTGCAGGGCGAGTACGCGATCGAGCGCCCGGATGCTCAGCGGATGCTCGTCAGAGCCCTGGGGCGGCAGTCCGCCCTGCCAGGGCGAGCCGTCCGGCAGGGAATGGATGCGGTGAACCTTGCGGGCCATCGCACCGATCCTACGAACGCCACCTGGGCGTCAGCCGTCAGACGAAGAGATTCGCGCGCTCGAGGTCCTCGGTGAAGTCGACCTCGACGGCATACAGGTCCGAGATGTCGAGCGGGGTCAGCAGCAGCCGGTCCTCGTCGATGGCGAGCTCGAGGCCCCGCTCGAAGTAGTCCTGGTCGTCGACTCGGCCGAGCTGGCGGATGAACGCGCGCTTGTCGGCGGCCGAGATGTAGTTGATGCCGACGGCCTCGCCGACACCGCCGCGCACCGTCTTGGACAGCTCGCGGATGAAGCCCTCGGGCGTGACGGTGTACTTGACCTCTTCGTCGCTGACCTTCTCGGTGTTGACGGTGACGAACGACTGCTCGCGCTCGATGAGCGCGATCGCACGGCCGAGCACGCGCGGATCGAAGACGACGTCGCCGTTCATCCACAGCACACCGTGGCGGCCTGTGGCGTTCAGCGCACGCAGCAGGCTCTTGGACGTGTTGGTCTGGTCGTAGCGGTCGTTGTAGACGTAATCGACGTCGGGGAAGGCCTCGACGATGGTCTCGGCACGGTAGCCGACCACGGTCGTGATGCGCGCCTCGGCGCCGAAGGCGGCGCGGATGTTGTCGTGCTGCTGGCGCATGATGCTGCGACCATCGTTGAGCTCGGTGAGGGGCTTGGGGAGGCTGCGCCCCAGCCGCGAGCCCATACCGGCCGCGAGGATGACGGTCTGCAGTGTCAAGATTGTGCTCCTGGAGTGAGTGTCTTCATCGATGGTTCACCGACGCGACACTCCTTCGTGCCTGCACCAGGGTATCGAAACCGCCTGATAGACCGCACAGTGTTCACCCGACGTTGCCGATTCGTGATCTTTCCATCGATTTGCCGTGCATCGCCGTGGCAGGCGGTCGCCGGGCCGTCGGTTGATAGCGTGGGCGGGTGACTGCCGTGCCGGAAGGACCGCCGGAGCCGCGCCCCGACTCCACGGGCGACGGCCCGGACCCCCGGCCCGCGCAGCCCCGCCGGCCCGAGGCATCGTCGGCAGCCCCTCCCGGCGACGCCGGCGCGACGCAGAAGCCGCCGAAGCCGATGCTGTCGGCGGCCGCCGCGGCCGCCCTGCCGCCGCGGCCGCCGCTCCCGGCGGACGATGCCCCCCAGACGGTTCCCCTGGTCAGCGAAGAGGTCGACACGATGGATGCTCCGATCCCGGCGCCGGTCGAACCCGCCGACGCTCCCGCTCCTGCCGCGCAGCCCGAGACGGAGTCCCGACCGGCGGAGGAGGCCGAGCCGGCGCCCGAGCCTCGGCCCGCCCCTGTCATCGCCCAGGTGCTGGAGCCTGCACCGGCGTCGACCGCCCACGAGGGGGAGGCGGCATCCACCGCAGTCCCGGCCGTGGCCGCCACCGGCCTCACCAAGACGTTCGGTCAGACGAAGGCTGTCGACGGCGTCGCGCTCACGGTCCCGGCGGGGTCGTTCTACGGCCTGGTCGGCCCGAACGGCGCCGGCAAGACGACCACCCTGTCGATGATCGGCGGCCTGATCGGCCCGAGCGCGGGCTCCGTGCGGATCAACGGGGTTGACGCGGTCGCCCACCCCCGCGAGGCGAAGCGGATGCTCGGCGTCCTGCCCGACCGCATGCGCACATTCGACCGGCTGACCGGGCGCCAGCTGCTCTACTACTTCGGCGTGCTGCGCGAGCTGAAGCCGGCGGTCGCCGAGAGCCGCACGGCCGACCTCGCGCGTGCGTTCGATCTGACGGATGCGCTGTCGCGTCCGGTGTCCGACTACTCGGCGGGCATGCGCAAGAAGGTGCTGCTCGCCGGAGCGCTCATCCACTCTCCGCGCGTCCTGGTGCTCGACGAGCCGTTCGAGGCCGTCGACCCGGTCTCGAGCGCCGTCATCCTCGACGTCCTCGACACGTACGTCGCCCACGGCGGCACAGTGCTGCTGTCGAGTCACGGCATGCAGCTCGTGGAGCGGGTGTGCGACCGGGTTGCCGTGCTCGTGGCGGGCACGGTCCTGGCCGAGGGCACGGTCGCCGAGGTGCGCGGCAAGAGCACGCTCGAGGAGCGATTCCTGCAGCTGTCCGGCGGCCTCAGCGACGTGGAGGGACTGGAGTGGCTGCACGCATTCTCCGACTGAGACTCGCCCTGATCGTCGGCGCGTTCCGCGGACCGCGCGGGCACGGCGTCCGGGCCTGGCTCGGAGCGGCAGCCTTGGCGGCTGTCGTCGTCGCGGCGGCCGGGATGCTGCTGACCCTGCGCGGCGCGTCCGACGACGCCGCGCGGGTCGTCACCGTGCTCGGCGGCGCTGCGCTGACCGCCAGCTTCTTCCTCGCTCCGCTCATCTCGGGTGTCGAGGACCAGCTGGATCCGCGCCGGTTCTCGATCTTCGGGATGCCGGCGCCCGCACTCGCGCTCACGACGGGGGCGGCCGGCCTCGTCAGCATCCCGATCCTCGCCGCCGTCGCGCTCGGCGTCTGTCTGGTCGCCGTCTGGGCCGCGCACGGCGTTCCCGTCATCATCGGCGTCGTCGCCGTGATCATCGGCGTCCTCACGTGCTCGCTGCTCGCGCGGGTGGGCATGGCGACCGCCGCTCTCGTGCTGCGCGATCGACGTTCCCGTGAGCTGTCCGGGGCCTTCGCCATCCTCGTCATCGTGGTGGCCGTTCCGGCGAGCGTCTTCCTCGCCTCGCTGGAGTGGGGCGGCGAGGTGCCGACCCAGCTGACGCAGGCGGCATCCGTTCTCGCGCACACGCCGCTCGGCGCGGCGTGGGCGATCCCGGCGCTCGTGCCCGGGGCCGGCGCTGATCTGTTCTGGGCGATCGTCATCTCGCTCGCCACACTGCTCGTGCTGGCGGCGGTGTGGCTGTGGCTCGTCGCCCACATGGTCAGCACGGCCGAGCGCCCCGTCGCGGTGCGCGAGCGGGGCGGGCTCGGCTGGTTCGCCGTGGCACCAGGCACGCCAGCCGGGGCGATCACGGCGCGCAGCCTCGTCTACTGGCTGCACGATCCTCGCTACGTCGCCAACATCGTCATCGTCCCGGTCGCGGCGGTCCTCGCGATCATCCCTCCACTCATCGCGGGGGTCCCGCTCGAGGTCGCCGTGCTCGTGCCGCTGCCGATCCTCGCGCTCTTCTTCGGCTGGCTGCCTCACGACGACCTCGCCTACGACTCCACCGCGCTGTGGGTGCACATCGCGAGCGGTGTGCGGGGCTCGGCAGACCGCATCGGGCGGATCATCCCCGTGATGCTCATCGGCATCCCGATCCTGGCGATCGCCGTGCCGATCGCGATCTCGATCCACGGGCGCTGGGCCGCGCTGCCCGCAATGGTCGGAGCCTGCGCATCGCTGTTCCTCAGCGGACTCGGGCTCTCCAGCATCGCCTCGGTCGTCGCGCCCTACCCGGTGTCGCATCCGGGGGACAGTCCGTTCCGGCAGCCCCAGCGGAGCGGATCCCGGGCGGGCACGGCCCAGGCACTCGTGCTGATCGGATCGCTCGTCGTGAGCGCGCCCGCGCTGTGGTGGGCGTGGCTGGCCGTCACCGGCAGAGTGGAGTTCTCCGCCGCAGCGCTGTGGGGCGGTCTCGCGATCGGGCTCGTCGTGCTCATCGCCGGCGTCGCGATCGGCGCATCCGCTTTCTCGCAGCGCACCGGGCGACTCATGGAGTTCGCCGAGTCCGCCTGACGGCGATCGCCGACCGCCCGCGCCGACCCGCGCATCCATCCCCCTGCGAGGCTGACGCCGTTAGACTCGGAGGATGAGCACACCGCTGGACAGCCCGGATCAGGGAGGGCTCGCCGTTCTCGATCGTGAGCTCGAAGAGCTCCTCCGCGAGGAGCACATCGAGCCAGGTGATCACGAGCGGTTCTCGCATTATGTGCGCAAGGAGAAGATCCTCGAGTCGGCCCTCACCGGCAAGCCCGTGAAGGCCCTGTGCGGCAAGAAGTGGACGCCGGGCCGCGACCCGGAGAAGTTCCCGGTCTGCCCCACGTGCAAGGAGATCTACGAGTCGTTGATGGGCTGACGCCCTCAGTCCTGGTCCACCCAGACGGTCGGGATCGCCGGGTCCGACCTGCTGAGCCCCAGAGCGCGCACCGGCAGCTCCTCGCGAACGGCGGCATGATGCGTCCGCGCGGCAGCGACGCCGCCCGCCCCCTCGAACGCCGTCACGATGTCGCCCTCCTCGACGAACACCGTCTGCAGCGCCCGCGCATCGTCGTGGGCGGCGGGGGCATGCTCGAAGCCGTCCGCGACGACGATCGTCTCGCTCGTCGCCGTCCCGCCGTCGAGGGTGCGGAACGCCGACTTGCGCCCCCCCTTGGACGCCTTGTCCGCGGAGGCCTTGGCGACGGCGATCCACGAGCCGGCCGCATCCTGTCGGGCCACGAGCTTATAGACGAGACCCGCCGTCGGCGTGCCCGATCCCGTCACGACCGACGTCCCGACGCCGTACGCGTCCACGGGGGATGCCGCCAGCGCCGCGATCGCGTACTCGTCCAGGTCGCTCGTGACGGTGATCCGCGTGCCGGTCGCGCCGAGCCCGTCGAGCTGGGCGCGCACCTCCGCCGCGACGATCGGCAGGTCTCCGGAGTCGATGCGCACGCCGCCGAGGCCCGTCCCCGCCACCCGGATCGCCGTCTCCACGCCCTGGCGGATGTCGTACGTGTCGATGAGGAGCGTCGTGTCGAGCCCGAGCGCCTCGATCTGGGCGCGGAAGGCCATCTCCTCGGTGTCGTGCAGCAGGGTCCAGGCGTGCGCCGCGGTGCCCATCGTGGGGATGCCCCACCGGCGCCCCGCCTCCAGGTTGCTCGTCGCGCCGAACCCCGCGATATAGGCGGCGCGAGCGGCCGCGACGGCCGAGTGCTCGCCCGCGCGCCGCGAGCCCATCTCCGCGAGCGGGCGCTCGCCGGCGGCGATGCTCATGCGGGCGGCCGCCGTGGCGACGGCCGAATCGTGGTTGAGCACGCTGAGGGCCAGCGTCTCCAGGACGACCGCCTCCGCGAACGCGCCCTCCACCGTGAGGATGGGAGAGCCGGGGAAGTAGAGCTCGCCCTCTCGGTAGCCGGTGATCGTGCCGGTGAACCGCCAGTTCGCGAGGTACGCGAGGGTCTGCGCATCCACCGCCCGCGCGTCGCGCAGGAAGCGCAGTTGGTCGTCGCCGAAGCGGAAATCCCGCAGCAGCGACAGCAGGCGCCCGCTGCCCGCGACGACGCCGAAGCGACGTCCGCCGGACAGACGCCGGGAGAACAGCTCGAACACGCAACGGCGCGACGCGGTGCCGTCGTGCAGGGCGGCGTCGAGCATGGTCAGCTCGTACCGGTCCGTCAGGAGAGCTGTGGAGACGGGCGAGTCGGGCGTAGCGCTCATGCGCGTAGCCTAGCCAGGCCGCCGGTAGGCTGGTCCATCGTGAACGACGCCCCCATCGGAATCTTCGACTCCGGAGTGGGCGGGCTCACCGTCGCCCGAGCCGTGTCGTCTCTGCTGCCTCGCGAGTCGATCCGCTACATCGGCGACACCGCGCATTCGCCCTACGGGCCGAAGCCGATCGCGGAGGTCCGGCGCTACGCGCTCGAGGTGCTCGACACGCTGGTCGACGAGGGCGTGAAGATGCTCGTCATCGCCTGCAACACGGCATCCTCCGCCATGCTGCGCGATGCCCGCGAACGGTACGACGTGCCCGTCGTCGAGGTGATCGGCCCGGCCGTCCGCACGGCGATGTCCACCAGTCGCTCGGGCCGCATCGGCGTCATCGGCACCGCCGGCACGATCTCGTCCGGGGCGTACCAGGACATGCTCGAGGTCAACGAGCGCCTCACCGTCTTCGCGCAGGCGTGCCCGCGCTTCGTGGAGTTCGTCGAGGACGGCGTCACGGACTCGCCCGAGGTGCTCGCCGTCGCCGAGGAGTACCTCGCACCGCTGCGCCGCGCCGGCGTCGACACCCTCGTGCTCGGCTGCACCCACTACCCGTTCCTCGAGGGTGCGATCAGCTATGTCATGGGCCCCGACGTGTCGCTCGTCTCGAGCGACACCGAGACGGCGAAGGACGTCTACCGTCAGCTGGTCTCCCGCGACCTGCTGGCTGCGGCGGATGCCGTGGCATCCCACGTCTACGAGGCCACGGGCGACAGCGCCGCGGACTTCATCCGTCTCGCGCACCGGCTGATGGGCCGCGAGGTGCGCGATGTCACGCTGGTGCACACCGGCGCCATCGATCTGCCGAGGGCCCGTGCGGCCACCCACCAGGAGGACTGACCTTTGACCGATATCGTCCGCGCAGACGGCCGCGCCGTCGATGAGCTCCGGCCCGTCACGATCGAGCGAGGCTGGAGCAAGCAGGCCGAAGGCTCGGCGCTCATCTCGTTCGGCGACACCCGTGTGCTGTGCACGGCATCGTTCACCAACGGCGTGCCGCGCTGGCTCACCGGCAAGGGCCGTGGCTGGATCACCGCGGAATACGCCATGCTGCCCCGCTCCACCAACGACCGGAATGACCGCGAGTCGGTCAAGGGCCGTATCGGCGGTCGCACGCACGAGATCTCGCGGCTCATCGGACGCGCGCTGCGCGCGGTCGTGGACACCAAGGCTCTCGGCGAGAACACGATCGTCATCGACTGCGACGTGCTGCAGGCGGACGGCGGCACGCGGACCGCAGCGATCACCGGCGCCTACGTGGCGCTCGCTGACGCCGTCGCGTGGGGCCGCGAGAAGAAGTTCATCGGCCAGAAGTCGCAGGTGCTCTTCGACTCGGTGTCGGCTGTCTCGGTGGGCATCATCGACGGCACGCCGATGCTGGACCTCGCCTACGTCGAGGACGTCCGCGCCGAGACCGATATGAACGTCGTCGTCACCGGCCGCGGACTGTTCGTCGAGGTGCAGGGCACCGCCGAGGGCGCCCCCTTCGACAAGCGGGAGCTCGACCAGCTGCTCGAGCTCGGCGTGGACGGATGCGGGCAGCTGCGCGACCTGCAGACCACCGCCCTCGAGGCGGATCGATGACCCCTCGACAAGCTCGGGGACCGGGAGAGGGCCGGGGACCGGGAGAGGGCCGCGGACCGGGAGAGGGCCGGGGACCGGGAGAGGGCCGGGGACCGGGAGAGGGCCGGGGACCGGGAGAGGGCCGGGGAGCGAAAGTCGTCCTGGCGACCCACAACCCGCACAAGGTCGAGGAGTTCGCCGCGATCGTCGCGGCGACTCGACCCGACCTCGAACTCGTCGGATACGACGGACCCGAGCCCGTCGAGGACGGCGTCACGTTCGCCGAGAACGCACTGATCAAGGCCCGCGCGGCGGCCCGGCACACGGGTGCGCCCGCGTTCGCCGACGACTCGGGCGTCAGCGTCGCGGTGCTCGGCGGATCCCCGGGCATCTTCTCGGCGTACTGGGCGGGGCACGCGAAGGATCCGGTGGCGAACCGGCGGCTGCTGCTCGACCAGATCTCCGACATCGCCGACCCGCACCGCACCGCGCGGTTCGTCTCGGTGATCGCACTCGTCACGCCGGACGGCCAGGAGCGGGTCGTCGAGGGCGTCTGGCCGGGCCGGATCGCGACCGAGGAGCGCGGCGACGGCGGCTTCGGCTACGACCCGGTCTTCATCCCGGACGGGCAGGACAGGACCGTGGGGGAGTGGACGGATGCCGAGAAGGCCGCGCAGTCGCACCGTGCCCGCGCGTTCGCCGCGCTCGCACCCCTGCTCGCGCAGCTCTGAGGCCGACCGCACAGGGTACTGAGAGCGACTCTCATTCCCGACTGGGCCGATCCGCGGACGAGAGGGGATGCGCCGTCCTACCCTGGACACATGCACGACCATGCTCCGGCCGAAGGGATTCGCGGCGCCTCCAACCGGCGGCTGCTCGCGCTCTCGCTCGGCATCACGAGCGTGGTCATGGTCGTCCAGATCGTCGGTTCGGTCGTGTCGGGCTCACTCGCGCTCCTCGCCGACGCGGCCCACATGTTCACCGACTCGGCGGCCCTCGTCGTGGCCCTCATCGCCAGCTGGGTCGCATCCCGTCCGGCCAACGAACGCCGCACCTTCGGGTATCAGCGCGCGGAGGTGTTCGGCGCGCTCATCAACGGCATCATCCTCATCGTCCTGTCGGTGTGGATCGCGATCGAGGCCGTCCTGCGGCTGCTGCATCCGGCCGATGTGGCGGTCGCGGCCGCACCGATGCTCATCGTCGCCATCATCGGCCTGTGCGCGAACGCACTAGCGATGTGGCTGCTGTCAGCCGCCCAGAAGCGCAGCATCAACGTGCGCGGCGCGTACCTCGAGGTCATGGGCGACCTCATCGGATCGGCCGCCGTCATCCTCGCCGCCGTCATCATCCTGGTATCCGGATGGGTGCCCGCCGACGCGATCGCGTCGCTGTTGATCGCCGCGATGATCATCCCGCGTGCGATCGGTCTGCTGCGTGAGGTGGGATCGGTGCTGGCCGAGTCGGTGCCCAAGGGCGTGCACGTGAAGGAGATCCGCGACCACATGCTCACGACGCCGGGCGTCGTGGATGTCCACGATGTGCACGTGTGGCAGCTGACCCGGGGCGCACCCGTGTTCACCGCGCACGTCGTCGTGGACGGTGGTGCGCTGCGCGACGGCCGGGCCGGGGATATCCTCACGCGCCTGCAGGCCTGCCTGTCGTCGCACTTCGACGTGGAGCACTCGACGTTCCAGCTGGAGCCGGCAGGGCACATCGAGCACGAGGCGCACACTTAGGCGGGAGAGTCGTCCTCGCGGACGATCTCGCCGGGCGACTTGTCGGGGCGCAGGCCGCGCCAGCGCGAGTGCCGGAGGATGCCGCCGGGCGTCAGCTCCGCGTACTCGACCTCTCCGACCAGCTCGGGTCGCACCCACAGCGCATCCGACGCGTCCGCGGCCGGGACGGTGGCGAAGGGCGAGACGTCGGTGCGCAGCGGCGTCAGCAGCGACTGCAGGCGCTCGATGTCGCGCTCGGTGAATCCGGTGCCCACGCGTCCGGCATACCGCAGGCCATCGTGCCCGGGGATGCCGAGGAGGAGGGACGCGATGGGGCGGCGTCCGGGTCGGATTCCGCCGATCACCACCTCCTGCGTGCGCGTGTGCTTGACCTTGAGCCACTCCTCACCGCGGGAGCCGCTGCGGTAACGCGAACGAGGGTCTTTGAGGACCACGCCCTCGAGCCCGAGCGCCCGGCTCGCCGACAGCGCCGCCTCGAGGTCGTCGAAGACGGGCGGGATGACGACCGGAGCGTGGACGGGGATGCGCTCCAGGATGCCGCGGCGCTGGGCGAGCGGCAGGTCGGTGGCGTCCGCCCCGCCCCACGAGAGGACGTCGAACAGGTACCACTGCACCGGGGTGCGCGGGGCCTCGCGCGCGATCTCCGACGAGCGGGTGAGGTTCATCCGAGACTGCAATCGGGTGAAGCTCGGCCGGCCCGTCGCGTCGAGCGCCACGATCTCGCCGTCGAGGACGGCGGGATCCGGCCCGAGGTCGAGGTCGCCGCCGGTCAGCTCGGGGTATTTCTCCGTGATGTCGGCGCCGCTGCGCGCGCGCAGGCGCAGGCGCTCACCATCCCAGATGCCGAGGGCGCGGATGCCGTCCCACTTGGCCTCGACCCACGGCTCTGCGTCGCCCCACCGCCGGACGGCGTTCCGGGCCTGCGCGGGGGTCGCGGCGGTCGCCAGCATGGGGGCGACCGTGGGGCGCGAGGTCGCGGCGGGCGCTGTGGGCTCCGGGTTCGGTCGCGCGGGGTGAGGGGCCGGCTCGTCCTCCAGGGCCATGCGGTGCAGCAGCCACGTCGACTTCTCGCCCTCGCCGCCGGTGCGGATGAGGGCGACCCGGGCGCGGCCGCCGAGCGGGCCGCCCGGCCGGCCGTCGAGGGTGGCGATGACCTCGCTGTCGCGCCACTTCTCGAGCTCGTACACGCCGTCGTCCCAGATCGTCACGCTGCCTGCGCCGTACTCGCCGTGCGGGATCTCGCCCTCGAACGAGCCGTAGTCGAGCGGGTGGTCCTCCGTCATGACCGCGAGGCTGTTGCGGGATCCGTCGGGCGGCACGCCCTTGGGCACCGCCCAGCTCACGAGGACGCCGTCGCGCTCCAGCCGGAAGTCCCAGTGCAGGCGCCGGGCATGATGCTCCTGGATCACGAACCGCGGCAGTCCTCCGACGGCCGTGGGCGCAGCGCGGGGGCTGTCGGGGACCGGTTCCGGCGTTCGGTCGGCGCTGCGCTTGTCGATGTAGGTCTGGAGCGGTGCGCTCGCGTCCGGCGGTGCGCTCGGCGCACGCGTCAGCACCTCGTCGAAGGTGAGGTGGCGCAGGTCCGGGTCGTGGAGCTCCTCCCACGTGCGGGGTGCGGCGACGGTGGGATGCGGTCGCCCGCGGAGCGAGTACGGCGCGATCGTCGTCTTCGACCCGTTGTTCTGGCTCCAGTCCAGGAACACGCGACCGGGGCGGATCGACTTCGCCATCTGGCTCACGACGAGAGCGGGGTCGTCGGCCTCCAGCGCGCGGGCGAGCTCGCGCGCCACCGCGGAGACCTGGTCGCTGGTCTGCTTTCCCGGCAGCGCCGCGTAGAGGTGGATGCCCTTGCTGCCGCTCGTGACCGGGACCGGGTCGAGTCCCATGTCCTGAAGGATGCCGCGCGCCCGGCGCGCGACCTCGGCGCACTCCACGAGTCCGACACCGGGACCCGGGTCGAGGTCCAGCACCATCCGGTCCGGGTTCGACCTGCCGCCGTGGGCGTCGAACCGCCACTGCGGGACGTGGATCTCCAGGCTCGCCACCTGTGCGAGGTAGACGAGGGAGGCGACGTCATCCACCACGGGGTAGTCCTTCGCACCGCTCGAATGGTCGATCGGCAGCCGTGCGAGCCAATCGGGGGCGCCGGGCTCGAGGTCCTTCGCGAAGAACCAGTCGGCAGGATGCTCCTCGGTGCCGACGCCGTCGGGCCAACGCTTGCGGGTGACCGGACGGCCGGCGATCCAGGGCAGCATCGCCGGCGCGATGCGCGCGTAGTAGTCGATGACCTCGCCCTTGGTCGTGCCGGTCTCGGGGTACATGACCTTGTCGAGGTTCGAGATGCGCAGACGACGTCCTCCGATCCTCACTGTGCTCTCATCCCGGGGCATACGCCCAGGCTAGCTACGCGCCCATACAGCTCGCGCCCGCCGGGCGTGCGACCAGGCAGCCGGGGCCGGGGTAGCCGTGGCAGGTGCGACAGGTGTGTACTGGAGTGATGAGAGCCATCTGGAAGGGTGCACTGACGTTCGGGCTCGTGAACGTCCCGGTGAAGGTGTACTCCGCCACCGAGGATCACGACCTCTCGCTGCATCAGGTCCACAACAAGGACGGCGGCCGCATCCGCTATCAGCGGGTGTGCGAGATCGACGGCGAGATCGTGCCGTACGCCGATATCGACAAGGCCTACGACGACGGCGAGCGCACGGTGGTCATCACCGCGGAGGACGTCGCATCCCTCCCCGCCGAGCGCAGCCGCGAGATCGAGGTCGTCGAGTTCGTGCCGACCGAGCAGATCGATCCGCTCCTGTTCGACAAGGCGTACTACCTCGAGCCGGACTCGATGTCGCCGAAGGCCTATGTGCTCCTGCGCGAGACGCTGCAGAACACCGACCGGACGGCGATCGTCCGGTTCTCGCTGCGGCAGAAGACGCGGCTCGCGGCGCTGCGCGTGCGAGGCGACGTGCTCGTGCTGCAGACGCTGCTGTGGTCGGACGAGGTCCGCGAGGCGGCATTTCCGGCACTGGATGCGCCGGTCAAGATCTCCGACAAGGAGCTCGAGCTCTCGGCATCCCTCGTCGACGGCTTCGCGGCGGACTTCGAGCCGAGCGCGTTCGTCGACGAGTACCAGCAGGAGCTGCGCACGCTGGTGCAGGCCAAGCTCGAGAAGGGCGATGCCTTCGACACCGCCGAGACGTTCGGCGAGGCTGTCGAGGAAGGCACCGGGGGAGAGGTCATCGACCTCATGGATGCGCTGCGCGCGAGCGTCGAGCGCAACCGCGCGAAGCGCGCCTCGGGCGAGTAGGACTCAGCCTGCGGTCTCGTCGTTCTCCTGCTCCAACGCGGCGCGGTGCGCGCGACGGGTGTGCGGCGCGAACACGTCCTCGGGAAGCGCGAGGTCGACGTGCTCGGCGGGCGCCTCGGCGCTCTCCGCGGCGGCCGCCTCGCGGCGCGCCTTCCCGCGCTCGCGGAGATAGTGGAACACCGTCACGGAGATCGTCATCACGACGACCCCGAGGAGGATGACGTCGATGTACTTCGTGACGATGTCGGCGACCCAGGGGATGAACCCGATCGCATAGCCGAGCAGCGTGATGCCGAAGCCCCAGAGCAGCGCGCCGACGAGGTTGTACAGGGTGTAGCGGCGCCACGGCATGTGGCCGACGCCGGCCACGATCGGCGCGAATGTGCGCACCACCGGCACGAAGCGTGCGAGGACGACCGTCATGCCGCCGTACCGCTCGAAGAACGCGTTCGTGCGCTCGACGTTCTCGCGGCTGAACAGGCCGGAGTCCTTGCGCTCGAAGATCGCGGGTCCGCCCTTATGGCCGATGAAGTAGCCCGCCTCGCCGCCGATGAAGGCCGCGACGGCGATCGCGAGTGCGACGAACCACACGTTCACGCCGAAGACGCCGTTCGGGTACGTGCCGGTGGAGTGCGACAGGAGGCCCGAGATCAGGAGAAGGGTGTCGCCGGGGAACAGGAAGCCGATCAGGAGGCCGGTCTCGGCGAAGACGATGCCGCAGACGACGAGCAGCGCCCAGGGGCCGGCGGCGTGGATGATCCCTTGAGGGTCCAGCCAGGGGATGAGTGCGGCAGCGTGCACGGAGTTCCCGTCGATTGTGTCCATTGAGTGGCGTCGGAGGGCGCAGAGGATGACGCCGTGCGGAAGGTGGGACTTGAACCCACACGCCCGGAGGCACAGGAACCTAAATCCTGCGTGTCTGCCAGTTTCACCACTCCCGCGTTCCGGCAATTCTACTGAGCGACCTGTGAGCGTTGTGTGCGCGGCTCGGTGATCTCACGGCTCTCACGCAGACTCGCGAAAGTGCGCCCGCATACAGTGAACCGACCCCATCAAGACGAGGACCGATGAACGCGATTCTGACCGCTCAGGTGCTCGACGGTCCCGTTCCCGTCGTGTTGTACGTCGCCGCGCTGGCGCTCGCCGTGTACCTCCTGATCCGTCGTCCGGGCCGGGGACGCCTCCTCGCCTCGGCGCTCGGCATCCTCGCGGGAACCCTCGTCGCGATCATCGTCTTCGTCGTTTCGAACATCACCGACGCGTTCGGCGAGCAGTTGCAGCTCGAGATCCTGTGGTGGGCCGTCGCGGCCTTCGGCGCCGTCGGTCTGGCGGTCGCGAACCTGTGGCGCTCGCGGTGGTGGCGCAAGACCATCGCCGTGCTCAGCATCCCCGTCTTCATCGCAGCGGGTGCCGTCGGCATCAACGCCGTCTTCGGCCTCAACGCGACCGTCGCCGACATGCTCGGCATCTCGGTGCGGCACCCGATCGCCCTCCCGAAGCCGTCGCCGACCGCCACCGACCAGCCCGCATGGACGCCCGGCGACGGATCGCTCTACCAGGCGTGGCGTCCGCCGGCGGACATGCCGCACCTCGGTCAGCAGGGGACCGTCACGATCCCCGCGACCGTGTCCGGCTTCCACGCCCGACCCGCAGGCCTCTATCTGCCGCCCGCCGCTTTGGTGAAGGATGCGCCGCCGCTTCCGCTCGTGATCCTCATGATGGGCTATCCCGGCAACCCCAGCCCCGCCCGCGTCGCATCCGTGGTGGAGCAGTACCAGCTCAAGCACCAGGGTCTCGCGCCGATCGTGCTGGTCGCCGACCAGATCGGCACGCAGGGTGATCCGACGTGCGCGGACTCCAAGATGTACGGCAACGCGCAGACCTACATCACGAAGGACGTCGTCGCGTGGGCGGCGGCCCACCTGCACGTGATCGAGGACCCGAAGTACTGGGCGATCATGGGCTATTCGAACGGCGGTGGCTGCGCGATCAAGTACGGCGCGCTGATGCCGCAGACCTTCGGCACGATCGTCGACATCTCGGGGGAGCCGTATCCCGGTTCCGTGCACCCTCCGCTGGCCCTCGCGCGCATCTTCGCGGGGAACGTGGCCGCGTTCGAGGCGAGCAAGCCGATCAACATCATGCGGAAGGCACCCGCCGGCACCTACAACGGCGTCCACGCGGTGTTCACCTACGGCGCCGACGACCACAAGTACGGCCCGGACGCGAAGCTGGTGTCCTCAGTCGCCCGCTCCGTGGGCATGGATGTGACACTCACGCCGATCCCCGGCGCGACCCACATCGGACTCGCCTTCACCGGAGGAGTGGCGGCGGGGCTCGACGTCCTGTACCCGCTGTGGGGGCTCTCGGCGTAGGGCGGGTCGGAGCGACCGATTGTGGATAACTTTCGGGCCGATTCGCGCTGTCTTGTCATGATGCTCCGGTGACTCTCGCCTTCACGACCGGACCGACGGCATCCGTCGCCGATCGTGTGCGCGACCGTCTGCGCGCCGAGCAGACGGACCCGACCCGCGACCCCGACACGGCTCTGCAGATCGCGTGGGCGGAGGTCCGCCGCCACAACGACTTCGCCCTCGCGCGGGGGCTCGCGCCGGTGGACGACGAGCAGGCCTGCGTGCGCGAGGTGCTCGCCGCCGTCGCCGGCTACGGGCCGCTGCAGCCGTACCTCGACGACCCGACGGTGGAGGAGCTCTGGATCAACGCACCCGACCGCATCTTCATCGCGCGCGAGGGGATGCCCGAGCGCGTGCCGCTGCGGCTGACGGATGCGGCGATCCGGGATCTGGTCGAGCGGATGCTGCAGGCCACCGGGCGCCGGGTCGACCTGTCCCAGCCGTTCGTGGATGCGTCGCTCCCCGACGGCTCGCGTCTGCACGTCGTCATCCCCGACATCACGCGCCGGCATTGGTCGGTCAACATCCGCAAGTTCCTGCCCGCGTATCGCGATCTCGATCGGCTCGTCGCGATCGGCTCGCTCGATCCGTACGCCGCCGAGCTGCTGCGTGACGCGATGGCCACGGGACGCAGCATCCTCGTCTCCGGCGCCACACAACCCGATCATCGATGCGGCGTCAGAGCCTCTTCAACGACGAGTTGTCCGGCTTCGATTCCTTCTGCATGCGCGCCAGCAATGTCTGATTGCTCCTCGCCAGGCTCCCGTCGGCCGCGCGCATCCAGCGACGGCCGTTCGCATCGGTGAACTCGATCATCAGCCCGCTTCGATAGTCGTGGGCCTCTCCGTGGTAGCCCGGGCCGCCCACATACCAGTCGCCCGGAGGAACCATCGTCTGCCAGAGCGGCGTACTCATCGGCTCGTCTGGGGCCACCTTGTGATAGCTCCAGGCCTTGGAATACGCAATGAGGACGTTGTGGATGGTCGAGCCGGAGTCATTGCGAATCACGATGATCGGACGCTCCGGAGCATCCCACGTCGCACCATTGACCACGGGATGCAGGACGGTATCTGGAATCCGACGGTCCATGTCACCGGGCCAGGCGGTCACGCGCGATGCCTCCGCGCGTCGGCCGTCACGCCACGAGCGTGTCGCCACCCAGACGGAGAAGAACACCGCGAGCAGCGTCCCCACGGCGGCGAAGGCTGACACCACAAGGGCTAGCACGTCGAACCAATCCCGAGTCAGGTCCACCGGAATCGGGATGGGAAGCGCCATCAGCATGAAGCGAGGCTAGTGGCTTTCTGCCGGACCACAACCGCGCGCCGTCTAACGAAAGTCACCCGCGCGACGGTCTTACGCCTAGACGATTCGTGAGGACACTGGACCGTATGACAACAACATGGGTTGTAGATGAAGCCGAAGGCGTCGCCAGCGGTGACTTGGTCCCCGTGACGGCGGAAGGGCAGCTAATCACGGTCCTGCAGGCGCTGTGGAGCGATATCGACGGCGTGCGGGTCCAGTGGGACGTGGAGGTGCTGCCAGACGATCTGAGCGCGGCTCAGACGCTCGCGCTGGCGGATGCGCTGAGGCAGGTTGGGGCCGTCGAGCCGCCTACTGGCCTCAGTGGTCGTTCGGCGTGAAGCCCTTCACACGCGTGAAGCCACGAACGACCTTGTCGCCCTCGCGCAGATCACGCTTCGTGTCCTCAATAATGCGCCGCATCTCCGGACTTGGGTCGATGCGCTCGAGGATCTCGAAGTACTCTTCCTGACGAGGTGTCAGCGGTGATTCCATCGTGCCCCTCCTCATTCAGCTTGCTTTGGGCCTCACGATACGCGATACCACCGACGCCGCGAGGCCTGCCGACTCGTGTGTCGCACGCTTGTCGAGGAGTGGTGTGTACTCACTCTCGCCGGAGCGATACGCCCTGTCAACGGTGAGAACGCCGAGGATCCGACCATCATTCCGTAGGTCCCAAATGGGCTCAGCGAGCACCTCGGAGTACTTTCCGACGATCGAGACGAACTCCTCGTATGTGAACCCGCAACGCGTGTTCACGGGGATCTTCTCGAACGCTTCCGGAGAGATATCCGTATTGCCGTACTTCTTCGCCACGGCGTACCAGTTCCTGTAGACGCGCTTCTTCTGGTCCAGGCAGGCACCAACCATGCCTTTTCCAGAGCCCCATGCCACCCCGGACTCTTGGGGGTATCGCCCAGGCCTCAAGCGGGCGACACGGTGGAGTCGCTTCGAATCGCGCCCGCTCACGACGTACGCGTTAGCTCCGAGGTCTTCGAGGTGAAGTTGAGGCGTCTCTCGAACAATCTGGAGCAGAGCCACCATGAGCGCGTCTTCGAGGCGGTCCATCCGTCGGCCCCGCCGTCGACGCGAACCGCGAACAATGAGCGTCCCGACGTTGTCCACGCCGAGGATGATCAGGCTGATCACCCATACCGTGCCCTCGAATTTTGGCAGCGGATTGATCAGACCTGCCGCGATCAGAGCGGCCCCGAGACCCACCAGAGCCGCCCACGCGACTGCGCCGATGCGCAGGACAAGCGAGACGACGGACCACACGAGTCTTGATCGTATCGGCTGAATGAGCGACTTCTCACAATCCCTGGACTAGCGGGGGTTTGTGTGTCGGAAAGCCTACGATCCTCCAGCCGACCGGGTGTCCGCCACCGCGCGTACGCTGAGAGGCGGCCGGAGAAGGGGTTCCGGTTGGGTGTGGCGAGGGCGATATACATCCAGGTCGAGACGACAGCGTGGCTCGTAACCAACGCGGTGCACACGCCAAGGTTCCTGATCCGGTATCTTCCTGCGGTCAGCAAGAGGACGCACGAGACGCACATGCTCTACCGCGTGCAGCGGTGGCAGCTCGAGCCGTCGAAGCGGGAGACGTTGGGCTGGCACGACACTTACGCGGAGGCAGAGGCGCACTGCCGGGAGATGATCGAGACGCCCGAGATGGGCACGCCGAAGCGCGACGGCTACGGCTCTGCGATCACGCCGGCAGAGCAGAAGCGGCGGTGGGATGCCGGGCTGGACCCGCTGACGGGCATGCCTCGGCAGCCCTGAGCAGCGGTCTGCCGTTCGCGCTGACCTCGCGCATTCGTCCGGTCGCGGGGACGCTCCACCAGCGCGCCGCGGCGCAGTCGATCCGGGCGCGCCAGCTGAGCGCGAGGCGCTCGAGGCCTGCGCGCTGCAGAGCACGGACGACGTCGGCTGACGACAGGATGAGGGGCGCGCCATCCTGGATCGCGATCTTCTCGCGAGCCCAGCGCACGTACTGCTCGCGGTCGGCGGTCATGTTGATGACGTGGTCACGCGCGGCGGTGTGGCCCTCCCGGATCGCGATGCACACGGGGTCGGCGGTGGCGTCTCGCTCGGCGCGGGTGCGCTCGTTCTTCCGACGCCAGTACCGTTCGCGTTCGGCGGCGTTGTGACGCTCGCGGCCCTCGGCGTCTGCGCGGATGCGCCGCATGCGTTCGCGCGCGGCGGTCCGGTTGCGCTCCCGCTGGCGGTCGGCGTCGGCGTACGGCATCACGCGGGCGCGATCTGGTCGGTGCCGGCGAGGTAGGCGTTGCGGCCGAAGGGCCCGTTTCGAATCTCGACCTCAACGACCCGGCCGCCGTTTGCTCCGGGGATGAGCCATTGGCGTGTCTGCTCGCGATCGGCGGCGAAGGTGAACCGATCCGCGTGGTTGTCTCTGATGGCATAGAGCGCGTCGAACATCTCGCCCGTGTCGAGGATGAAGGCCTCGCCGGCCGTCCAGTCCTCGCGTTCCGCGGCCCACTCACGCTCTACTCGCGCCTGCTGCTGCGCGCGTTCCGCGGCCCACTCTTCCGTCTCCGGGTCCCAGCTCTTGCCCGCGGAGAGCCAGGGCGAGCGGGTCGCAACCCAGTTGTCCATGTAGGCGACGTAGCCGCGACGGACGGTGGCCGCGAACTCATCGAGGGCGGCCCCTGCGCGCTTGCCGTTGTATATGGCCATCAGGCGGTCCAGGTCTTCCGCGAGCGTGACAGCCCGCCCTTGCGCCCCATCTCGGCCGGGGTGAGCGCGTGCGGTGCGGGCAGCCCAACAATCGAGCCCTCGGCATCCGCCGGCACGTCGAAGGACAGCGAGCGGAGCAGCGTCTGAATCGTCGTCCGGGAGCGCCGGGCTGCGCCGATGGCCGGATGCTCCACAGGCTGCCCCTGAGCCCCTGTAACGGTCACTTTTCCGGCAGAAATGGCCGCATCGACCTCGGTATCGAGTGCGGCGAGCACGTCGGACTCGCGTGCTGCCTGCAGTAGCAACGCGGCCTCCCGGGCGTCCGGGATCAGGTCCAGCTCTGCCCACTGCCGCGCGATTGCGCGGTGCAGCGCCTTGCCGGCAGCGCCCAGAGTCCGCGGCGTGGCGATGGGCTTGGTGTCACTCATCGGGGTTCCTTGCCTTTCGTTCAAGCGCTAAGCGCTAGCTCGAGCGCGACCGCATATACGCGAGTCGCCGTTTGCGCCGGTGGGGTGGGGGTGACCGGGGGAGGGGGTCGCGTTGCGTCGCGGCATAGCTCGGCGCGGTCTGCGCGACGCGATGCGGCGCACGGTTGTCTTCTCGTGTTGGGCTCGCTCGATCATTGGTCGTCGCCTTCGTTGTCTCTCTTGCTGCGCTCGCGTGCGAGTTCTTCGTATGCGTTCTTCGCGAAGAGGGCGATGTGCAGGCCTGCCAGCAGGCGCTCGTGAGGATTCATCCGGTTCAGCGTTGCGACGGCTGCGAGGCTGTCACCGCGCTGGATGGCCTGGAAGACTCCGGCGGCATCGTCCTGCATGAGGCCGTCACTCAGGGACTGGATGATGGGGATGAGCTGTTCGGCGTCCAGCTCGAAGGGGTCAACGTTCTCGGTCATGCGGTCATCCTTCCCCCGGGTCAGGCCATCCCCGTTCGGGCGATGCCCGCGCGGGCAGCGAGCTGCGCGGCGTGGGCGTTGTCCTGGGCGCTCGGAGTCTTTGCCCGGAGCGCTTGAATTTCCTTGATGAGTTGGTCGATCTGCTGCGAGGTCGGTCCGCCCGAGCCTCCCGAGACGGTGGCCTCGAGCTGGGTGGCGAGGGTGGCCCCCACCTGGGCGTGGAGTGTCGCCGCTCTGCGCGTGATCTGGAGTTGGGTGGCGTCCATGGCCCGGCGGATGCTGGCGGTGGCACCCTGCTGAAGGCCGAGCCCCATGTATTCGCCGATCTCCGCGAACACGGTCGACGGGCTCTTGATGCCGAGCGCGTCGCGGACCGCGGCGGGAATCAGCATGATCTGTGAGTGAATCCAGCCGAGGAAGCCGTTCCACATCCGACCGATGCCGGCCTGCAGACCGTGCACGATCTGCTCGCCCGTGTTGACAAGCCACACGCCCGCGCCGGCCAGGAACCGGATGAGGTTGGGGCCGATGTTCTGGAACCAACTGACGATGCCGGGCCACGCCTGTGCGATGCCTGCTGCAAGCCCGGTGATCCAGCGGATGCCGGCGGTCACGACCTGCGGCACGACGGCCACGAGCCATCGCCAGACGGCGGCCTGGAGCTGGCCGGTGAAGAAGTCGCGGACGACGTAGATGGTGATCACGAGCCCCTGCACGAGTCCGCCGAGAATCTTGCCGCCCATGTCGAGCAGCCACTTGCCGGCGTTGCTCAGGGCCTGCCCGATGAAGTTCGGCAGCTCCACACTCCACCAGTGCCCGACCGCCTTGAGGGCGTCCGCGGTGGGGATCATCAGGAAGTTCCAGATTCCCTTGACGACAGGGTTGTCAGCGAACGCGCGGATGCCGTCGGTGATCGTGGCCAGGGACTTCAGGACGCCTGCGCCCAGCGGGGCGAGGGCGACGAGTGCACCCACCGTGATGGCGATCAGGTTGCCTACGACCTTCGTGACGGTCGGCATGTTCGCGATCACGTAGGCGATGAAGCCCTTGAATTCAGGGCTCTGGCCGATCTTGGCGAACTGGTCGCTCAGCTTGATGACTCCGTTGAGGATCGTGGTCCCCAGCGGCACCAGGGCCGGGACCATCGACACCAGCCCCTTGCCCACGTTCAGCAGGATGGTGCCGAAGCCACTAAGAGCGCCCCCGGCGATCGGGGCGAGCTGGGCCACGAACTTGGCGAACGCGCCCGAGCTGACCGCGTCCTGGAGCGGCTTGAGGAAGCCCATGAGCGCCCCGCTTACCGCGGTGATCAACGGCGTCAGCGCGGGCAGCATGCCGGCGAGCAGTCGGATGCCTGCTGTCAGCGGAGCGAGCAGCGCGGGCCCGTTCTTCGAGACGAGCGCGTCGAATGCCCCGCTCAGCGCATTCAGTGATGGGGTCAGCTGCGCCTTGAAGGCCGCGTTCGTGGAGATGGCGCGCTGCTCGAGCAGGGCGAAGATCGCCACGCCGCCCCCAGCGATGGCGAAGAGCGCGCCCAGCGCCGCGGACGCGCCCAGCGCAACGGCCGCGATGGGAATCAGCGCGGTCGCGAGTACTGACAGCAGGGTGATGCCGATCCCGAGGTAGGGAGCAGCAGCGCTGGCACCTGCGCCGGCCGCGCCCAAGCCGCCCGCGCTCGGAACCGTGGGGGCGGCTGGCGGCACAAGACCGCCCAGCATGCCGCTGCTGGCGTCAACATCGACGTGGCGATCCCGGGTGAGCGCGTCCAGCTTCAGCCGCGCGGCCGTGTCGTCCAGCTTGACACCGATGGTGAGGTCATCGAGCGCGGAGAGCTTCGCGCGCAGGCCGGCGATGTCTGGCTCGAGGCGGATGCCCGCGGTGAGGTCGCGTGTCTGAGCGTCGATCTTCTCGTCAAAGCCCTTGAGGCTCGGCACGACCTCAATCTCGGCCGATCCAACAACGTACGTCACGTGCTCATCTCGTTTCTGCGGGGCTCGTTGGGAGGGGGTAGTGCTCGGCCGGGCGTGGCAGCCGTCACGCGTACGCCCGGCCGAGCGGTCTAGAAGAGATTTCCCGGACTCGCGCCTGGCATCGGCCAATGCGAGTGCGCGGACATGAACGCCTGCATTTGGGGAAGCGCGGCCGAGGAAGCGTCGCCCCCGGGGATCGTCAGGCTGGAGCCGCACGAGCAGTTCACGACTGCCATGCCGCCGGCAGTGGTCGTGCTGACCACGTGACTCACGGCCATGTCAGGCCCTCCGCCCATTGGCATCGAAGCTCTGCGAGAGCAGCTGGCCGCTCTTCGCCCGGATCGACTCGCGGAGGGCAGCCGCGCGCCCGAGGCCGTCGGTAGTGGCGCGGGCGGCTTCGGAGGCGCGCTCGGCGGCCTCGGCGTAGGCGCTGGCGTTCGCGTCCTCGGCCGCGCGACGCGTGGCCTCGGCGCGACCTTCGGGCGTCTGCGCGTAGCGGGCGGCTGCGGCTGCGCGCTCGGCGTCGATCCGGGCGAGCGCTTCGGCCTCGGCCTGCGCTGCGGCTGCGCGCTGAGCCTCGGCCTGCATGGTGTGCGCGCGGGCGCTCTCGTCGGCGTCGAGGGGACGCACGTACGACGCGGCCGCCTGGGCGCTGTATCCCGTCAGCGGGTGCTGCACGAGCTGCTGCCGGCCCCCGTGGGGCTGCTGCGGTGTGGTGGTCATGATCTTCCTTTCATCGATTCGGCCTCGTGGCCGGTCTTGGCTGTGTGGTCTTCGCATAGATGCACCACGACCATCGAGACGCTGGACTCCGCTGTCCATCCGCACGTGCACGTGGCCGTGTAATGCGTCTCGCGCTGCTGCTGGCCGTAGTGGGCGCGGAGTCCGCCGGGCCACTGGGTCATTGCGATCCGGCCGCGCGTGATCGTGTGCAGCTGCTCGGTCATCTCGCCCGCGCCTCCCGTGAACGGTTCGCGGCGGCGCGTCGAGCGTTCTCGGCGCGTGCGGCGCGACGGAGCGTGCAGCGTGGGCAGAGCGAGACACGCGGCCGGCCGTTGGGCAACTCGACCTCTTCGCCGCACTCGATACAGGTCATCCAGTACGTGAGCGGCTGAAGACGGCCGCCCAACTCATCCCATGCGCTGCTGGTCATCGGCGTGCCCCTCCCGTGTGGATGCGGGCGAGGATGTCGGCCGGCAACTTGCCGATCTGCTCGTGCCGCGCGTGCTGCGCGCAGGCGCACCCGTCCTCGCCGTTCGGATCGCCGAGGACGGCGAACACAGCTTCGCCGTTCGGGTCAATACCCTCTGCGACCCTGGTGCCGTCCCCGAGGTCATAGACCGCGGTGATGATGTTGTCGATGCGCTCGTCCATCAGATTGCCTCCTGCTCGGCAGCGACTGACGGAGTCCAGTGCGCCGCGGCGTGAGCCGCCTCCAGCCCGCGCTCTCGCGCGCGCTGGATGTTAGCCAGCTCCGCGACGACATCGAGGTTCCGCTCCTGGCGCTGCCCCTTGCGGCTGGACTGCGGCTGTTGCTTGCGGGCGGCGTCGAGCCGGAGCTGGTCATACTTCTCGCGGAGCTTGACGGCGGAGAGGATGTTGGCGCGCCAGAAGTCGTCGTGCTGGCACCAGTAGATCGCGCGCGCGATCTGCCCCGGCGTGCGGCCGTCGCGGTCGATCATCAGGCGCATGGCGTCGCGGTTGGCCTTGTTGCGCCTCGGGGCCTTCGAGCCGTTGCGGACTATCTCCGCGTCGAGGATGTCGAGCAGGCGCTCCACGTCGTCACGTCGCGGAGTCGCGTTAGCGACTTCCGACGAGAAGGTTTCCACACCTGTTTCGCCGATGGGGAACACGTCAGCGTCGTCCCCTCGTTCTTCCCCTTCGTTTCTTCCCTCGTTCTTCCTCTTGACTGCGCGGCCACTCAGTCCAGATGCCTGGTCTGTGAGTCCAGATGCCTGGACTGAGAGTCCAGATGCTTCGACCTTTGGCCTGGACTGAGAGTCCAGATGCTCTACGGGGGCCGCTGCCGCCCATTCCTCGCCGTTGGGCTCGTGGATCGATGGGAAGGCCACGATGTAGTCGTGCAGATAGCCGTTCTCATTTCGCCGCCGACGACGCTCCATGCCGCCAACTTGCTCGAGCGCGTCGAGGGCGCGGCGGACCGTGCGCGAGCTGCATCCCACCTTGCTGGCGATGCTTTCGGCGGACTCGTACCACCAGCCCGTCGAGCTGGAGATACGCCAGCACAGGTAGCGAGCCACGGCGCGATCGGGCGCGCTGAGTTCGAGCGCGTCGAAGTCGTCGCTGTAGCTCCAGTCCTCCAGTGGTCGGCTCATGCTGCCCTCGCCGTGTGCGGTGGGAGGCTGGCGCGGAGGAGTTCACCCAGGCGCTGGCGCTCGGCCTCGTTCGGCGGCGCGAGAGTCGCCGCGAGCTGGTGCGCCGCCTCTTGGATGGCGGCGTTCATGCCGCGCTCGCGTTCGGCGCGGCGGTGCGGAGGAGGGAGGCCAGGCGCTCGCGCTGCTCCGGGCGAAGCGGGGGAGCGGAGTTGACGACCTTCTCGATTGCGTCGGCAATGCGTGCTTCAGCTAGGTCCGCGCGGGCGCGCTCCTGCTCAGCAGGGGTGCCATAGCGCGCCGCGTTGCCGGCTCGGGATCGAGCCACCAGCAGAAACTGGGATGCCATGGGGAAGCCGTCCTTTCGGATGGCGCTTCCCAGGGCGAAGGGTCTACGGCCGATTCATCGGCCAATGGGTTGTTGTTCGGTTTTTCAGCGGGCGAAGATCACGACGTCAGAGCCCCGAGCGTTCGCCCAGTGGACGTGACGCGCGATGGTCTGCGCGGGGATCGTGTAAACGGTCGAGCTGGGGAGGATGTTCTCGTGGCCAGCGCTCAGACGGCGGCGCATCGCGTGGGCGAGGTGAGCCGGCGTAAAGCTCGCGTCGTGCTTCGGGCAGCTGACGATGATGCCACCATCCCCTAGCGGGACGCTGTCAGACGAGATGCGGCCAACGACGCGGGTGCACTTGCGACCCTTGCCGATGTTGGCCCCGCATCTGACGACGACTTGCGACATGCCTTCAGCCTATCCTCGTGCATGATGGAAAGGGCGCATTTGTTCGAATACGGCGCGTCGCGTGTCGTCTATTCTTATTAGACACGTTCGACTGCTAGTGGTGCGATCAGCAGGGTGAATCACGCGGCCCGCTTACGTTCGACCTGGACTGACTCGGGCCGGAATCCTCGCGATCCCTGCCCCTTGCCCTGCCTTCTAAGCGTCACCGTGAAGTGTTCGTTCACGATCTGCGCGCGGATGCCCAGCGGGGCAGCTAGGAACGCATCAGACGGCGTCTTGGACGAATCGAGGGATGCCAGTGCAGCGCTGGCGCGCGAGCGCTGCTGAGCGCGGCCCGCTGCATCCAGCTCCGCCATGATCTTGGCCCGCTTGATGTTGTAGCGCTGCGCGTCGATCAAGTCGTCGTCGTAGTCGCGTTCCACCTGCGCGAGACGTTCGCGGAGACGTGCGAGGTCGGTCGCTTCCTCATTCGCCGCCTCGTCCTGATGAGGCGTCACCTTGTTCTGGTCAAGCCAGGCCGCGACGGTTGCCTCAACATACTCATCGATGTCACGCCCCGAGCGTGTGTAGCAGACGTTGGCGCAGGTGTACCCGTACCAATCTCGACCCTTCTTGCCGCCCGTCATCCGCACGCGCCGGCCGCATTCGCAGAAGTACAGGCCGCTGCCGACATGCTTTCTGTCGGTGCCCTCCCGCTTCGACAGGCGGCGGGGATCGGTCATAATGCCCTGCGCCGTGTCGAATAGCGCACCTGGCAGGATCGCTTCCCATGTGCCTAGGTGGCCGGTCTGCTGCCTATCGAACGTCATACGACCGGCGTAGCGCGCGTTCGTCAGCATTCGGTTCATGCCCGGCCGTGAGATGACGGAGCCACGCACCGACTGGATGCCACGGGCCGCGAGGTCGAGCTGAATCGAGCGGATCGACTCGCCCGCGACGAATCGCTCGTACACGTTGCGCACCACGGCCGCCTCCTCCGGGATGATCTGGCCCGCGACGGTGTACCCGAATAGGCGCGAGGTCTGGCGGAATTCGCCCCGCTCGCGGCGCTGAGCGTTCGCATCCTTTTGTCGCTGCGACTTGCGTTCCGTCTCGGCCTTCGCGACCGCGACGCGCACCCGGGCGAACAGTCGTCCCCCGTCCGTTGTCAGGTCGGCCTCGCCGTTGAGGGTGACAATCGCCAGTCCGCGGTGCTCGGCGGCGTCGATCCAGTCCTCGAGCTGGCGCGGCTGGCGGGTCAGCCGGTCCAAGTCGTAGGCGATGATCGCCCCCAGCTTGCCCGCCTCGTAGTCAGCCACCAGCTGGTTGTAGGCAGGTCGCACGACGTTGATGCGACTGGCGCTGATCGAGTTGTCGACGTACTCGCCCACCAGGTTCCACCCTCGCTCCTTCGCGAGCTTTGTCGCGAGGTCGCGCTGCCGGTCGACTGCCATCCCGTCGCCCCTGCGGTCCATGCTGATGCGCAGATAGAGCGCTGCGTCCCGCGTCTTCGGTGCCATGCCGACAGTGTACGCCAACATACCTATTGGTGACAGTGTGCGACCCACGCGGGCAAGACGACCCTGCTCGGCGCGCTCGTGGCCGCCGCGCCCGCCTGGCACCGCATCGTGACGGTCGAGGAGACCTTCGAGCTCGCGGTGGACGCGCCGGACCTCGTGGCGATGCAGGGTCGCCAGCCGTCTCTCGAGGGAACGGGCGAGGTGACCCTTCGGCGGCTCGTGAAGGAGGCGCTGCGCATGCGGCCGGATCGCCTCGTCGTCGGCGAGGTCCGCGATGCCGAAGCGCTCGATCTGCTGCTGGCCCTCAACACCGGCGTCCCCGGCACCGCGACGATACACGCCAGCTCAGCCCGCGAGGCGCTTGCCAAGCTCGCCGCCCTGCCGCTCCTGGCCGGCCGCAACATCGACGCGGGTTTCGTGCTCCCGGCCGTCGCCATGGGCGTCCATCTCGTCGCACACTGCGAGCGGGATGCGGCGGGCCGGCGTCGCGTCGCGGAGATCGTCGAGCCGACCGGGGTGGACGGCTCCGCCGTGGCGGCGCGCACGCTGTTCGAGGCCGCCGCGTGACGCTGGTGTGGGGAGCCGCGCTGGCCGCCGGCATCCTCCTCATGCTGTCGCCGTGGCTGTGGCCCGCACACGACGAGGACGCCGCGGCGGAAGGCGCTGAGCACACCGGCGCGCTCGAGCGGCTCGCCGCCGCTGCAGGGCTCCCGCGCCTGACGAGCGCGGGGTTCATCGGCTCCTGCGCCGTGGCGAGCGGGCTCGCCGCCGCCGTCGCGTGGCTCGTCACGGGACTGCCGATCCTTGCGCTTCTGGGCGGGATCGTCGGCGGCGCGGCTCCGATCGCCTACCTCCGCGGTCGTCGCGCCGCGCGCATGCGCGGGCGCCGGACGCTGTGGCCCGATGTCTGCGACCTGGTGATCGCCTCGGTGCGTGCAGGTATGTCGCTGCCGGATGCGGTGGCCTCGCTGTCCACGTCGGCACCCGAAGCGCTGCGGCCGGCGTTCGCGGGCTTCGCGCGCGATCTGGCCGCGTCCGGGCACTTCGACTCGAGCGCACGACGGTTGAAGGACCAGTTGGCCGATCCTGTGGGCGACCGGATCGTCGAGACCCTGCGCATGGCGCGGCAGGTGGGCGGAACGGAACTCGTCCCGGTGCTGCGGGCGCTCTCGGCGTCGGTTCGGGCGGACGCGGCCCTGCGCGCCGAGGTCGAGTCGCGGCAATCGTGGATCCGCGGGGCCGCCATGCTCGGCGTCATCGCGCCATGGGTCATCCTCGGTCTGCTCGTGCTGCGCCCCGAGGGCGCCAGGGCGTATGCGACCCCGGAGGGTGTCGCGCTCATCATCGCGGGGGCCCTGACCTCGTTCGTCGCCTACCGGCTGATGCTCCGCATCGGGCGCCTCCCGGAGCCGCGGCGGTGGTTCGGATGACCGGGTTCCTGCCGAACGAGGCGGCCATCGCGGTCGTGCTGGGCACCGCGCTCGGCCTCGGCGTGTGGTGCGTGCTGACCGTCGTCCCGCGGTGGGGCGCGCCGAGCCTGTCGCGCCGCATAGCGCCGTACATCCGGGACGTGACCGATCCGGTCGGCACATCGCTCATCGCGCTCCCGTCCTCGGCCGGCGTCCTCGAGCTGTGGCGCGCCCTGCTCGCGCGGGCGGGCTCGCTGCTGGGCGGCAGCGAGGCGGTGGAGCGGCGACTGCGGCAGGCGGGGTCGTCGATGGATGCCGCCGCCTTCCGCGGCCGCCAGCTCGCCTGGGCGCTGGCCGGTCTGCTCGCCGGTGCGCTCGCCGCCGTCGGGCTCGCCGTCGCGGGCCGTGCGGCACCCGCGGCCGTGCTCCTCGCTCCGGTGCTCGCCGCCGTCGGCGTGCTGCTCTGCGACGCGCACCTGTCGCACGCTGCGCGCACGCGGATCGCGCGCATCCAGGACGAGCTGCCCACCGTGCTGGACTTCCTCGCGCTGTGCCTGTCCGCCGGGGAGGGGGTGCTCGACGCGCTGCGGCGCGTCGGCGACATCGGCGCCGGCGAGCTGACGGCAGAGCTGCGCACCACCGTGCTCGCCGTCGGCACCGGTTCGAGTCTCGCCGACGCCCTCGCGGCGCTCGCGGCACGGCTCGACGTTCCCGCGCTCACGCGGAGCCTCGATCAGGTCATCGCGGCGCTCGAACGCGGGGCGCCGCTCGCGGGGGTCCTCCAGAGTCAGGCCATCGACGCGCGCGAGGATGCCAAGCGGGGACTCATCGAACAGGCGGGCAAGCGCGAGGTCTTCATGCTCATTCCGCTCGTCTTCCTCATCCTTCCCCTGAGCGTCGTCTTCGCGGTGTATCCGGGGATCTTCATGCTCCGACTCGGAATCGGCTGACCCGAAAGGACAGAGATGTTCACAGCAACCCTCACGCGCATGCGGGTAGCGCTGCGCGACCTCCACGACGACGAACGGGGTGACGTCCCCGGCTGGGTGCTCGTCACGCTGATGACCGCGGCTCTGGTGCTCGCGATCTGGACGCTCGCGGGCCCCGCGCTCTCCCAGCTGTTCGAGCAGGCCATCGCGCGGGTCTCGGGGATGTGACGCCGCCTCGTCCTCATGGCCTCGGGCGCGTCGCGATGCGCGCTCGCGCGGGCATGTCGAGTCGGGCTCGAGGCGTGCTCGCCGACGACGGCGGGTCCAGCCCGGTCGAGTTCGTCCTGGTCGGCTCGCTGCTCACGGTGCTCACGCTCGCAGTCCTTCAGCTCGGACTCGCCGTGTATGTGCGGAACGTCGTGCATGACGCCGCGGTGGACGGCGCCTATCGGGCCGCGCTCGCAGACACCTCCCTCGCGGACGGCGTGGAGCGCACACGCGAGATCGTGACACGTGCGATCGGCTCGACCTACGCCGAGGACATCGACGTCCGCGAGAGTCCCGACCTCGGAGGTCCGAGCATCGTCGTGACGGTCCGCGCGCCGCTGCCGCTGGCGGGACTCCTCGGCATTCCCCGCACGATGGAGGTGACCGCCCATGCTCCGGCAGAGTCATTCGGCTGAGCACGGCGATGTCGACCCCGGCAGGGTGGATGACCGGGGCTCCGCAGCGCTCGAGTTCATCTTCGTCGGTCTGCTGATGCTCGTCCCGCTCGTCTACCTCGTCGTCGCCCTGGGACAGATTCAGGGTCAGGCGCTCGCCGTCGAGTCAGGAGCCCGGCACATCGCCCGCGCCGTCGCGACGGCGACCGACGTGTCCGAGGCGCGCGTGCGCGCAGACCGGATCGCGGCCTCCGTCGCGCGCGAGTACGGCATGGATCCGGGCGCGATGACCGTCTCGATGTCGTGCGACCCCACAGGGGCGACCTGCCCCGAGGCCGGTGCGCTCCTGAGGGTCCGCGTCGCGACACGGGTCACGCTCCCGCTGGCTCCACCCGTTCTCGGACTGGACCGGCTCGCCGGCATCCCCGTCGAGGCCACCGCCGTGCAGAAGGTGTCGACCACGTGGGTCGGCCGATGATCCGGGCCGCGACGACACGGCTGCGCGCACGGCGCAACGCCGGAGACGACGACGGCAGCGTCCTTCTGCTGACTCTGGGATATGCGATGCTCGCGCTCGCGGTGATCCTCGTGTGCGTCGACGCGACGTCGCTGTACCTCGCGCAGAAGGAGCTCGATGCGGTCGCGGATGCCGCGGCCCTCGCCGGCGCGGACGGCTTCCACCTGCGCGTCGATGCGACAGGGCCTCATGCGGAGCTCACGAGCGCCGGCGTCCGGCACGAGGCATCCGCCCTGCTCGCCGAGGCCGGACGCGGCGTGCGCCTCGTCGGCGCCGAGAGTCCCGACGGCGCGGCGTCGCGCGTGACGGTGGCATCCACGTGGCACCCGCCCGTCCTCACGGTGTTCGTGCCGCAGGGCTGGGAGCTCGGCGCGACCGCGACGAGCCGCACCGCTTTTCGCTGATGCGCGCCCGGCGGGGCTGGCTCACGCCGACAGGAGCGACATCGCCGCGGGGGCCGCGGCATCCACCCGAGTCGCCAAGGCGACCGCCTCGACTCGCGAGTGCACGCCGAGCTTGACGAGCAGGTTCTGGACGTGCGCGCCGACCGTCTTGATGCTGATGCCGAGCGTCGTCGCGACCTGCTTCTGAGTCATGCCGGACGCGATGAGCGCCAGCACCTGCCGCTCGCGGTCGGTGAGGCTGCTCAGCCGCTCGAAGTCGCTCGCCTGCTCGGCGGAGCGGTGCCGTCGCTCGAGGAGGCGCCGCACGCGTGCGAGGAATTCCTCCTCGTCCATGGACTCCGACGCATAGTCGTCGGCCCCGACGAGCAGGCCGGCCACGACGTCGGCGGAGGTCGTGCGCTCGGCTGAGACGAGGATCACGGGAAGATCGTCGGCGTAGCGGTCGCGCAGCTCGCGCAGCAGGCTGCATCCCCCCGATTCCACCTCGAGGATCGCGATCGCGGGCTCGGAAGCGAGGGATGCCGTGACGCCGACGCGGCTGGAGTGTGTGATCGCCACCAGGCCGAGCCGGCCGACGAGGCTCGCGTACGCATCGAGAGCGGCCGGCGCTGCCACGATCAGCGCCTTCGCTATTCGCACATGGATGTCCATTCCGACGCTCCGCCTGCGTACGTCGTTCCGGGTCACGGCGAACGCATGCCCTAGGGCGTAGTCCTACGCCCCGATCCGTAGTTCACCCGATAGCCGCCCCCAGAGCGGCGTTTGTAGCTTAGGCCAACCGATAAGGGATCGAAAGGGGATCACGTACATCGCAGTTCGCCCACCACGACGAGTCGCCGCAACCCCACAGTGTGCGACCCATGAACGGAGGTCGTCAGCAATCAGCCAGAGATGCGGCCCGCTCTCGAGCGGGCGGAGGGCGGTCGCGGAGCACGTTGCCCGCGGCCGCCGTCACGCGCCGGCCCTGCCCCGCGGGACGGACCGAGGCACCCACCGCACGAACGCACCGGCCCCCAACAGGCCGACGAGCCCCATCGCCCCGGTCGCGAGGGCGAGCGACGACAGTGCCGTGATCGCCGACACGATGAGGGGAGCGGCGGCGCCGCCCGCATCCGTCAGCGTCCGCCACGAGCCGAGGAACGCCGCCGGGTCCGCCTGCGGCGCGACATCCGCGCCGAGGGTCAGCAGGATGCCGCTCGACAACCCGTTTCCGACGCCGAGCACCGCGGCGAACATCGCGAACCACATGGCGGCGTCCGACGCCCCGTGCGTGAACGACAGCGCGAGGAAGCCGCATCCCATGAGCAGCATGGCCGGCAGCGCGGCCCAGAGGCGTCCGAAGCGGTCCATGACCTGGCCGCTCGCATAGAAGAGCGCGAAGTCGATCGCGCCGGAGACGCCCACCACGAGGGCGATGGTCTGGGCGTCGAGGCCGATCGAGACGCCCCACAGCGGCAGCACGACCTGCCGTGCCGAGCGGATGGCGGAGAGGGATGCGGCGGCCAGTCCGAGCCGGGAGAGCACCGAGCGATAGCGCCACATCGTCGGGAAGACGCCGGCGCGCGCAGCCGTGTCGCCCTCGTGGCGCCGCAGCGCGGCGGTCGAGACCGAGCCCGTCACCGCCTCGCCGGTGTCCTCGACCAGATCGTCCCGGACGGGGGCCGAGCGCGTCACCAGCTGCCGCTCCGGGTCAGGACCGAGCATCACGAGCAGGATCGTGGCGAGCAGGCAGGCGCCGAAGAACCAGATGGCCGCGTGGTCGTTCCCGAAGATCGCGAGCAGCGCCGCCGTGACGAACGGGCCGATGAACGTGCCGAGGCGGAACGCTCCGCCGAGCAGCGACAGCGCGCGCGCACGGAAGGCCAGCGGCACGCGTGTCGTCATGAACGAGTGACGGGCGAGCCCGAAGGTCGCGGCGCAGAAGCCGATGACGAACACGGATGCCGCGAGCACGCCGAGGCTCGGCGCCAGCAGCATGCCGGCGAGTCCGACGAGAGCGAGACCGCCGGCGCAGGCCATCGTGATCCGCTCGCCGAAGCGCGCCACGGCCCAGCCGGCGGGGAGGTTGCCGCAGACCTGACCGACCACGAGGGCGGCGCCGATCAGGGCGGCCATCGCCACGCCGGCGCCCAGGCGCGTCGCATAGATCGGGAGCAGCGGGATGATGGCGCCCTCGCCGAGGGCGAAAAGCACCGTCGGACCGTAGATCATCGGCGCGAGGCGCCAGACGACGTCCCGCACCGAGAGGGAATCGGGCGCGTCGGTCACGGCATCCACGTTACGCTGGAGTGTCATGCTCGATCTCGATCTGTCCGCCGACATACAGGCCCTGCGCTCCACGTTCGCCGATATCCAGGCGGTGGTCGACGTCCCCAACCTGAAGGCAGAGATCGCCCGCCTGAGCGAGGAGGCCGGCGCCCCCGATCTCTGGGACGACGTCGACAAGGCGCAGAAGGTCACGAGCGCCCTGAGCCACCGCCAGTCGGAGTACAAGCGCATCGCCGACATCGAGCAGCGTCTCGACGACCTCGACGTGCTCGTCGAGCTGGCGATCGAGATGGATGACGAGGACTCCGCGGAGGAGGCGCGCCGCGAGCTGGCCGAGCTCGAGGACATCGTGGGCGAGCTCGAGGTGCAGACACTCCTCGACGGCGAGTACGACGACCGCTCCGCCGTCGTGACGATCCGCTCCGGCGCGGGCGGCGACGACGCCACGGACTTCGCCGAGATGCTGATGCGGATGTACCTGCGCTGGGCCGAGCGGCACAAGTATCCGGTCAAGGTCATGGACACCTCGTACGCGGAGGGCGCGGGCATCAAGTCGGCCACCTTCGAGGTGGATGCGCCGTACGCCTACGGCACGCTGTCGGTCGAAGCCGGCACGCACCGGCTCGCCCGCATCAGCCCGTTCGGCTCGGCCGACAAGAGGCAGACGAGCTTCGCCGCCGTCGAGGTCATCCCCGTGATGGAGGAGGCCGTCGAGGTCGACATCCCCGAGGGCGACATCCGCGTCGACGTCTTCCGCTCGTCGGGCCCGGGGGGACAGTCGGTCAACACGACCGACTCGGCGGTGCGCATCACCCACCTGCCCACCGGCATCGTCGTGTCGATGCAGAACGAGAAGTCGCAGATCCAGAACCGTGCCGCAGCGATGCGCGTGCTCCAGACCCGCCTGCTGCTGCTCAAGCGCGAGGAGGAGGCCGCCAAGAAGAAGGAACTCGCGGGGGTCATCACCGCGAGCTGGGGCGACCAGATGCGCTCGTACTTCCTCTACGGCCAGCAGCTCGTCAAGGACCTGCGCACCGGCTACGAGGTGGGCAATCCCGCGACCGTGTTCGACGGCGACCTCGACGGCTTCATCGCCGCGGGCATCCGCTGGCGCAAGCGCGGCGACGACGACGACTGATCCCGGCGTGTCCGGACGGCAGCGCCTATCGGGTTGCCGTGGGTCGGGTGTCGCTCGCCCTCGTGCATGCGGAGCCGCCTAGGGCGTGTCTCCTAACCTGTCGGGGTGGTTGGCGGCAGGCTGGTGAGCGTGTCGCGTACTGAGTCGCTGTCGGATGCTGCGTGGGCTCGGATCGAGCCGTTGATGCCGGTCGCGTCGCGGAAGGGCGGTCGCCCTTTCCAGGATCACCGGCGGGTCGTGGAGGGGATCGTGTGGCGGTACCGGACCGGTTCGCCATGGCGTGACCTGCCTGCCGAGTTCGGGCCGTGGCAGACGGCGTGGAAGCGGCACCGCCGGTTCAGCGGCGATGGCACGTGGGATCGGATCTACGCGGAGATCCTCGCTGACGCCGACGCTGCCGGTGAGATCGATTGGGCGGTGAGCGTGGACTCCACGATCAACCGTGCGCATCAGCACGCGACGAACCTTCGGCGCGACACAGGGGGCTCTCTCGAGTTACAAGAATCTGCGCGAGGAACCGCCTGACCATGCGATCGGCCGGTCACGCGGCGGTTTGAGCACGAAGATCCATCACCTCGTCGACGGTCGCGGGCGTCCGCTGGTGGTGCTCGTCGGGCCGGGACAAGCCGGCGACGCGCCGATGTTCCCCGTCCTGATGGACCACCTCAAAGTCGCCCGGCGCGGACCCGGAAGGCCGCGCACCCGCCCTGACCGGCTCCGCGGCGACAAGGCGTACTCGTCCCGTGCGATCCGGCAGCACCTGCGGGACCGGGACATCGTCGCCGTCATACCCGAGCCGTCGGACCAGCAGGGCCATCGCAAACGGCGCGGCTCCCGCGGCGGGCGGCCGGTCAGCTACGACATCCAGGACTACAAGGGCCGAAACGTCGTCGAACGCGGCTTCAACGAAGACAAGCAGTGGCGCGGCCTCGCCACCCGCTACGACAAACTCGCCCTCACCTACCGCGGCGGAGCCGTCCTAAGAGCCATCACCCTCTGGCTCAAACGGTTAGGAGACACGCCCTAGGCTGACAACGCCATGATCCGGTTCGAAAACGTGACAAAGCGGTATCGCGGCACCGTCAAACCCGCGCTCAGCGACGTGGACTTCGAGGTGCAACGCGGCGAGTTCGTCTTCCTCGTGGGAGCCTCGGGATCGGGCAAGTCGACGTGCCTGAGGCTGATCCTCCGCGAGGACGTCGCGAGCGAGGGACGTGTCGTCGTCCTCGGCCGCGACCTGCGTTCGATGTCGAACGGCAAGGTGCCGTACTTCCGGCGGCAGATCGGCGCCGTCTTCCAGGACTTCCGACTGCTGCCGACCAAGACCGTCTCGCAGAACGTCGCCTTCGCCCTGCAGGTGATCGGGGCGTCGCGCGCCTTCATCCACCAGGCGGTGCCCGAGGCGCTCGCACTGGTCGGCCTGGAGGGCAAGGGCAAGCGGATGCCGCACGAGCTGTCCGGCGGTGAGCAGCAGCGCGTGGCGATGGCACGGGCTCTCGTCAACCGTCCGCCCGTGCTGCTGGCCGACGAGCCCACGGGCAACCTCGACCCGGCGACATCCATCGACATCATGCAGCTGCTCGCCCGCATCAACGCCGGCGGCACGACGGTGCTCATGGCGACGCACGAGGCCGGGTTCGTCGACCAGATGCAGCGCCGGGTCATCGAGCTGCGCGAAGGCGAGATGGTCCGCGACGAGCGGCACGGCGGCTACGGCGACACGTCGAGCCTGCCGAGCCTCGCACCCGAGCCCGAGCGGGGAGCGGCCGCTGTCGCTGCCCTCACCGCCGTGCTCGAGCTGCACCGTGAGATCGTCGAGACCGGATCGATGGCGGCGCTTCCGGATGACGCCGCCCCGGCGGCGGGCCGGACAGAGGCGGCGGCGGCGACCGAGGCGCCGGTGCAGGTGCAGGCGCAGACCGGCGATCAGGCCGCGCAGAAGCCGAAGAAGACCGCCGCTGCCGGAGAGGCCGCGCCGGAGCAGGATGCCGCGGCATCCATTCCGCCCGCGACGACGCGCACGAACCCGATCATCCACCCCGATGTCGATCTCGACGAGCTCGGGATCGCGGACCGCCTGGGCCTGTCGCACGACACGGACGACGAAGTGGGGCCGACGCGATGAGGGTCGGGCTGATCTTCGGCGAGGCGATGACGAGCCTGCGGCGCAATGCGTCCATGGTCATCTCCGTCGTCCTGGTCACATTCGTGTCGCTGACGTTCGTGGGCTCGGCGATCCTCATGCAGATGCAGGTCGGCAAGATGCGCGACTTCTGGGTGGACCGCGCCCAGGTCGCGGTCTACATGTGCACGTCCGTGTCGACGGCACGCACGTGCACGCAGGGGGTCGCGACCCCGCAGCAGATCGACGCGGTCAAGCAGAAGCTGGAGAGCCCGGCGCTGAAGGCCCTCATCCGCACGACGACGTTCCAGACCAACCAGCAGGCGTACCAGAAGGCGATCGAGCAGCTCGGCGACGACTACAAGACGATCATCACGCCCGACCAGATCAACGCCACGTTCTCCATCAACCTCGTCGACCAGAGCAAGTCCGACGCGATCATCGAGGCGTTCAACGGGATGCAGGGCGTCGAAGAGGTGAAGGATCAGCTGCAGTACCTGCAGCCGCTGTTCTCGGCGCTGAACGTCGCGACCTACATCGCCGTCGGCATCGCCGCCCTGATGCTCGTCGCGGCAGTCCTGCTGATCGCGACGACCATCCGATTGTCCGCCTACGCCCGAAGGCGGGAGATCGGCATCATGCGGCTGGTCGGCGCATCCAACCGGTTCATTCAGACGCCGTTCGTGCTCGAGGGCGTCATCGCCGCGCTCATCGGCTCGATCCTGGCGAGCGCGGCCGTGTGGGCGATCGTGCGATTCGGAGTCGCGGACTACCTGCGCTCGCGCATCGGGTTCGTGACGACGTGGGTCGGCATGGGCGATGTCGCCGTCGTCGTTCCGATCGTCATCGCGATCGGGGTCGTGCTGGCGGCGGTGTCGGGCGGATTCGCCATCCGGCGCTGGCTGCACGCGTAGGTCTGTGCAGCGCCCGTAGTACACTGACAGGCTGCCCACCCTCGACCGGCTCGGGGAGCGGAACCACGCAGATCAGGAGAGAGCCATGCCCAGGGAACGCGGAGAGAAGGTCGTCGCGACCAATCGACGCGCGCGCCACGAGTACACGATCGAGAAGACGTACGAGGCGGGACTCGTGCTCACGGGCACCGAGGTCAAGTCGCTGCGTCAAGGGCGGGCGAATCTCACCGACGGCTACGCGTACATCGACGGCGGCGAGGCGTACCTCGACGCCGTGCACATCCCGGAGTACTCGCAGGGGCACTGGACGAACCATGCCTCCAAGCGCACGCGCAAGCTCCTCCTGCACAAGGAGGAGATCGTGAAGCTCTCGCACGCGATCTCCGCCGGCGGCTACACGCTCATCCCGCTCCGGCTGTACTTCTCCGACGGTCGCGCGAAGGTCGAGCTGGCCGTCGCCAAGGGCAAGCGCGAGTACGAGAAGCGCCAGACGATCCGCGAGCGCGAGGACAAGCGCGAGGCCGAGCGCGCCATGCGCACACGCAACCGCGTCGGCGACTGATCAGCGCGCGGTCGCCGCGACGGCTTCGTCCGCACGGTCGCTGAAGGCCTGCTTCGGAACGAACAGCAGCAGCACGGCCGCCACGAGGGCCGTGACTCCGCAGACGACCCAGACGGTGACGTACCCGGCGAACGATCCGGCCGTTCCGCCCGCGGCGCTGGCGGCACCCGTCGTGCCGTGCAGCAGGGCGATCCCGAAGACGCACGACGCGATCGCGCCGCCCACCGTCTTCACCGAGTTCGTGAGGCCCGTGGCCACGCCGGTCTGGGTGGCGGGGGCAGCGGATGCGGCGGCCGCCGGGAGAGCGGCCACCAGCGCTCCCGAGCCCAGTCCGACGATCACCATGTTCGTGACGAGCTGTCCGTACGAGGTGTGGAACGGCAGGAACAGCAGGAAGCCGATGCCCACGAGCACGGCCGCGCCGATGAGGGTCAGGCGCGGCGTCGTGCGCCTCGCGACGAGCGGGAAGAGCAGCGCGCCGGTGATCATCGCGATGAGGTAGATGCCGATGATGAGCGACGTCTGGAACCCGGTCGTCCCGAGCCCGTAGCCGTACACGGCGGGATCGGTGCGCGCGAAGGTCGACAGCGGCGCCTGCGCGCCGAGGACGCTGACGCCGAAGAGCCCGGCGGTGAGGAACACCGGGCCGAGGTCGGGCGACCGGAACATCCGCACGTCGATGAGCGGGTCGTCGCGCCGCAGCTCCCATCCGGCGAACGGCCAGACGAGGAGCACGCCGAGCGCGACGACCGCCCACCCCCAGGGGTCGGAGGGGCCGTTCAGACGCAGCAGGCTGAGGCCGCCCGTGAAGGCGATGAGCGCGACGGAGATGAGGACGAGGCCGACCGTGTCGAAGCGACCGCCGACGGGGTTGGGCGACTCCTTCACGCCGAACATGACGACGAAGAAGCAGATGACGACGGCGAGGGCGGGGATGAGGAGCACGATGGTGAGGGGCAGCGCATCCACGAGCGCTCCGCCGACGAGCGCCCCGATGATCGCCCCGGACTCGAGAGCTGCGACGAGGAACCCTGCGGCGCGCGCGGTGATCGTCGAGCGCCCCGCCATGCTGCGCGACCGCGACCAGATCAGCGCGATCTCGAGCGGCAGCCACACGACGTAGAAGCCCATGAGCGCCCACGCCGTGAGGAACACCGGGAACGACGCCGTGAACGGCAGCACCAGGGCGGCCGCTGCCGTCAACGCCGTCGAGATGAGCAGCATCCGCTTGTGACCGACCATGTCGCCGAGCTTCGCGAACGCGGGGACCACGAGAGCGGACAGCATGAGCTGGGTGCCCTCCAGCCAGTTCACGTCGGCATCGTGGATGCCGAGGTGCCGCGCGATGTTCGTCAGCATCGGGGTGTAGTACCCCTGCAGGACGCCGCTCGTGAACTCGACGAACGCCAGGAAGCCGACGACGCCGGCGAGCGTGCCGAGCGTGACGCGCGATGCGCGGGTGCTCTCGCGTGGGGTCATGCGTGCTCCTTCGCAGCGTCGGTCCCTGAGCCTGTCGAAGGGTCGGGCGCGGCTACTTTAGCCCCTCGATGAGCGCCCGATGGAATCGCTCCCCGCGCTCGAGCTCGGCGATCTCGACCCGCTCGTCGACTCCGTGGATCGTCGCACGCAGCTCCGCGTTCATGGCGAGCGGCGCGAAGCGGTACACGGCGGGCGAGAAGCGGTGGAAGTGCCGGGCGTCGCTGGCCTGCATCATGAGGTAGGGAACGGTGGCGGCACCGGGATGCGACGCATCCACCGCCGCCGTGATCAGGGCGAATTGCGCGTTCTCTGCCGAAGATTCGGGTGACGGGTCGTCGCCCTGCACGACCGTCACCGCGACCTCGGGGTCGGCGATGCGGCGGCGGACCCGTCGAACGGTGCTCTCGACCGTCTCGCCCAGGGCGATGCGCAGGTTGATCGTCGCGGAGGCCTGCGATGGCAGGACGTTCGCCGCCGTGCCGCCGGACTGCATCGTGGCGGCCACGGTCGTGCGGACGAAGGCCGCCCCTTCGCCGCCCATCGCCGCGAGCGCGCGAGCCGAGAGCGGGGGAACCGCGGCGAGCAGGCGATAGCCGAGTCGCGCGAGCCCCCGCGTGCGGGGGGCGAACAGCTCGAGCATCCGTGAGATCGCGCGGGGTGTGCGCGGGCGGAACGTGCCGGGGCCCAGTCGATCGACCGCGCGCGCCACACGACGCACGGCCGTCATGCTCGGGGGAGCGGAGGCGTGACCGCCCTCGCCGCGGGCGGAGAGCTCGATGGTGACCGCGCCCTTCTCGGCGACGCCGACCATCGCCATGTCGCCGCGGACGTAGGGGAAAGGCGACGGTACGACCGCTCCGCCCTCGTCGAGCACGAGCCACGGCGTCACGCCGCGGTCGCGAAGCGTGTCGGAGATCGCCTCGGCCGCGCTGCCGGACGTCTCCTCGTTGCCGCCGAACGAGAGGTAGACATCGCGAGCGGGGGCGAATCCGGCCGCGAGCAGGTTCTCCGCCGCCTCGAGCACCGCGAGCAGCGGTCCCTTGTCGTCGAGGGCGCCACGCCCGTACACGAAACCGTCCGCGATGACGCCGGCGAACGGGGGATGGGTCCAGGCGTCCGTCTCGTCCACGGGGACGACGTCGAAGTGCGCCATCAGCACGAGTGGGTCGGCTCCGCTGTCGCGGCCCCGCCAGCGGTACAACAGGCCGAGGTCGGTGATCCGCTCGCACGACAGGTGCTCGACCACGAGCGGGTACAGCTCGCCGATGAGCTCGGCGAACGCCTCGAAGGGCCGGTGGCCCCGCACGTCGATCTCGGCGGACACCGTCGGAAGGGCGATCATGCGGGAGAGCCGCTCCGCGGCCCCCGCGCGGGGGATGACGCGGGTCCTCTGTGCGGAAGCCGGCAGATCCGCCCCGCTCATCGGGCCGAGAAGCGAGCCTCGACGGCTGCCGACACCACGATGTCGGCAGGACGCAGTCCGAGGTCGGGAGCCGACCCCGCATCGGCGAATGCGGCCGCCCGCATCATCTTCGGCATGGGCGCACCGACCTGGTCGGGATGGCCGAGCAGGCCCAGATCGGCGACCTCGAGCGGGGTGACCGTCGACAGGCCCAGGGCGGATGCGTACGCGGTCGCACGGGCGACGGCGACGCCGACGGCCGCGGTGGCCGCCTCCCTCTCACGCGCGGCGCGGGTCTCGGGCGTGAGCCTCCAGTCGACTCCGTCCACGCGCACGCCGTCGCGCAGCCCGACCGAGCCCACCCAGTCCGATGCGGCCGTCGTGTCGGCGAACTCGGCGGTGATGCCGATCGTGCCGTGGTGCACGAGCGCGAGCCGAGCGCCGTCCGCGTTCCAGGGGCGATCCGCCCACACCGAGATGCGCTCGCTCGACCACTCGGCGACGGCCCCGGACGCCTGGTGCGCCGCCAGCTCGTCCCGTAGGGGTTCGGCGAGCGCCGCGATGCGCTCGACGACTGCGCCGCGCTGCGGTCCGTCCGCCGTCACCGTCAGCCGCACGACGGCACGTTCGGGCGTGACCCGCAGCTCGTGCTCGCCGCGAACGGACACCATGATGTCGCTCATGCTCTGAGCCTAGGCGGAATTGCACGGGGCCACCGCGGGTTGTAGTCTGTGATGCTCGGATGCTGCCGGCATCCATTCACAACTCCACAGAGTGACAGCGGTCCCTTCGAGAGAAGGCCACGGGGCTGATCGGTTTCGACAGCGCCTGTGAATCCACGAGAAGCGGGCCGAGGATGCAGGGTTATCTCGTGAACGCCCCCTGCAAAACAATAAGTGCCAATGCAAAGCGCACTGACTTCGCCCTCGCTGCGTAAGCGAGCCCGATAGTCCGTCAGACCGTGGGTGATCCCGCCACGGATCCTGGCGTCATCTAGGGATCTTGCTGAGCGTCGGCGTCTGGACGCCGCTCGGGACTCTTCCCAGACTGGGCCTGTCGACTTAGGTGTCTGTGACAAAGGTCGGGGCCGAGCAGAACGTCTGCGCAGACTGCGCCCGGAGAAGGCGTGGAGACTCAGTGCTGGACGGGGGTTCGATTCCCCCCAGCTCCACGAAACCGCTGTCACGGAGCCCCGAAGCCCGGCCGTCGCACGACGGCCGGGCTTCGCTGTTCGCTGCGGGCCGTCGCCGAAGTCTGCGGGCCATCGGTGGGTGTCTGGCCGGCTGGACAGAAGCTGGGAGACCTCACAATACGGACACGACTGCGCCGCGCTACCATGACTCGGCCGACGGGGGCGATTACGCTACCGCGGTACCCTGATCGCCCTTCACATCCGAGGTGTCCTACATGCGAACCCGACGTATCGTCATTGCTGCGGCATCTGCCGCCGCCGCTGTCCTGCTGCTCGCAGGCTGCGTCGACAACTCCACTCCCACCGGCGGCTCCTCGTCGTCGGGCTCGAGCTCCCAGGTCTCGAAGGATGCCGCTGCGGCCAAGCTCCTTCCGGCCGCCGTGGCGAAGTCCGGCAGCCTCGTCATCGGCATGGACAACACGTATCCGCCGAACGAGTACAAGGACGACAACGGCAACCCGGTCGGCTGGGACGTCGACCTCGCCAAGGCGATCGCCGCCAAGCTCGGCCTGAAGCCGCAGTTCGCGATCGCCAAGTTCGACAACATCCTGCCCTCGATCACCGGCGGCAAGGACGACATCGGCGTCTCGTCGTTCACCGACACGACCGAGCGCGAGCAGCAGGTCGACTTCGTCAACTACTACACGGCCGGCATCCTGTGGGCCTCGGCCAAGGGCAAGACCGTCGACCCCGACAACGCGTGCGGCCTCAAGGTGGCCGTGCAGTCCACGACCTTCGAGGACACCGACGAGGTGCCCGCGAAGTCGAAGGCCTGCACCGACGCCGGCAAGCCCGCCATCCAGGTCTTCCGGTTCGACAAGCAGGATGACGCCACCAACGCGGTCATCCTCGGTCAGGTGGACGCCATGAGCGCCGACTCGCCGGTCACCGCCTACGCCATCAAGCAGACCGGGGGCAAGCTCCAGGCGGCCGGCAAGACGTTCGATGTCGCGCCGTACGGGTTCCCCGTGGCGAAGAACACGGGGATGGACAAGGCCGTGCAGGCGGCCGTGCAGTCGCTCATCGACGACGGCACCTACGGCAAGATCCTCGACAAGTGGGGCGTGTCCGACGGCGCGGTCAAGACCGCCGAGATCAACGCGGCCTCGAAGGGCTGATCATGTCGACAACGTCCGCTCCGGCGTCGGGGACCACCCCGGCGCCGGAGCCGGCGCGTTCCGCGCCGATCAAGGCCATCAAGCTGCGGCATCCGTGGCGGATCGTCTTCGCCGTCATCCTCATCCTCCTGCTCGCGGCCTTCATCGCCGATGCGCTGCAGCGGGAAGCGTACGGCTGGCCGTACGTCCTCAAGTACATCTTCGACAGGCGCATCAGCGCTGCTGCGCTCGTCACCCTCGAGCTGACCGTGCTCTCGATGATCGCCGGCATCCTGCTCGGTCTCGTCCTGGCTGTCATGCGCCTGTCGCCGAACCCGGTCGTCAAGTACATCGCCTGGGTTTACCTCTGGATCTTCCGTGGCACGCCCGTGTACGTGCAGCTGGTGTTCTGGGGCCTCGCGGCGGTCATCTACAAGAACCTCTTCCTCGGTGTGCCGTGGACGCACATCGGCGTGACCGTCGACATGGGGTTCCTCCAGAACCTGTTCCTCATCGCCGTGATCGGCCTGTCGCTCAACGAGGCTGCGTATATGGCGGAGATCGTGCGCGCAGGCCTCCTCTCGGTCGACAAGGGCCAAGAGGAAGCGGCGATCGCCCTCGGCATGTCGTGGGGCCTGACGATGCGCCGCATCGTCATCCCGCAGTCGATGCGCGTCATCATCCCGCCGACCGGCAACGAGGTCATCTCGATGCTCAAGACGACGTCGCTCGTGGCCGCCATCCCGCTCACGACCGACCTCTACGGCGTCGCGCGGGATATCTCGGCCGTGACCTTCACGCCGGTGCCGCTGCTCATCGTCGCGTCTGCCTGGTACCTCCTGGTCACGTCGGTCCTGATGATCGGCCAGTACTACCTCGAGAGGCGGTTCTCGCGCGGCGTCGGCGAGCAACGGCCCATGCCCGCGGCCAACCCTGGCGCGATCACGGAGGCCGTGCAGACGATGAAGGCGAAGAACGAGGGGGCCTCGCATGGCTGATACGACCCCGATGGTGAGAGCCGAGGGCGTTTCGAAGAGCTTCGGCTCCCACGAGGTGCTCAAGTCGATCTCGCTCGAAGTCATGCCCGGTGAGGTGCTGTGTCTGGTGGGCCCCTCCGGCTCCGGCAAATCGACGTTCCTGCGCTGCATCAACCACCTCGAGGTGGTCAACGCGGGTCGGCTCTCGGTCGACGGCAAGGTCGTCGGCTACCGCGAGCAGGGCGACAAGCTCTACGAGCTGCGGCCGAAGGACGCGGCCAAGCAGCGCCGCGACATCGGCATGGTGTTCCAGCGCTTCAACCTGTTCCCGCACATGACGGCCCTGGAGAACATCATGGAGGCGCCGGTGCGCGTCAAGGGCGTGCCGAAGGCGGAGGCGCGCGCGCGCGCCCAGGAGCTTCTCGCGCGCGTCGGGCTGGGAGATCGTGCCGACTACTACCCCGCGCACCTCTCCGGCGGCCAGCAGCAGCGCGTGGCCATCGCTCGCGCGCTGGCGATGGATCCGAAGCTCATGCTGTTCGACGAGCCGACGTCGGCCCTCGACCCCGAGCTCGTGGGCGAGGTGCTCGACGTCATGAAGGGCCTGGCGGCGAGCGGCATGACGATGATCGTCGTCACCCACGAGATGGGCTTCGCCCGCGAGGTCGCCGACAAGCTCGTCTTCATGGACGGGGGAGTCGTCGTCGAGGAAGGCGATCCGCGCGAGGTGCTCGCCAATCCGCAGCACCTGCGGACGAAGGCGTTCCTCTCGAAGGTCCTCTGACCCGCCCTCTCAGCCGCGAGCCCGCATCCGTTCCGCAGGAATCGGATGCGGGCTCGCGGTGTGTGGGTGCGTTCTAGGACGGCGGCCAGTCGACCAGCAGGAGGCCCTGCTTGGTGTCGGCGACTTTCACCCAGCCGTTCCCGAAGAGGTACGTCATCCCGTACCCCTGGTCGTCGGTCGAGACCGCGGTCGACTTGTCCTCGGTGATGTAGACGCCGTCGGTCGTCCCGTCCAGGACGTGCCAGCCGGATGCGACGAGTGCGTCGCGCGCCGACTGCGCCTGGGTCTTCGTGATCGGCGCCCAGCCGAAGATCTGCAGGTTGTCGCTCGCGACCGAGAAGTCGGCCCAGCGGCACTCGATGCCGCCGGAGAGCTGCTGGTCGACGATCTGGAAGGGCTCCTGCTGGGAGGACCAGCCGACCTTCTTGAACGCGTCGACGGTCGTCGAGGGGATGATGCCCTCGCACGTGGGCGTGCCGGCCGCCGTGGGCTTGCTCGAGGGCGTCTTGGCGGTGGGGGCCGCAGTGGAACCCGCCCGGGGTGCGCCGGTCGGTGAGGACGAGTGCGTGGCGGGTGCGCACGCGACGAGCACGGATGCCGCAGCCGCGGCGACGACGAGGGCGGCCAGGCGCCGCATCCCGCGCGTCACGCGTCCGCTCCCGGCGTCGAGGTGCCGGCGGGTGCGCCGTGCAGCAGATCGAGGAACGCATCGTGCAGCAGGCCGTTCGTGGCGAGCGAGGAGCGCGCGGCGATCGAGTCGGAGCCGTCGAAAGCGGTGAAGCGGCCGCCGGCCTCGGTCACGATGGGCACGTGCGCGGCGATGTCGTACTCCTTCACGTCGAACTCCGCCACGAGCTCGAGACGGCCCTCGGCGAGCAGCATGTACGGCCACGCATCGCCGTAGCCGCGATCGCGCCAGACGGCCCGCGTGAGCCGCGTGAGCTCGTCCAGGCGGCCGGCGGCGTCCCACTGGGCGATGCTCTGGAAGCTCACGCTCGCCCTGTCGAGGCTGTCGACGGCCGAGACGGAGAGCCGTCGGGGACCGGCATCCTGCTGCGTCCCGTTCGTCCAGGCACCCAGACCGGTCGCCGCCCACCAGCGCCGCCCGATGGCGGGCTGGCTCACGACGCCGACGCGCGGGACGCCGTCGATCGCGAGCGCGATGAGGGTCGCCCACATCGGGATGCCTTTGAGGTAATTGGCGGTGCCGTCGATCGGATCGATGATCCACCGGCGGTCCGTGGAGCCGTCCGCGCCGAACTCCTCGCCGAACACGCCGTCGCCGGGGCGCTCGCCCGCGAGGATCTCACGGATGGCGCGTTCGGTCGCCAGGTCGGCCTCGGTCACGTGCGTCGCGTCGGCCTTGGTGCGGACGTCGAGGTCGGGACTGTCGAACCGGGTCATCGAGACCGCGTCGGCGGCATCGGCGAGACGGAGCGCGAGAGCGAGGTCGTCGCGCAGGTCAGCGGCATGCGAGCCTGCCGCGGGCGCCGCCGCAGAGGACGGTGTGAGGGGGGAGGTCACGGGTCAATCGTAGGCGGGAAGGCTGAGCATCCTCGGCACGCCCGGGGGCGGCGGCGATTTCGTCGAGGGCGGTTCATCCGGTAATGTTGTCTCTCGGTTCGCTTCGAGCGGATCATGCACCTCTAGCTCAATCGGCAGAGCAACTGACTCTTAATCAGTGGGTTCTGGGTTCGAGTCCCAGGGGGTGCACATGACAGAGAACGGTCCCGCCGAGCGGGGCCGTTCTCTCGTTGTGCGGACGGTGTCCGAGCTGCGTGAGCGCCGCGCCGCGATCCGTCGCGCAGAGCACAGGGTCGGCGTCGTTCCGACCATGGGCGCCCTCCACGAGGGGCATCTGGCCCTCATCCGCGCCGCGGCCGAGGAGAACGACGAGGTCGTCGTCTCGATCTTCGTGAACCCGACCCAGTTCAACGACGCAGCGGACCTCGATGCCTACCCGCGCACCGAGGACCGCGACGTCGAGCTGGCGCAGGCCGCCGGCGCGACACTGCTGTTCGTTCCGAGCGCCGCGGAGATGTACCCCGCGGGCTTCGCGACCTCCGTCCACGTCGGCGGCGTGAGCGAACGCTGGGAGGGCGCCACGCGCGGCGCATCCCACTTCGACGGCGTCGCCCTCGTCGTCACGAAGCTGCTCGTCTCGGTCGGGGCCGACACCGCCTACTTCGGGCAGAAGGATGCGCAGCAGGTCGCGGTCGTCCGCCGGCTCGCCGCCGATCTGAACCTGCCCACGACGATCACGGCACTGCCGACCGTTCGCGATGTCGACGGGCTCGCGCTCTCGAGCCGCAACGCCCGCCTCGGCACCGGCGACCGGGAGACCGCCCTCTCGCTCAGCCGCAGCCTTCAGCGGGCACGCGATCTCGTCGCGGCGGGGGAGCGCGACACCGCGCGCCTGGAGGCGGAGGCGCGTCGCATCCTTCAGGACGCCGGTGCGGCGATCGAGTACTGGGCGATCGTCGACCCGGCGACCTTCGAGCCGCTCGCCGAGGTCGTGGCGGGCGCGCTCGGCATCGTGGCGGCGCGCGTGGGACCCGTCCGGCTCATCGACAACGCGCCGCTCGCCTGAGTCAGAAGAGCGTCGTCAGCCCGCCGTCGACCGCGACCGTCTGGCCGGTGATGAAGGATGCCTCGTCCGACGCGAGGAACGCGATGAGCGCTGCGACCTCATCGGGCCGGCCCCAACGGCCGAGGGACGTCCTCGTGCGCACGACCTCGCTCATTCGGGCATCGGTCATGAGGTCGTCGTTCGCCTCCGTCGCGATGGTGCCGGGGGCCACGGCGTTCACCCGGTAGCCGTCAGGCCCGAGTTCCGCGGCCAGGGATCGCGTCATCCCCTCGATCCCCGCTTTCGCCGCGGCGTAGGCCACGTCGCCGGCGCGACCGATCGAGGCGGCGATCGACGACACGTTGACGATCGACCCGCCGCGTCGCGCGCCGTGCCCGGCGAGGTAGCCCCGCACGACGTCGTAGGCCGAGACGAGGTCCGCCTGCACGAGGGCGGCGAAGCCCGCCGTGTCCATGTCGCGGACACCGCGCCGGTCGCGCGCCCCCACGTTGTTGACGAGGATGCGCGGCACCAGCTCGTCCTCGGCGGCGCGCGCGAACGCCCGCGCGAGGGCGACCGGGTCGGCCACGTCGGCGACGAACGCGTCGGCCGCGAGGCCCTCCGAGCGCAACCCGTCCACGACCGGCTCGAGGGTCGCGGCATCCCGCCCGCCGAGCAGGACGTGCGCGCCGCGCCGGGCGAGCAGCCGCGCGGTGGCCAGGCCGATGCCGGTGCGTGCGCCCGTCACCAGGGCGACGGTCGGCATGGCGACCGTCACTCGAGGTCCTCGATGGCGCGGGCGAGGATGCCGGCATCCATCGTGCTGCTGTTCTCCGCCGCCGGGAACGAACCGTCGGCCACGGCGGCCGCGTACTCGTCGAGCGCGGCCGCGGCCTCGTCGCCGAGCGTGCGGAAGCGACGTGCGTGGCGCGGGACGAAGTCGTCGTAGAGACCGAGCAGATCGTGCCAGACCTGCACCTGGCCGCTGCATCCCGCCCCGGCCCCGATGCCGATCGTCGGGATGTCGAGGAGCTCGGTGATCGCGGCCGCGAGCGGGGCGGGGACGAGCTCGAGGACGACGGCCCAGGCACCCGCCTCCTGGACCGCCAGGGCGTCGAGCACGATACGGCGGGCATTCGCCTCGTCGCGGCCCTGGACGCGCGTGCCGAGGGTGTTCACGGACTGCGGCGTGTAGCCGATGTGGGCCATGACGGGGATGCCGACATCGACGAGCCGGCGCACGAGCGGGGCGACGGGAGTGCCGCCTTCGAGTTTGACCGACTGGCATCCCCCCTCGCGCATGAGTCGCACCGCCGCGCGCACCGCGTCGTCCTCGATCGCGGTCGTGCCGAACGGCAGGTCGCCGACGACGAGCGAGGTCGCACTTCCGCGCACGACCATGCGCGTGTGGTAGATCATGTCGTCGAGCGTGACCGGGACGGTGCTGTCGTTGCCCTGCACGACCATTCCGAGCGAGTCGCCGACCAGGATCAGCGGGACACGGCTGCGATCCACGAGACGAGCGCTCGTGTAGTCGTACGCGGTCACCATCGCGAACCGCTCACCGTCCTCGGAGAACCGACGGATCGCCTCGATCGTGGTGCGCATGCGACAAGTCTCTCAGTCTGCGAGGTCCTCCGAGCCGCGCTGACCGCGAGAGGCCGGCATCCACGGGGGATGCGCGCCGCTCGCGGTGCGCGGGTTCAGGCGGCGTCGCCGACCAGGACGGCGGCGCCGATCTCCTCGGCGTCGGACTCGTGCTCGTCGACCCGGCTCAGCGCGCGGCGGCCGATCGCGAGCGCAGCGGTCGCGACGATGACGGATGCGCCGGCGAACACGTACGGGACGGTCGGGCCGAACGCGTGCCACAGGGCCGCGGCGATGGGCGGGGCGGCTGCGCCGCCGAGGAATCGCACCGCCGAGTACGACGACGAGGCGACGGAGCGCGGCAGGTCGGTCGACTCCATGACCGACTCGGTGAGCACGGTGTTCATGATGCCGAGCAACAAGCCGCCGACGATGATGCACACGACGAGCGCGAGCTGGCTCGCGACCAGGATGCCGGCCACGACGAGGTCGATGGCGAGCAGCGGCAGGACCACGAGCATCACGGTCGTCCGGCGCCAGAACCTCAGCAGCCAGGGCGCGACCCACACGCTCGTGATGGCGAGCGCGACGCCCCAGCCGAAGAACGTCAGACCGATGCCCATCGCGCTGAAGCCGAGCGGGAACGGCGAAAAGGCCAGAAGGACGAAGAAGCCGATGTTGTAGAACAACGCGACGACGGCCAGAACCGCCAGTGCCGGGATGCGCAGAGCCTTGAAGGGCGCGCTGAACGGGACGGGCACGCGCCTCTCGAACGGGCCGCGCAGGAGCACCGCCACGGCGACGAACGCGATCGCCATCAGCACGACGACACCGAAGAACGGGCCGCGCCAGCTCACCTCGCCGAGGAGCCCGCCGAGGAGCGGGCCGATGGCGATGCCGAGGCCCAGGGCGGCCTCGTAGAGGACGATGGCCGCTCCGCTGCCGCCCGCCGCCGCGCCGACGATCGTCGCGAGAGCGGTGGAGATGAACAGCGCGTTGCCGAGGCCCCATCCGGCGCGGAAGCCGATGATCGCGTCCACGCTGCCGCTCAGGGCGCACAGCAGCGCGAAGACCACGATGAGGGCCAGACCCGTGAGGAGGGTCGCCTTCGCACCGATACGGCTGGAGATCCAGCTCGTCACGAGCATCGCGAGCCCGGTGACCACGAGGTAGCTCGTGAAGAGAAGCTCGGTCTGGACGGGTGTGGCCTGCAGCGACCCCGCGATCGCGGGCAGGATGGGGTCGACCAGACCGATGCCCATGAAGGCCACGACACAGGCGAACGCGACGGCCCAGACTTGGGCAGGCTGCCGCCAGGGGGATGCGGATGCGGGTGCGTGCGCGCTCATCGGGTGGTTGCCTCCACGGGTGCTGTGCGGGATGTGAGGATGTCGGCCGCGCGGGAGAGCACGGCCCAGTCTTCGTCGGCGAGATCGGCGAAGAGCGGCTCGAGCGCGTCGGCGAGGTCGACCTTCCACTCGGCGAAGGCGCGGACGCCGGCGTCGGTGATCGCCACCACCGTGGCGCGTGAGTCCTCGGGATCGGCCCCGCGGCTCACGAGTCCTTCGTCGACCATCTGGCCGACGAGGCGGGTCATGCCCGGCTGGGTGGTGCGGCTGTAGGAGGCGAGGGCGCCGATGCGCTGCGGTCCGTCGTGTTCGAGCACCTTCAGAGCCCGCCACTGCGCGGCGGGGGCGTCGTTGTGGGTCTGGATGGCCGCGATCCGGGTCAGCGCGTTCGCGGCGCTGACGATCGCGAGGATGTCATCGGCTTTACGCATACCAAAAGTATATACCGATGGTATGTATCTGACAAGAGGTCAGTGGCCGCGCGAGGCGATGCGCGACGTCAGCTGGTGCGCATGTGCGAGCAGCGTGCGGCCGAGCTCGGGCAGCCGATCGGGGCCGAAGCGGAACTCGACGCCGGTGAGGCTCAGCGCCCACTGAGGGTGGCCCTCCCGCGTGAAGACGGCCGCACCGAGGCCGTAGGAGCCCTCGACGATCAGCCCCGGATTGAGCGCGTATCCGCGCTCCTTCGTCTCGCGCAGCCGGGTGCGCAGCCGGCGCTCCGCGTGCGCCGGGCCCCAGCGCGTCGAAAGGTCGGGATGCCGCTCGAAGTAGGCGTCCACATCGTGAGGGGGCAGGAACGACAGGATGGCCAGGCCCGCAGACGCGACGCCGAGCGGGAACCGCACGCCCTCCGCCAGCACGAAGGAGCGGATCGGGAAGCTGCCCTCCTCGCGCATGAGGCACACCGTCTCGTCTCCGCGTCGCACCGACAGGAACGCGCTCTCCTCGGTGCGCACGGCGAGGGAGCGCACGATGTCGCGCGCGATCTCGGTGATGTCATAGCGGGATGCCGCGACCGTTCCCATGAGATAGAGCTCGGGTCCCGGCATCCATCGCCCGCTGGGCTCGTCCTGGTCGACGAGCCCCTCTCGCCGGAGCGCGGTGAGCAGGCGGTGCGCCGTGGGTCGGGTCAGCTCGGAGCGCACGGCCAGCTCGCCCGTCGTGACGCCCGACTCGCCGGCGGCGGTGACGAGGCGGAGGATGGATGCGGCCCGGGCGATGGACTGCGCGCCGGGGACCGTTCGCTGCGTGTCCACGATGTGGACATTATCGACGACGGCATCCACATGGCAAGCATCCGCATGGCGTGACGATCGGGCGAGGGGGAGGATCGTCTGCAGGGCTCCTCACGGCGAGCCCGCGCAAAGGAGCAGGATGATCGACAAGCAGGTGGCGAGTGCCGCGGAGGCAGTCGCGGACATTCCCGACGACGCGAGCCTCGCGGTCGGCGGCTTCGGGCTCTCGGGCAATCCGATGCTCCTCATCGAGGCCCTGCTCGCGCAGGGGACGACGGGGCTCAGCGTCGTCAGCAACAACTGCGGCGTCGACGACTGGGGACTCGGCGTGCTTCTGAACGCCGGGCGCATCCGCAAGATGACGTCGTCGTACGTCGGCGAGAACAAGGAGTTCGAGCGGCAGTTCCTGGAGGGCGACCTCGAGCTCGAGCTGACGCCCCAGGGCACGCTCGCCGAGAAGCTGCGCGCCGGCGGCTCCGGCATCGCCGCGTTCTACACGCAGACAGGGGTCGGCACGCAGGTCGCCGAGGGCGGCCTGCCGCGCCGCTACGCGCCGGACGGGACGATCGCCGTCGCCTCGCCCTCCAAGGACGTGCGCAGCTTCCTCGTCCGTGGCGAAGAGAAGGACTTCGTGCTCGAAGAGGCGATCACCACCGACTTCTCGCTCGTCCACGCGATGGCCGGCGACCGCCACGGGAACCTCGTCTTCAACAAGGCCGCGCGCAACTTCAACCCGCTCGCGGCGATGGCCGGGCGCGTCTGCATCGCCCAGGTCGAGCGGCTCGTCGAGCCCGGCGAGCTCGACCCGGACGGCATCCATCTCCCCGGCGTCTACGTGCACCGCATCGTCGAAGTCGGATCCGACATCGAGAAGCGCATCGAGCGCCGCACCGTCGCGGCCGCGCCGGAAGGAGCATGAGCATGGCCCTCACCCGCATCGAGATGGCCGCGCGCGCCGCGCGCGAGCTCTCCGACGGCTCGTACGTCAACCTCGGCATCGGCCTGCCGACGCTCGTTCCCAACTACGTCCCCGACGGCGTGACGGTCGTCCTGCAGTCGGAGAACGGCATCCTGGGCGTCGGGCCCTATCCGGACGAGGCGCATGTCGACCCCGACCTCATCAACGCCGGCAAGGAGACCGTCACGACCCTGCCCGGATCGGCGTTCTTCGACTCGGCGCTCAGCTTCGGCATGATCCGCGGCGGCAAGATCGATGCCGCGATCCTCGGCGCCATGCAGGTGTCGGCGGGTGGAGACCTGGCGAACTGGATGATCCCGGGGAAGATGGTCAAGGGCCCGGGCGGCGCGATGGACCTCGTCCACGGCGCGGGTCGCGTCATCGTGCTGATGGAGCACGTTGCGAAGGACGGCACCCCCAAGATCGTGGATGCGTGCTCCCTCCCGCTCACCGGGCGGGGCGTCGTCCACCGGATCATCACCGACCTCGCCGTCATCGACGTGACGCCCGACGGCCTCGTGCTCGTCGAGCTCGCTCCCGGCGTCACGGCCGACGAGGTCGTGGCCGCGACCGAGCCGCCGCTGGCGGTTCCCGACGCCTTGCGCGGCTGAGCGCGCAGACGACGAACCGGCGCAGCGAGCAGACAGCGCGCCGAGCCGCCCCCGAATCGCAGCAGGAGAATGGAATCATGAACATGGACGACGTCGTCATCGTCGCAGCGGCGCGCACGCCGCAGGGCCGGCTGAAGGGCCAGCTCGCCCCGCTCACCGCCGTGCAGCTCGGCAGCGCGGCCATCAAAGGGGCGCTCGCGCAGGGCGGCATCCCGGCCGAGGCCGTCGACCAGGTGCTGGTCGGCCAGGTGCTGCCCGCCGGAGCAGGCCAGAACCCCGCCCGCCAGGCCTCGATCGGTGCGGGCATCGGATGGGACGTGCCCGCCGCATCCGTCAACAAGGTCTGCCTCTCAGGTCTGACGGCGATCATCGACGGGGCGCGCATGATCCGCCTCGGCGACGCGAACGTCGTCGTCGCGGCCGGCATGGAGTCGATGACGCGCGCTCCGCACCTGCTCATGGGCTCGCGCGACGGCTGGTCGTACGGCACCGTCGAGGTACTCGACCACATGGCCTACGACGGGCTCACGGATGCCTACGACCGCCAGAGCATGGGCGCCTCGACCGAGCGCCTGAACCCGAAGTACGAGATCTCTCGCGAGGACCAGGACGCCGTCGCTGCGCTGTCGCACCAGCGCGCCGCGGCGGCGCAGGAAGCCGGCGTCTTCGCGGACGAGATCGTCGAGGTCGAGATCCCGCAGCGCCGCGGGGAGCCGGTCGTGGTGAGCGTCGACGAGGGCGTGCGTCCCGACACGACCGTCGACTCGCTGTCGAAGCTGCGCCCGGCCTTCGCCGAGGGCGGCTCGATCACCGCGGGCAATTCGTCGCAGATCTCGGACGGCGCATCGGCCGTGGTGCTGACCTCGCGCTCGCACGCGGACGAGAACGGATGGAAGGTGCTCGCCGTCGTCGGCGCTTCCGGCCAGGTCGCCGGCCCCGACAACTCCCTGCACGCCCAGCCGGCTCGAGCAATCGAGAAGGCGTGCGCGAAGCAGGGCATCACTCCCGCGGACCTCGACGTCGTCGAGATCAACGAGGCGTTCGGAGCCGTCGTCGCGCGCTCGCAGCGGGAGCTCGGCCTGTCCAGCGACATCGTGAACATCCACGGCGGCGGCATCGCGATCGGCCACCCGATCGGCGCCTCCGGCAACCGTCTCGTCGTCCACATGGTGCACGAGCTCGTGCGCCGCGGACGCGGGACGGCCGCTGTGGCGCTGTGCGGCGGCGGCGGGCAGGGCGACGCCCTCATCCTCACCCGATGAGCCGCCCCGACACGGGAGGGGAGCCCGGCGGTACGGTCGAGCCATGCAGATCGCACCGCTGACCTCCGCCGACCGTGACGAATGGCTGCCGCTGTGGCAGGGCTACCTGACGTTCTACGAGAGCGAGCTCGCCGATGAGGTGACGGAGGCGACGTTCGCGCGCCTCGTCGCCGGTGACGGGATGCACGGGGCGATCGCACGCGACGACGGACGCGCCGTCGGCTTCGTGAACTGGCTGCCGCACCCGTCGACGTGGGCGATCTCGCCGTACTGCTACCTCGAGGACCTCTTCGTCGCGCCCGGCACGCGAGGGGGCGGCACCGGACGCGCGCTCATCGCGCACGTCGTGGAGTGGGCGAAGGAGCATGGCTGCGCGAAGGTCTACTGGCTCACCCAGGAGTCCAACGCGACGGCCCGGCGCCTGTACGACGTGGTCGCGAACGACACCGGCTTCGTGCACTACGAGATCGACCTCTGAGGTCGACCGACACGACCCGAACGCGGTGTGATCAGCGCTCGCCGCGTGCGATCTTGGCGGCCACGACCTCGCGGCGGCGGTCGACGATCGCGCCGACGGCGAGCGCGACCGTGATGCCCCAGCTGAGCCAGATCAGCGCGGTGCGCCACGTGAACGGCTGGCCCTCACGCAGCTCGCGCAGCATCGCAAGCCCCGTCGTCACCGCTCCGATGATGCCCGTGCCGAAGATGTACCTGCGCATGAGAGCAAGGTTATGGCGCCTGTTAGCGTAGGGACAAGCCGAGGACGGGAGGCGCCGTGGATCGAGCGGAGTTCGTGATCGTGGCCAACAGGCTGCCAGTGGACCGCGACGAGGACGGGGGGTGGCGCCGGTCGCCCGGCGGTCTCGTGACCGCGATGGAGCCCGTGATGCACGAGTCCCAGGGCGCGTGGGTCGGCTGGCCGGGGCAGGCCGGCATCGAGGTCGAGCCGTTCGAGTTCGAGGGCACGATGCTCGTTCCGATCACGCTCTCCGCAGACGAGGTCGAGCTCTACTACGAGGGCATGTCGAACGACACGTTCTGGCCGTTGTACCACGACGTCATCGCTGCTCCGCGCTACCGCCGCGTCTGGTGGGACGCGTATGTGCGCGTCAACCGCCGGTTCGCGGAGGCCGCCGCCGAGGTCGCCGCAGAGGGCGCGACGGTGTGGGTGCAGGACTATCAGCTGCAGCTCGTGCCGCGGATGCTGCGGAATGCGCGACCCGACCTGACGATCGGCTACTTCCACCACATTCCGTTCCCGGCATACGGGCTCTTCTCGCAGCTGCCCTGGCGCCGCCAGGTGCTCGAGGGCCTCCTCGGCGCCGACGTGATCGGCTTCCAGCGCGTCGCCGACGCCGGCAATTTCGCCCGTGCCGTCCGGCGCCAACTGCGGTACGTCACGCGGGCGAGCGGCATCCACGTGCCCAATCCGGACGGCACCACGCGCGTCGCCCTGGCCAAGGCGTTTCCGATCTCGATCGACGCGCAGTCGTACAGCGATCTGGCGGAGAAGCCGGAGGTGCGGGCACGGGCCGCGGAGATCCGGGAGAGCCTCGGAAACCCGCGCAAGATCCTCCTCGGCGTCGACCGCCTGGACTACACGAAGGGCATCCGGCATCGGCTGAAGGCGTACGGCGAGCTGCTCGAGGACGGACGCCTGACCGTCGAGGACGTCACTCTCGTGCAGGTCGCGAGCCCGAGCCGTGAGCGCGTCCAGGCCTACATGCAGCTGCGCGACGAGATCGAGCAGGATGTCGGCCGCATCAACGGCGACTTCGACACCATGGGGCACACCGCGATCCGGTACCTGCATCAGGCCTATCCCCGCGACGAGATGGTCGCGCTCTTCCTCGCCGCAGACGTCATGCTCGTCACGGCGCTGCGGGACGGCATGAACCTCGTCGCGAAGGAGTATGTGGCCACGCGCAACGACAATCGCGGCGTGCTGATCCTCAGCGAGTTCGCCGGCGCCGCCGACGAGCTCGGCAGCGCCATCCGCATCAACCCGCACGACATCGACGGCGTCAAAGAGGCGATCATGACCGCCGTCGAGATGTCGCCCTCGGAGCAGGGGCGACGGATGCGCGCCCTCCGCCGGCGGGTGCGCGAGCACACCGTCACCGACTGGTCGCGCGCGTTCCTCGCGACGCTCGCCGCGTCGAAGCGGTGGCAGGGGAGCGGCGGATGACGTCTGCCGACGTCGACGCTCTGCTGGATGCGGTCGCGGTGACGCACCGGCTGCTCGTCGCCCTGGATTTCGACGGCACGCTCTCGCCCCTCGTCGACGACCCCATGGCGGCGCGGATGCTGCCCGCGGCTCGGGATGCGGTGTCGGCGCTGACAGCGGCGCCCGCGACGACCGTCGCGCTCGTCTCGGGGCGCAGCATCCCCGATCTGCGCGTCATCGCCGAGCACGCCGACGATTCGCCGCTGCTGCTGGCCGGCTCGCACGGCGCCGAGGTCTGGCTGCCGGGGGAGGGCCGCAGGGCCACGCCCGACGACCCCGCCGACATCGCCCTGCGCGACGAGCTGCAGGCGCGCGCCGAGGCCGCCACGGCACGTATGACGGGCGTCTGGATCGAGCCGAAGACGTTCGGGCTCGGCGTGCACACCCGGCGCGCCGACGCGGCGACGGCTGAGGCGGCACGGCAGATCGTCGAGCCGATGGTCATGGCCGCGGCGCCGCGGTGGCGCCGCCGCAGGGGGCACGACATCCTCGAGTTCTCGTTCCGCCACGAGGGCAAGGACGGCGCCGTGGCGCAGCTGCGGGAGCTCGTCGGTGCGAGCGCCGTCGTCTTCGCCGGCGACGACGTCACGGACGAGGACGCCCTCGAGAGTCTGCGGCCGGAGGACCTCGGCATCCATGTCGGCGACCGTCCCACCGCGGCCGCCGTGAGCGTGCCGGACATCCCGGCGCTGGCGGCCCTGCTGGTCCGTCTCGCGAATCGTCGTGTCGCGCTGCGGGAATAGACTTCCCGCATGGCTCAGCCCGACAACTCCATCGACATGAAACCCCGCAGCCGCGTCGTCACGCACGGAATCGAGGCCACGACCTCGCGAGGAATGCTCCGCGGCGTGGGTATGGGCGACGAGGACTGGGACAAGCCCCAGATCGGCATCGCGTCCAGCTGGAACGAGATCACCCCGTGCAACCTGAGCCTCGACCGGCTCGCGCAGGGCGCGAAGGAGGGTGTGCACGCCGGCGGCGGCTACCCGCTGCAGTTCGGCACCATCTCGGTCTCCGACGGCATCTCGATGGGCCACGAGGGCATGCACTTCTCGCTCGTCTCGCGCGAGGTCATCGCCGACTCCGTCGAGACGGTCGTCATGGCGGAGCGCCTGGACGGGACCGTGCTCCTCGCGGGATGCGACAAGTCGATTCCCGGGATGCTGATGGCCAGCGCGCGTCTGGATCTGTCGAGCGTGTTCCTGTACGCCGGCTCCATCGCCCCGGGCTGGGTGAAGCTCTCCGACGGCACCGAGAAGGACATCACGATCGTCGACTCGTTCGAGGGCGTCGGGGCGTGTCTGGCCGGACGCATGAGCGAGGAGGACCTCAAGCGCATCGAGTGCTCCTTCGCACCGGGCGAGGGCGCCTGCGGCGGCATGTACACCGCCAACACGATGGCGTCCGTCGCCGAGGCGCTGGGCCTCTCGCTGCCGGGCTCGGCAGCGCCGCCTTCGGCGGACCGCCGCCGCGACTACTTCGCGCACCGCTCCGGCGAGGCCGTCGTGAACCTGCTGCGCCAGGGGATCACGACGCGCGACATCCTGACTCCGGAGGCGTTCGAGAACGCCATCGCCCTGGCCATGGCGCTCGGCGGCTCGACCAACGTCGTCCTGCACCTCCTCGCGATCGCGAAGGAGGCCGAGGTCGAGCTGAGCCTGCACGACTTCAACCGCATCGGCGACAGGGTGCCGCACGTCGCGGACATGAAGCCCTTCGGCAAGTACGTCATGAACGACGTCGACCGTCACGGCGGCATCCCCGTCATCATGAAGGCGATGCTCGAGGAGGGCCTGCTGCACGGCGACGCGCTGACGGTCACCGGCAAGACGCTCGCCGAGAACCTCGCAGTGCTGAACCCCGGTCCCATCGACGGCGAGGTCATCCACACCTTCGACAACCCCATCCACGCCACCGGCGGTCTGACGATCCTGCGCGGGTCGCTCGCACCCGATGGCGCGGTCGTGAAGACCGCCGGCTTCGACGCCGCGGTCTTCGAGGGTCCGGCGCGCGTCTTCGAGCGCGAGCGCGGCGCGATGGACGCCCTCGAGGCCGGCGAGATCGCGGCCGGCGACGTCGTGGTCATCCGCTACGAGGGTCCCAAGGGCGGCCCCGGGATGCGCGAGATGCTCGCGATCACGGCCGCCATCAAGGGCGCTGGCCTCGGCAAAGATGTACTACTCTTGACGGACGGTCGATTCTCCGGCGGCACAACCGGCCTGTGCATCGGCCACATAGCACCCGAGGCGGTGGACGCTGGTCCTGTCGCTCTCGTGCGCGATGGTGATCTGATACGGGTCGATATCGCGGCTCGCACTCTCGACCTACTCGTCGATGAGGCAGAGCTGAGCTCCCGCCGTGAGGGCTGGGAGCCCCTCCCTCCGCGCTATACCCGTGGCGTCCTGGCCAAATACTCGAAGCTCGTGCGTTCCGCTGCAGAAGGCGCGGTCACGGGCTAGGCCTCACTCTCCATCCGTCTCGCACGAAGGTCGTCCGCATGCCTGCAGAAACCGTCCCGGCCGTTCCACGGCCACCCGCCCGTCCTGCCACCGCGCCGGTGCTGTCCGGCGCCGAGGCCGTCGTCCGCTCGCTGGAGCTCCTCGGTGTCACCGACGTCTTCGGGCTGCCCGGCGGCGCGATCATGCCCGTCTACGACCCGCTCATGGATGCGGAGTCGGTCCGCCACATCCTCGTGCGCCACGAGCAGGGCGCCGGCCACGCCGCGCAGGGGTACGCCTCCGCCTCCGGCAAGACCGGCGTCGCGATCGCGACGTCCGGACCGGGCGCGACGAACCTCGTGACCGCGATCGCGGACGCCTACATGGACTCGGTGCCGATCGTCTGCATCACCGGCCAGGTGTTCTCGACCCTCATGGGCACGGACGCCTTCCAGGAGGCCGACATCGTCGGCATCACGATGCCGATCACGAAGCACAGCTTCCTGGTCAAGCGCGCCGAGGACATCCCGGGCGCGATCGCGGCGGCGTTCGAGATCGCGGGGACGGGTCGCCCGGGCCCGGTTCTCGTGGACATCACGAAGGATGCCCAGCAGGCCGAGGCCCCGTTCATCTGGCCGCCGAAGGTCGATCTGCCCGGCTACCGCCCGGTGACGAAGGCGCACGGCAAGCAGATCCAGGCGGCGGCGCAGCTGCTCGCCGAGTCCAAGAAGCCCGTGCTGTACGTCGGCGGCGGCGTCGTGCGGGCACGCGCGGCCGCGGAGCTCCTCGCCCTCGCCGAGACGACCGGGGCACCGGTCGTGACGACGCTCATGGCCCGCGGCGCCTTCCCGGACTCGCACGCGCAGCACCTGGGCATGCCCGGCATGCACGGCACGGTGCCGGCCGTGCTCGCGCTCCAGGAGTCCGACCTCATCGTGGCGCTCGGCGCGCGGTTCGACGACCGCGTCACCGGCAAGGCGTCGCTGTTCGCCCCCCATGCCCAGGTCGTGCACGTCGACATCGATCCCGCCGAGATCTCGAAGATCCGCACGGCGGACGTGCCGATCGTGGGCGACGTGCGCGACGTGCTGATCGATCTCGAGACGGCCTTCCGCGGCGTCGTCGCCGGCGGTGCTCCGGACATCTCGGAGTGGTGGTCGTTCCTCGAGGGCCTGCGCGACGAGTTCCCGCTCGGATACACGCAGCCCAGCGACGGCCTGATGTCGCCGCAGTACGTGATCAAGCGCATCGGCGAGCTGACCGGCCCCGAGGGCATCTATGCCGCCGGCGTCGGACAGCACCAGATGTGGGCTGCGCAGTTCATCTCGTACGAGCGTCCCAACGCGTGGCTCAACTCCGGCGGAGCCGGCACGATGGGCTACGCCGTGCCCGCGGCGATGGGCGCGAAGGTCGCGGAGCCCGACCGCGTCGTGTGGGCGATCGACGGCGACGGCTGCTTCCAGATGACCAATCAGGAGCTCGCCACCTGCACGATCAACGACATCCCGATCAAGGTCGCGATCATCAACAACTCGTCCCTCGGCATGGTGCGTCAGTGGCAGACGCTGTTCTACGACGGCCGCCACTCGAACACCGACCTCAACACGGGCCACGGGACCGTCCGCATCCCCGATTTCGTCAAGCTCGCCGAGGCGTACGGCTGTCTCGCGATCCGCGTCGAGAAGCAGGAGGACGTGGATGCCGCGATCAAGCTCGCGCTCGAGACGAACGACCGGCCGGTCGTCATCGACTTCGTCGTGAGCGCCGACGCCATGGTGTGGCCGATGGTGCCGCAGGGCGTCAGCAACAGCTACATCCAGTACGCGCTCGACCACTCGCCCGCTTTCAACGAGATGGAGGACTGACATGACGAGTCATGTGCTGAGCCTCCTCGTGGAGGACAAGCCGGGTCTGCTGACCCGCGTCGCGGGTCTGTTCGCCCGCCGCGGCTTCAACATCGAGTCGCTCGCCGTGGGCGTCACGGAGGTGCCGGGGCTCTCGCGCATCACCGTGGTGGTGGATGTCGACGAACTGCCGCTCGAGCAGGTGACGAAGCAGCTCAACAAGCTGATCAACGTCATCAAGATCGTCGAGCTCGACCCCGTCGCATCCGTCCAGCGGGAGCACATGCTCGTGAAGGTGCGTGCCGACAACAGCAACCGCTCGAACGTGCTCGAGGTGGTGAACCTCTTCCGTGCCTCGGTCGTCGACTATGCCTCGGACGCCGTGGTCGTCGAGGTGACGGGCGACAAAGGCAAGGTCGACGCCCTGCTGCGCGCGCTCGAGCCGTTCGGCATCAAGGAGCTCGCCCAGTCCGGCCTGCTCGCCATCGGCCGCGGGGGCAAGAGCATCACCGAACGCGTCCTGCGCGGCTGATATCACAACCACCGGTCCCCGAGCTCGTCGAGGGGCCGTGTACGACCCCTCGACAGGCTCGGGGACCGACTAAGGAGAAACACACAACATGGCTGACATCATCTACGACGACGACGCCGACCTCTCGATCATCCAGAGCAAGAAGGTCGCGATCGTGGGCTACGGCTCGCAGGGCCACGCCCACGCGCAGAACCTGCGCGACTCCGGTGTCGAGGTCGTCATCGCGCTGAAGGACGGCTCCAAGTCGATCGCCAAGGCGCAGGAGGACGGCTTCGAGGTCAAGAACGTCGCCGACGCGGCGGCCTGGGCGGACCTGATCATGATCCTCGCGCCCGACCAGCACCAGCGCTCGATCTACAAGGACTCCATCAAGGACAATCTGACCGAGGGCAAGACGCTGGCGTTCGCGCACGGCTTCAACATCCGCTTCGGCTACATCGAGGCGCCGGAGGGCGTGGACGTGATCCTCGTCGCGCCGAAGGCCCCCGGCCACACCGTGCGTCGCGAGTTCGTCGCCGGTCGCGGCATCCCGGACATCATCGCCGTCGAGAAGGATGCCTCCGGCCACGCCTGGGACACCGCGAAGTCGTACGCCAAGGCCATCGGCGGCACGCGTGCCGGCGTCATCGAGACGACCTTCACCGAGGAGACCGAGACCGACCTGTTCGGCGAGCAGGCCGTGCTGTGCGGCGGCATGTCGCACCTCGTCGAGTACGGCTTCGAGACGCTCACCGAGGCGGGCTACCAGCCGGAGATCGCCTACTTCGAGGTGCTGCACGAGTTGAAGCTCATCGTCGACCTCATGTGGGAGGGCGGCATCGCGAAGCAGCGCTGGTCGATCTCCGACACGGCCGAGTACGGCGACTACGTCTCGGGCCCGCGTGTCATCGACCCGTCCGTCAAGGAGAACATGAAGGCGGTGCTCGCCGACATCCAGTCGGGCGCGTTCGCCAAGCGCTTCATCGACGACCAGGATGCCGGTGCCCCCGAGTTCCTCGCGCTCCGCGAGAAGGAGGCACAGCACCCGATCGAGGCGACCGGGCGTGAGCTGCGCGCGCTCTTCGCCTGGAAGCAGCAGGACTCCGACTACGTGGAGGGTTCAGCCGCGCGCTGAGCCGTCGTTCCTGAGCGAGCCCGGTCCCGGATGGGGCCGGGCTCGCTCGCGTGACGGAAAGACATCCGATTGGCGCGGATGAGGAACAGTTCATCTCCAGGCTCTTGCCAGGAAACACTCAGCATGGTGGGGTGGGTGGTTATGGGAGAACACATGCCTCACGACCACAGCCACGACGCCGCCCCCGAACCCCGGTGGTGCTCGTGCCGGATTCCCGACGAGATCGAACAGGAGCGCCGCAGCGGGGTCAGCCGACGAGGATTCCTCACCGGAGTCTCGGCGGCCAGCGCCCTGGCCGCCGCCGGCTGGGTCGCGAACCCCGGCAAGGCCCTCGCCGCCGACGGGTCCGACAGGTCCGTGACGATCACGATCATGGGCACGTCCGACATCCACTCGCACGCCCTCAACTGGGACTACTACACGAACGCCGCTTACAGCGACAAGGCCGGCAACGTCGTCGGCCTCGCGCGTGTCTCGAGCGTCGTGAACCACATCCGCGAGATCCGGGGTCGTGACCACACGCTGCTGTTCGACGCCGGCGACACGATCCAGGGCACGCCCCTCGGCTTCTACTACGCCACGGTCGACCCGATCACGACCTCGGGTGCGATCCACCCCATGGCCGCGCAGATGAACGCCATCGGGTACGACGCCGTCGCCCTCGGCAACCACGAGTTCAACTACGGACTCGAGTTCCTCGACACGTGGATCTCGCAGATGGATGCACCGGTCCTCGGTGCGAACGCCGTGCGCGCCGGCACGACCGTCCCGGCGTACAAGCCGTACACGATCAAGACGATCCACCTGAAGGGCCACAAGCCGATCCGCGTGGGCGTGCTCGGCATGACGAACCCCGGCATCGTCATCTGGGACAAGGCGAACGTGGGCGGCAAGCTCGAGGTGCTCGACGTCGTCGAGACGGCCAAGCGCTGGGTGCCGATCATCCGTCGCGAGGGCGTCGACGTGCTCGTCGTGAGCGTCCACGCGGGCGACAGCGGAACCTCCTCGTACGGCGGAGACCTCCCGAACGAGAACGCCGCGAAGCTCATCGCTCAGCAGGTGCCGGGCATCGACGCGATCCTCTTCGGCCACGCGCACGTCGAGCGCAACTACCTCGAGACGGGCCCGACGGGCGAGACGGTCGCCATGAGCGAGCCGGTCTGCTGGGGCGAGCGGCTGAGCGTGTTCGACCTCGAGCTCGAGTTCGTGCGGGGCAGGTGGCAGATCGCCGGCAAGAGCGTCGCCACCGTCAACACGAACACCGTGCAGGACGATCCCGCGCTCGTCTCGGTCATCCAGTCGCAGCACGACGCGGTCGTCGCGTACGTCAACAAGCCGGTCGCCACCTCGACCGAGGCGCTGTCGGCGGCCGAGGCGTGCTGGAAGGACACCGCGATCCTCGACTACGTGAACAAGGTGCAGGTCGACACGGTGGCGAAGGCGATCGCGGGCACGCCCGAGGCATCCCTCCCGATCGTCTCGATCGCGGCGCCCTTCAGCCGCCTCGCCTCGTTCCCGGCCGGCCAGGTCACGATCCGCGACATCGCCGGTCTGTACATCTACGACAACACGCTGCTGGCGTCGGTGCTCACGGGCGCCGAGATCAAGGACTACCTCGAGTACTCGGCGAAGTACTTCAACCAGGTCCTGGTCGGGACGCCGGTGAACACGGCGACGCTGACGAACGCGCTGAACACCCCGGACTACAACTACGACCAGTTCTCCGGTGTCACGTACGACATCGATGTCGCTCAGCCGCAGGGGTCGCGCATCCTGAACCTGTCGTGGAACGGGACGCCCGTCGCGTCGGACCAGAGGTTCGTCGTCGCGGTCAACAACTACCGTCAGTCCGGCGGCGGCGGGTTCCCGCACATCGCGACGGCGCCGGTGGTCTACAACGCCCAGGTCGCGATCCGCGAGGCGATCGTCGCGTATGCGTCGGCCGCGGGAGTCATCGACCCCAAGGACTTCCACGTGGTCAACTGGCAGCTGGTCCAGGGCGGCGTCCCGGTCTTCTGAGGCGTGTCGGCATCCCTCCGTTCGGACGTGACGGGCGGAGGGATGCCGCGGCTAGCCTGAGGCGATGACACGTCACCCCGTCGCCGTGGAGATCGCCGTGCAGAGCGCCGAGGGCGTTCGCATCGCGATGGATGCGGGGGCCACCCGCGTGGAGCTCACCCAGGGTCTGCGGCTCGGGGGGCTCACGCCGTCCGCCGGTCTGATCGAGGATGCCGGGATGCTGTCGGCGGCGCGCGCAGCCTTCGTGCATGCGCTGATCCGCCCCCGTGGCGGGGGCTTCGTCTATGACGCCGACGAGGTGGAGACGATGGTGCGCGACATCCGCGCGGCCGCTCGGCTCGGCGCGAACGGCGTCGTCGTCGGCGCGCTCACCGAGGATGGTCGCCTCGACCTCGACACGCTCCATCGGTTCATCGACGCGGCCGAGGGCCTCGACGTGACCGTGCACCGCGCGGTCGACGCATCCGCGGACCCGGTCGCCGCGGTCGGGCAGCTTGCAGGGCTACCCGTGCGCCGGGTGCTGACATCGGGTGGTGCGCCGCGCTGCGCCGACGGCCTCGACACCCTCGCCGTGATGGTGCGCGAGGCAGGCGAGAGGCTCGAGGTGATGGCCGGCGGCGGGGTCGCGATCGACGGGATCGCCGCCCTGGTGGCGGCGGGGGTGGATGCCGTGCACCTGTCGGCCTCTCGCCCCGTCGAGCGCGGCGTCAGCGGACCGGGCGGGGGAGCGGACGCCTTCGAGGTGACGGACGCGCAGCTCGTCGCCGCGGCGGTGGCCGCCGCATCCGTCTGACGTATCACGGGCCCGGCGCGATCCTCTCGTTGTTCGTCAGGGACCGAGAGGACGACACCGTGAACATCGAACCGTGGGCCACGCTCCAGCAGAACACCACCGACCCACGGGTCCCGTCGCTGCAGTACCTCCTGCGTGCGCACGGTCACCCGCTTACCGTGGACGGGGTGTTCGGACCGCTGACAGCCGCAGCCGTGAAGTCCGTGCAGGCGTCCGCCGGTCTCGTTCAGGACGGCGTCGTCGGGCCGCTCACCTGGCCGCTCACCGTCGTCCAGACGCAGGTGGGGTCGACCGGCGACGCGGTGCGCGCCGTGCAGAGCCTCGGGCTGCTCCGCTTCCCGGGCGACGCGCCCCTCATGGTGGACGGCAGCTTCGGTCCGGAGACCGAGGACCACGTGCGGAACTTCCAGATGTCGTGGGGCCTCACGACCGACGGCAGAGCGGGCGAGCAGACCTGGTCGTTCCTGATGATGGCGCCCGGCAGCTGGCCGCTCGTCATGCAGGGTGCGACGACCGATGACAACTGGCGTGTGCTCGCCGCGCAGTACCTGCTCCGCGCCCGCGGGGCGTCCATCGCCGCGGACGGCGTCTTCGGGCCGATGAGCGGGGCGGCGCTCGAGGCCTTCCAGCACACCATCCGCTCCTCGGACTTCGGGACGACCGTCGGCCAGCTCGACTGGCCGCACCTCATCGCGACCGTGCACACGGGCAGCACGGGGGACAGCGTCCGCGCGTTGCAGAGCCTGCTGAGCGTGACGATCGACGGCATCTTCGGACCCGAGACGGACACCGCCGTGCGGCAGTTCCAGGCGAGCTTCGCTCCGCCGGCGGACGGCATCGCCGGTCCGGTCACGTGGCACAACCTGACGGTGCCCATCTTCGAGTGAGGGATCCCGCCGCCGATAGGCTGGACGGGTGACCCCGAGTTCCGACGACGACGCCCTCTCGTGGGGCGACGAGGACGACCCGACGCTGCACGTCGGCTCCTCTTCCGCCCGGGCGGAGCCGACGCGCAAGGATGAGTCCGCAGCGGAGCGGCCGGCTCTGCCCGACGGGTACACGGCCGTCGGCAGGGGAGCGGAGACGGTCGGGGCGCCGACCGACGAGCACGCTCCCGCCCTCGGCAACGTCGCGCTGCTCGTCATCGGCGTGCTCGGCGGCATCTATCTTCTCTCGACGATCGGCTGGGTCGTGGGCGGCCTGCGACTGAAGGGCGCGGCCGACTTCCTCGTCGCCCCCGTGGCGTATCAGGTGAGCCTGTGGCTCGCCGTGGCCGCGCCCGCGATCTGGTTCCTGACGGTGCTGTGGCTCACGGCACGCTCGCGCGTATGGGTGCGGTTCGCCTGGCTCATCGGCGGCGCCGCACTGCTGCTGCCGTGGCCGTTCATCATGGTGGGGACGGTCGGACGATGACGACGGATGCGTCGACCCCATCGACTCCCGCGAAGCGCCGAGCCGCGATGCCGACCTGGCTCATCGCGGTGATCTCGGCATTCTTCGGCCTCTTCTACGCCTACGCCCTGTGGAACGCCGTCGCGTTCCTCGTCACGCAGGCCTCGGGTCCCCTCGGGCTGAACGCGTACGGCTGGTTCGTGCTGCTTCTTCCGGTCGTCCTTCCGATCGTCGTGTTCGCCATCGCGTTCGCGATCGGATGGCGCCGCCGTGCGCTGCCGTTCACGGCCATCCTCCTCACCGGCCTCTGCCTCGTCTCGGTGTTCTGGCTCGACATCGTCGCCTACGGCGCGGCGTACGGCGGGTCGATGCTCGGCTCCTGAGCGCGTCGCCCGGCGTCATACGGCGGGGAGGCCGTTCCCGCCCACGGTAGGCTGAGCCTGTCTCGCCCCCCATGGCGTGCGGCGTGGCATCCCCCGATCGCGCTCATCGAAGGGTCCCTCTGTGCCCAAGCCTGTCGTCCTCCTCGCCGAGGAGCTGTCTCCCGCCACGATCGACGCCCTCGGGCCGGACTTCGATGTCCGCTCGGTCGACGGAACCGACCGTCCGGCTCTGCTGTCGGCCCTCGCCGACGCGAACGCGGTGCTCATCCGCTCCGCGACGAAGATCGACGAGGAGGCGCTGGCCGCCGCTCCCAGGCTGCAAGTGATCGCCCGCGCCGGCGTCGGGCTCGACAACGTCGACATCAAGGCCGCGACGACCGCCGGCGTCATGGTCGTCAACGCGCCGACGTCGAACATCATCTCCGCCGCCGAGCTCACGATCGGCCACATCCTGAGCCTCGCCCGCCACATCCCCGCGGGCAACGCGTCGCTCGCGGCGGGTCAGTGGAAGCGCAGTGCCTACACCGGCACCGAGCTCTTCGAGAAGACGGTCGGCATCATCGGCCTGGGCCGAATCGGCGCCCTCATCGCCGCGCGTCTGCAAGCCTTCGACATGCGCGTGGTCGCCTACGACCCGTACGTCACGAGCGCCCGCGCCCAGCAGCTCGGCGTGCAGCTGGTCACGCTCGACGAGCTGCTCGCCGAGAGCGACTTCGTCACGATCCACATGCCGAAGACGCCCGAGACGACCGGCATGATCGGCGCCGAGCAGTTCCGCGCCATGAAGCCGACCGCGTACATCGTCAACGTCGCGCGTGGCGGGCTCATCGACGAGGCGGCGCTGCACGAGGCGCTCACCACGGGGGAGATCGCCGGCGCCGGCCTGGACGTCTTCACGTCCGAGCCGCCGGCCGAGGGCGGGACGGCCAAGGCGCTCCTGTCCCTCCCGAACGTCGTCGTGACGCCCCACCTCGGTGCGAGCACAGACGAGGCGCAGGAGAAGGCGGGGGTCTCGGTCGCCCGTTCGGTGCGCCTCGCCCTCGGCGGCGAGCTCGTGCCTGATGCCGTGAACGTGGCGGGCGGGATCATCGATCCCTACGTCCGCCCCGGCATCCCGCTCGTCGAGAAGCTCGGTCAGATCTTCGCGGGCCTCGCGCGGTCGCCGCTGACGAGCCTCGACGTCGAGGTGCACGGCGAGCTCAGCGACTATGACGTCAGCGTCCTCAAGCTCGCGGCGCTCAAGGGCATCTTCACCAACATCGTCAGCGAGACGGTCTCCTACGTCAACGCCCCGCTGCTCGCCGACCAGCGCGGCGTCGAGTCGCGTCTGATCGTGGATGCCGACAGCCCCGAGTACCGCAACGTCATCACGCTGCGCGGCGCCCTGTCGGACGGCTCGCAGCTGGCGGTCTCCGGCACGCTCACCGGGCCCAAGCAGATCGAGAAGCTCGTCGGCATCAACGACTACGCGCTCGAGCTGCCGATCGAGAAGCAGCACATCGTGATGCTCTACACCGACCGTCCCGGAATCGTCGCCGTGTACGGACAGAAGTTCGGCGACGCCGGCATCAACATCGCGGGGATGCAGATCGCCCGGCGCGCCGCGGGCGGCCAGGCGCTGTCCGTTCTGACGGTCGACTCGCCCGTGGACGAGGAGCTGCTCGACGAGGTGCGCGAGGCCATCGACGCCGACCTGTTCGCACAGATCGCGATCACCGAGGACTGATCGCGACCACGGAGGACTGATCGCCCGAAATCCGGAAGAATCTGCTCGAGGCTGTCGATTCCGGCAGGTCGTCCACGTCGTATCGGTGTTCCGCATCCCGCGGGACCCGAACGCCACCGCGACAAGGAGAGCACGATGTCCGCCGAATACCTGATCGTCATCCGTGAGCCCGAGTGGGACCCGTCGGTCCTCTCGCCCGAGCAGATCGAGATGGACCTTGCCGGTCACAAGGTCTTCCAGGAGGCGGTGGTCGCCGCGGGCCAGCGGATCGCCGCATCCGCCCCCCTCCGACCGCAGTCCGAGGCCACCCGCATCGTGCCGTCCGCGTCGGGCGCCGTCTTCACCGACGGGCCGTTCGGCGAGGTGCGCGAAGTCGTGACCGGCTTCTACACCTTCACCGCCGACAGCCCCGAGCAGGCGCGTGAGCTGGCAGCGCTCGTGCCCACCGGAGGGTGGCTCGAGCTGTACCCGATCGCGCAGGTGCCGATGTCGGCCGACGAGATCCCGCTGGCGATGGACGCTGCGGTTGAATGAGGTGTGACTTCCCGCATCGAGGATGCGTATCGGGTGGATGCCGGTCGCATCCTCGGTGCGGTGGCCGCCTACATCGGCGACCTCCAGCTCGCTGAGGACGCCGTGCACGACGCGTTCCTGCGTGCGCTCGCGCAGGAACGCTCGGGGGTCCGGCTGGACAACCCTTCCGCCTGGATCACCACGGCGGCACGGCGCATCGCGATCGACTACGTGCGGCGCGCCCAGACGGCTGCGCGGGCTCTTCCCGCGCTGGCGTTCGAGACGCGACCGGTGCGGGGGAGCACAGGGGAGGACGACATGTCCGCGTTCGCCTTCACGGGCGACGAGCGGCTCGAGCTGATCCTCATGGTCTGCCACCCCGACGTCGCCGAGGAGACGCGCCTCGGCCTTGCCCTGCGGTTCGTGTGCGGTGTGCCGACGCGCGATGTGGCGGCGATGCTGCTGGTCTCCGAGGCGACGATGGCCGCCCGACTGACGCGTGCGAAGAAGCGGCTGCACGACTCGCCGCTCCGCTTCGCGATGGAGGATGACGCGCAGGTGCGCGAGCGCATGCCCGACGCGCTGGTGGTGATCTCGCTCGTGTACACCGCGGGGTACGCGGCGCCCACCGCGGACACGAGCGGGCGACTGCGACGGGACGCCGTCGACCTGGCGCGCGACGCGCTCAGAGTGTGCCCGGGGGAGGCCGAGGCATCCGGCCTGCTCGGCCTGCTGCTGCTGACGGAAGCACGGCAGTCGACACGTCTGGATCCGGCGGGCGAGCTCGTCGACCTCGCCACCGCCGACCGCCGTGCCTGGAATCGGGCGCTCATCGCGGAGGGGGAGTCGCTGGCGACCCGGGCGCTCCAGGGCGGGATCGGCCGCTTCGCCCTGCAGGCGGGAATCGCCGGGCTGCACGACATCGCTCCGACGTGGGAGTCGACGGACTGGCCGGCCATCGCGCAGCTCTACGACGGGCTGGTCGCAGTCTGGCCGTCGCCGTCCGCGCGGCTCGGGCGGCTCGTCGCCCGCGGGTACAGCGCCGAGCTCGGACCGGAGTCCGCGCGCCTCGAGCTCGACGCCGACGACGCGCTGTTCGCGGGCGTCCTCGCGGCGCAGGCGTTCGCGGCGCGCGCCGAGATGGACGTGCGCTGCGGCGACGAGCTCGCCGGCCGGGGGGACTACGCGGAGGCCCTGGCACGGGAGACGGATGCTGCCGCCCGCCGCTACCTCCAGCGCCGGCTCGACGCGCTCGGCTGACCCGTCAGTCCGCGGCCTCCGGCGCCGCGACCTGCGCGACGAGCGCGATGAGCGCGTCGAGTGCGGCGCCCTTCGGGACGACGGTGAGCGGAGTGTCGCCGCCGAGCGCGTTGTTGAAGTAGAGGCCGTCGCTCACGAGCATGACGAGGTCCAGGGCCGCGGCATCCCTCGTGTGCGGTCGCAGGACGGCCTCCCAGCTCTCGCGCATCTCCAGGAGCGCCCGGGTTGCGGCCGGGTGGCCGTTCTGGGCGAGACGCGAGGTGGCGATGATGGCGCGGTCGAGGTCGTCGTCCTCCATGACCGACGCGCGGACGAAGTAGGCGACGACACCCTCCGGCGCACTCTCGATCGTCGCGATGTCGGCGGCGACGAGGACGCGCAGGCGTTCGATGAGCGCGCTTTCGAGGGCGTCCTTCGAGGCGAAGTGGTAGAGCAGTCCGCCCTTGGAGACGCCCGCGGCGCGGGCGGTCGCATCCAGGGTCGCGCCGCGCGCTCCGTCCTCGACGAGGATGCGCTCGAAGGCGTCCAGCACGATCTCGCGCGCTCGTGGGGGCCGACTCATTCTGCTACCATACCAGAGTTAGTGTACCGACCAGACGGTATAGAAATGAACGAGGAAGACATGTCCGTCCAGACCGCAGCCCCCCGCAGCGCCGTGCGCGTGCCGGAGCGCGTCGGCTGGCGCGGCTGGGCGGCGTTGGCGGTGCTCATGCTGCCGGTGCTGCTCGTCTCGGTCGATGCGACGGTGCTGCATTTCGCGCTGCCGCAGATCGCGCTGCACCTCGAGCCGACAGCCGTCCAGCAGCTGTGGATGATCGACGTGTATCCGCTCGTCCTGGCCGCCTTCCTCGTGACCGCCGGCACCCTGGGCGACCGGTACGGCCGCCGCAGGCTCCTGCTCATCGGAGCGACGGGCTTCGTCGTCGTCTCGGTGCTCGCCGCCTTCGCGCCGACCGCCGAGTGGCTCATCGCCGCGCGCGCCGCGATGGGCGTCTTCGGGGCCGTGCTGATGCCGTCGACCATGTCGCTGATCCGGAGCATCTTCACCGACCGCGATCAGCGCAGGCTCGCGATCGCGATCTGGGCCGCCGCGTTCTCCGCCGGCGCCGCCCTCGGCCCCATCGTCGGCGGCATGCTGCTCGAGCACTTCTCGTGGGGCTCCGTGTTCCTGCTCGCCGTCCCGGTCCTGGTGCCGCTCCTGGTCTTCGCGCCGATCATCGTGCCCGAGAGCCGCGACCCGAACCCGGGCCGGATCGATCCTGTGAGCATCCTCCTGTCGATCGCGACCATGGTGCTCGTCGTCTACGCGATCAAGCAGATCGCGGTCGACGGGCCGACGCTCGGCTGGATCGCGCTCGGCGCCGCGGGCCTCGGATGCGGTGCGCTCTTCGTCCGTCGTCAGCTGCGCGTGGAGGCGCCGATGTTCGACGTGCGCCTCTTCGCCGTCGGCAGCTTCACCGGCGCGCTCCTCGTGAACCTGCTGAGTGTCATCGCGTTCGTCGGGTTCGAGTACTTCATCGCCCAGCACCTGCAGCTCGTGCTCGGCCTGTCGCCGATGCAGGCGGGCCTCGCGCTCGTCCCCGGGCTCGTGGCGATGATCATCGCGAGCCTCGTCGTCGTGCCGATCGCACGGCGGCTGGCCCCCCGCATGCTGATCCCCGCGGCCCTGTCGGTGTCGATCGTGGGGTACATCCTCATGTCGTTCGTGAGCCACAACGCGGCGCTGGCGCTCGTGGTCGCGGCGTCGGTGCTGCTGGGCGTGGGCATCGGAATGGCCGAGACCGTCTCGAACGAGCTCGTGTTGTCCAGCGCGCCCGCCGCGAAGGCGGGGGCGGCGAGTGCGATCTCGGAGACGGCGTACGAGATCGGCGCCGTGCTCGGCACGACGATCCTCGGCGGCATCCTCACCGCGATGTATCGCTCGAATCTGGTGGTTCCGGACGGCGTTCCGGATGCGTCCGCGGTGGCTGCGCGCGAGACCCTCGCGGGTGCGATGCACGTTGCGGATCAGGTGGGCGGCCAGGTCGGCGCCGCGCTGCACGCCGCAGCCGCCGCCGCATTCGATGCGGGGGTCGCTGTGACGTCGCTCATCGGTGCGGGCTTCGTGCTCGCCGCCGCCGTCGTGGCGGCGACGACCCTCGGACGCGGCCGGTCCGTCGACACGGATCGGCTCTGAGGAGCCGATCCGCGCCCGAGGGCGGAGTCGATCAGACGTCTTCGGGCGGCAGGACCCGCTCCTCGCGGGCCACGCGGTCGCCCGTGGCGGGGTCGACGTACGTGCGCGACGTGCCGACCGTGCGACGGTGCATGAAGAACCTGATGAGGCCGATGACGAAGACGATCACCCCGGCCACCATGAGGATGTATCCGACGAGCTGAAGGTCGACCCACGACACCGTGATGTGCAGGGCGTATGTGAGGATGGCGCCGATCACGACGAGGACTACACCCAATCCCATGGTCATGTCATTCTCTCCTTCCAGCGGCCGGTCCCGGGGTCGGGCCCGGCTCGTCTGTCCACACAACCACCGACGCAGCGGTTCCTTCATGGGGGTGGCGTGGAACGTTCAGACGTGGTAATCGCGGACTCGTCACGTGCCGTCGCACGGTCGTCGCGGCCTGCCGCCGACGGCTAGCCTGGAGCAGTGTGCGCCGTCTCGGGCGCCGATCGTGAGGAGTGCCCCGTGCCGGAAGCGTCGTCCCGTGTCGTGAAACTCGCCGTCATCCCCGGTGACGGGATCGGCCCGGAGGTCGTCTCCGAGGCGGAGAAGGTGCTCGATGCGGCGACGGCCGACAGCGGCATCCGCTTCGAGAAGACCGCGTTCTCGCTCGGCGCCGGGCGGTATCTCGAGACCGGCGACACACTCACCGACGAGGACCTCGACGCCATCAAGGCCCACGACGCGATCCTGCTCGGAGCGGTCGGGGGAGTGCCGGGCGACCCGCGGCTGAAGGACGCGAACATCGAGCGCGGCCTGCTGCTGAAGCTCCGCTTCGAACTCGACCACTACGTCAACCTGCGCCCGTCCAAGCTGTACCCGGGCGCTCCGGGGCCGCTCGCCGATCCGGGAGTCGTCGACTTCGTGGTCGTCCGCGAGGGCACCGAGGGCCCGTATGTCGGCAACGGCGGTGCGATTCGGCGCGGCACGCCGCACGAGGTCGCGAACGAGACGTCCGTGAACACGGCCTTCGGTGTCGAGCGCGTCGTGCGCTACGCGTTCGACCTCGCCGAGCGGCGCTCGAGGAGGCTCACGCTCGTACACAAGACGAACGTCCTCGTGCACGCGGGCGGACTGTGGAAGCGGATCGCGGATGCGGTGGCGAAGGAGCACCCGGATGTGGCCGTAGACTACCTGCACGTCGACGCGGCGACGATCTTCCTGGTCACGAACCCGGGCCGCTTCGATGTCATCGTCACCGACAACCTCTTCGGCGACATCCTGACAGACCTGGCCGGCGCCGTCACCGGTGGCATCGGTCTTGCGGCCTCCGGGAACATCAACCCGGACGGCGCGTTCCCGTCGATGTTCGAGCCCGTGCACGGGTCGGCGCCGGACATCGCGGGGCAGCAGAAGGCCGATCCCACGGCTGCGATCCTCTCCGTCTCGCTCCTGCTCGACCACCTCGGGCTGCGTGACGAGGCCGCGCGCGTCACCCGCGCCGTCGAGGACGACATCGCCGGACGGGACGGCGCACTCCGAACGACTTCGCAGATCGGGGACGCGATCGCAGGGCGTCTCCGGGCGTAGCCTGGGCACGACGGCACACGACGCCGCGAAGCACCCCCGCGCCCCCATGAGCGCAGACAGGACACGACAATGGCCATCGACCTCCCACTCCAGGCTCCCTCGTCCGCAGGGCTCATCTGGCGAGTGACGCGCAATGAGAGCGCGACACCGGATGCCGAGCGCGCGGCGATCCTCGCCGACCCGGGTTTCGGACAGCACTTCACCGACCACATGGTCGATCTCTGCTGGTCGCTCAAGGGCGGCTGGCACCGCCCGCAGGTCGAGCCGTACGGGCCGATTCCGCTCGATCCCGCCGCCGCCGTCCTGCACTACTCCCAGGAGATCTTCGAGGGTCTGAAGGCGTACCGCCACGCGGACGGCTCGATCTGGACGTTCCGTCCCGACCGCAACGCCGCGCGCCTGCAGCGCTCGGCTCGTCGCCTGGCACTGCCGGAGCTGCCCTCCGACATCTTCATCGAGTCGCTGCGCCAGCTCATCGCCGTCGACGCGGACTGGGTGCCGTCGGCTCCCGAGACGAGCCTCTACCTGCGTCCGTTCATGTTCGCCAAGGAGGCCTTCCTCGGTGTGCGGGCGGCCCAGAAGGTCGGCTACTACCTCATCGCCTCGCCCGCCGGGGCGTACTTCCCCGGCGGTGTGCAGCCGGTGAACATCTGGCTGTCCCGACAGTATGCACGCGCGGGCAAGGGCGGCACGGGTGCGGCGAAGACGGGCGGCAACTACGCCTCGAGCCTGCTGCCGCAAGCCGAGGCGTATGAGAAGGGCTGCCAGCAGGTGCTCTTCCTCGACGGTCGGTACATCGAGGAGCTCGGCGGCATGAACCTCGTGCTCGTCACGCGCGACGGCCGCCTCATCACCCCGGAATCGGACTCGATCCTCGAAGGCATCACGCTCGCGTCGATCCTCCAACTGGCGAAGGACCGCGGGCTCACGGTCGAGCAGCGCAAGGTGTCGATCGACGAGTGGCGCGAGGGCGCGGCATCCGGCGAGATCGTCGGCGCGTTCGCGTGCGGCACGGCCGCCGTCGTCGTGCCGATCGGCAAGCTGCTCGCCGACGACTTCGAGATCGTCCACGAGGGCCCCGCATCCAGCGAGCTGGCGATGTCGCTGCGCGATGAGCTGACCGACATCCAGTACGGCCGCGTCGCAGACCGCCACGGATGGATGCTGCGCCTCGACGCCTGAGCGCGCGTCCGAGGTCGGAGGGCGCCGGTCCCGTGGGATCGGCGCCCTTCGTCGTCCGCCCCCGTGGCTAGGCTGGGGCGGTGAGGATCGCGCGCTTCAGCCATCAGGACTCCATCCGCTACGGCATCGTCGACGAGGGCGAGCTGGTCGTCCTCGCGGGTGACCCGATGTTCGCCGGCTACGACACCACGGGGGAGCGCGTGCCGCTGTCCGACGCCGCGCTGCTGGCGCCTGTCATCCCGCGCTCGAAGATCGTGGCGGTCGGCCGCAACTATCGCGAGCACGCGGCCGAGTTCGGAAATGAGGCACCGGCGGAGCCGCTGCTCTTCTTCAAGCCCAACACGTCGGTCATCGGTCCCGGCGACACGATCGTCCGCCCGACCCAGTCCGAGCAGACCGATTTCGAGGGCGAGCTGGCCGTCGTCATCGGCCGGATCGCCAAGAACGTCTCCGCCGACCGGGCGCTCGACTACGTGTTCGGCTACACGATCTCCAACGACGTGTCCGCGCGCGACCTCCAGCGCAAGGACGGCCAGTGGTCGCGCGCGAAGGGCTTCGACACCTTCTGCCCGCTCGGACCCGCCATCGAGACCGAGTTCGACGTCGAGGGGAAGATCCTCACCACGCGCGTGAACGGCGAGGTGAAGCAGCAGGCGCCGCTGACCGACATGGTGCACAGCGTCGCCGAGATCATCGCCTACGCGTCGGCCGCGTTCACATTGCTTCCGGGCGATGTGATCCTCACCGGCACGCCGGCGGGCGTCGGCCCGTTCGTCGCGGGCGACACCGTCGAGGTGGAGATCACCGGCCTCGGCACGCTGCGGAACCAGGCGAGGGATGCCTGACACCCTCGCCGCGCCGCTGACCGCCGGCAGCGTCGCCCGCATCCAGCGGCGGACCGTCGGGACCCTCGCCGCCGGCCAGGTGCTGGGAAGCGTCGCGTTCGGGGCCACCGTGTCGCTGGGCGCCTTGCTGGCCGCGGACATCTCCGGCCAGGACTCCCTGTCAGGCTTCGCCACCGCCACCGTCACCCTCGGCGCAGCGGTCGCCGCCATCCCGCTCGCACGCCTCGCCGCCCGCCGGGGACGACGGTTCTCGCTCAGTCTCGGCAACCTGCTCGCGCTCGCGGGGATCGTGGTCGTGGTGACGGCTGCCGCGATCCGGTCGTTCCCCCTGCTCCTCGTCGGCGTGCTCATGATCGGCGCAGGCAACGCGGGCAACCTGCAGTCGCGGTTCGCGGCCACCGATCTCGCGACGACGGAGCGCCGTGGCCGTGACCTGTCCATCGTCGTGTGGGCGACGACCGTCGGCGGTGTCGTCGGCCCGCTGCTGCTGCCCGTCGGCGAGTCGCTCGGACGCACGCTCGGCATGCCGCCTCTCACCGGCTCGTACCTCTTCTCCTGCGCCGCGCAGCTCGGTGCCCTCGTGCTCTACCTCGTGGCGCTGCATCCCGATCCGCTGCTGACGGCCCAGCGTCTGGCGAGGTCGGGAGAGGCGCGGAAGGAGCACATCGTCGAGGTCGACCGGCCCGTCGCCGCACGCTACGCGATCTTCGCCGTGGCAGGCTCGCACGTCGTGATGGCGTCGGTCATGGCCATGACGCCGGTCCACCTCGCGCACATGGTCTCCGCGGACACCGTCACGGCGGTCGTCGGCGTCACGATCGCGATCCACGTCTTCGGCATGTACGGGCTGTCGCCGGTGTTCGGCATCCTCGCCGACCGCTGGGGCCGGCTGCGGGTGATCCTGCTCGGGCAGGGCCTGCTGATCGCCTCGCTGCTGACTGCGGCACTGCTGTCGAACGCGGAGGGCGGCGTCATGCTCGCGCTCGTGCTCCTCGGCCTCGGCTGGAGTGCGGCGACCGTCTCCGGGGCGGCGCTGCTCACCGAAGCCACCGTCACCTCGCAGCGACCGCGGCGACAGGGGCGCAGCGATTCGATCATGGCGTTCTCGGCCGCGATCGGTGCGGCCGCGGCAGGCGCGATCCTCGGGTGGATCGGTTACGGCGGACTCGCGCTGTGCGCGCTCGTCATCGTCGCGGCGGTCATCGCGCTCTCGCCGCTCGGGCGGCGCTGAGTCAGAATCCGAGGACCGCGGCTGCGAGGGCGACGTCGCCCGCGTCGTTGAAGACGTGGAAGGCGACGCGGGCGCGCCCCGCGCGTCCGGAGGCGGTGATACCCGCCGCGATGAGACGCGCAAGGTCGCAGCCTGTCGGATCCTGCCAGGTCACGATGGCGGAGGGACGCGCGGGCTGCGGGATGCCGCACCGCTCCCGGAACGATGCGGCGAGCCGGGTGGTGTAGTCGTAGAGCTCGCGGGCGTCCGCGTCGGCGAAGAGGGCGAGTGCCGGCTCGGCCCCGACGAACGCCTGCCAGGCGGGAGAGACGTCGAAGCGGCGAGCCGACGCAGCGAGCTCCACGTCGTGTCCGTAGCAGGACGACCAGGGGTCGTCGCCCGCATACCAGCCCGCGAACACGGGACGTGCCAGGCGCTGAAGGCGCGGCGAGAGGGTGAGGAAGGCGACGCCGCGCGGCGCGCACAGCCACTTGTAGGCGTGGCAGACGACGGCGTCGAAGCGGGAGGCGTCGACCGGCATCCACCCGACCGCCTGGGTCGCGTCGCACAGGGTGAGGGCGCCGACTGCCGCGGCCGCCCGAACGATGGCGTCGAGATGCGCGACCTCGCCCGTGCTCGATTGAACGGCGGAGAACGCGACCAGGGCGGTCTCGGCCGAGATCGCGTCGGCGAGCTCCGCGAGGGGAGCGGTGCGGACGGTGATTCCGCGACCCGCGTGCACGAACGGCAGCACGATCGACGAGAAGTCGCCGTCGGCGCAGAGGACCACGGCGCCGTCGGGCAGCGCCGTGGCGACGAGGGCGGCGAGCACGGAGGTCTGCGATCCGATCGCGATGTGGTCGGCATCCGTCGACACCAGCCGGGCGAAGTGCGCGCGGCTGCGCTCCGCCGCGGCCGAGTAGGCCATCGGGTCGGGACGGCCGGATGCTGCGGCCAGGACGTCCGCGATGATCGCGTCGCGCGACACCTGCGGGGGAAGCCCCGTCGTGCAGGCGGACAGATACCCGGCACCGCCCACGAACGCATGACCGATGTCCGGCATCCGCGTCCGGCCGATGGTCTGCGTGCTCACCATTCCAGGGTGCCGAGCCGCAAGTGATTCGTCTACGGCATGGTGATCATGTCATCCATAACGCGGGATTATGATCGGTTCATGGCCGACTTCGATGACCTGGACTTCGACGTCCAGACGCTGCGCGTCGTCAAGGCGATCGCCGACGAGGGGTCGCTCACGGCCGCCGCCGAGGCGCTCGGATACAGCCAGCCGGCCTTGAGCCAGCAGATGCGCCGGCTCGAGCAGCGGCTCGGCGTGCCGATCGTCGAGCGGGCGGGACGGCGCGTCCGTCTCACCGAGGCAGGCCGGGTGCTGGCCCGCCACGCTCCCGCGGTCACGACGGCGCTGGATGCCGCGGCCGGAGAGCTGGCCGAGCTTCGGGGACTCAGATCGGGTCGCGTGCGCCTCGCAGGGTTCCCGTCGGCATCGCCCACCCTCGTGCCCCGGTTGCTCGCCGACCTCGCCGAGCACCACCCCGGGATCACGGTGACCTATCTCGAGGCCGAGCCGCCGGAGGCGGTGGAGGCGGTCCGCGACGACCGCGTCGACATCGCGCTGACGTTCAGCTATCCGGGCGACCGCGACGACCCGCACCGCCTCAGTGCACGGGGACTTGCCGTGCAGACGATCGGGCGCGACGAGCTGCTCGCCGTGCTGCCGATCGGGCACCCCGCGGCCGCAGCCGCATCCATCGACCTGGCGTCGCTGGCGAGCGAGGACTGGATCGCGGGCTGCCCGCGCTGCCGGGGGCACCTCCTCGAGGTGTGCGACCGCGCCGGCTTCGAGCCTCGGATCACGTTCGAGACCGACAACGTCGCAGCCGTCGAGGGCCTGGTCGCGCAGGGAATCGGGGTGGCGACGCTGCCGCGGCTGGCGGTCGCATCCTTCCCGCCGATGCCGGGGATCGTGACGCGGGCACTCCCGCCCGGCGACGAGCGGACGCTGCACGTGGTGACGGCGCAGGGCGCGGATCGCGTGCCGTCCGTGCGCACGACCCTCGCGGCGCTCCTGCGCGCACTCGAGGCCGCGTCGGCGGCCATGGCGCCCCTCGGCTGAGAGGTGCCGCCGAATAGACTGGGCAGGATGGCTTCTGCACCCGATCCCCGAACCACGACCGCGAGCGGCGCCGATGTGCGCGTGCGGTTCTGTCCCTCGCCCACCGGACTGCCGCACGTCGGCATGGTCCGCACGGCCCTGTTCAACTGGGCATACGCGCGGCACACCGGCGGCAAGATGGTCTTCCGCGTGGAGGACACGGATGCCGCGCGCGACAGCGAGGAGAGCTACCAGCAGCTCGTCGACGCGCTGACGTGGCTCGAGATCGACTGGGACGAGGGGGTCGAGAAGGGCGGCCCGCACGGCCCGTACCGCCAGTCGCAGCGTCATGACATCTACCGCGAGGTGCTCGACAAGCTCATCGCATCCGGTGCCGTCTACGAGTCGTACTCGACGCCCGAGGAGATCGACGCGCGCAACGAGGCGAACGGGCGCGCGAAGCAGCTCGGCTACGACAACTTCGACCGCGATCTCAGCGACGAGCAGAAGGCGGCCTTCCGCGCCGAGGGACGCGAGCCCGCGTGGCGCCTGCGCGTACCGGACGACGACATCACGTACGTCGACATGATCCGGGGCGAGGTGACGTTCCCGGCCGGGTCGTTCCCGGACTTCGTGCTCGTGCGCGCCGGGGGAGTGCCGCTCTACCCGTTCACGAACCCCGTCGACGACGCGTTGATGGGCATCACCCACGTGATCCGCGGCGAGGACCTCATGCCGTCGACCGCGCGCCAGCTCGCGCTGTACGGCGCGCTGGTGGATGCCGGCGTCACGACGTTCGTCCCGCGCTTCGCGCACATGCCTCTCGTCCTCGGCGAGACCGGCACCAAGAAGCTGTCGAAGCGGGACCCGAAGGCGGACCTGTTCCTGCTGCGGGCGAGCGGCTTCATCCACGAGGGCCTGCTCAACTACCTGTCGCTGCTCGGCTGGTCGCTCGCACCCGATCGTGACGTCTTCTCGCGTGCCGAGCTGGTGGAGGCGTTCGACATCGTCAACGTCAACCCGAACCCGGCTCGCTTCGACCAGAAGAAGGCGGAGGCGATCAACGGCGATCACATCCGCATGCTTGCGGAGAAGGACTTCGCGGAGCGGATGCTGCCGTACCTCGTCGATGCCGACGTCTTCGGCGCGGGCAAGGCCGAGCCGACGCATGAGCAGCTCGTGCTCGCGTTCCGCGCCGCACCGCTCGTCCAGGGGCGCGTGCAGCTGCTCGGCGAGCTTCCGGGGCTCCTCGGCTTCCTCTTCACGGACGAGGTCTCCTACCAGGAGGACGCCCTCGCCTCCCTGCCCGCGAACGCGGGCGAGGTGCTCGTCGCCTCCGTCGGCGCGCTCCAGCTCGTGCCCGAAGCCGACTTCACCGCGGAGGGCATCCAGCACGCCCTCGTCGACGCGCTCGTGAGCCCCGTCGAGGAGGGCGGCCTCGGCCTGAAGCCGCGCGTCGCCTACGGTCCGCTGCGCGTCGCGACGAGCGGCCGCCGTGTCTCGCCGCCGCTTTTCGAGTCGATGGAGCTGCTCGGCAAGGCCGAGACGGTGCGCCGCCTCGGCGCCCTCGTGCAGACCGTCGGCTGACGCGCCCGAGCGGCGCGCTCGGTTTGGCCGCGTGCCGGGGATCGGGTAAGCTCGATCCTCGGCACGACTTCGGTCGAAAAGCCTTGGGGTATGGTGTAATTGGCAACACGGCTGATTCTGGTTCAGTTGTTCTTGGTTCGAGTCCAGGTACCCCAGCAAACGACAACCCCCGGTAATCCGGGGGTTTTGCGTTTGTCGCGTCGACCGTTCTGAAGCGGTCGTGCAATATACGTGCGATAGCGAAGCTACGACAGCGGCCGGAATCCCACTCCGGGAGCCGCCCACACCTCGAGCTCTTCCACGTCCCCGAGCACCTTGTCCCCGCCGTCACCGTCGTAGAACGAGATCCCGATCACGTAGTTCTTGTTCTGCGCGTTCGGAGGGAGATTCCGACGCGGAATCCGCACAGACGTGCCATCGGGCTTGATATAGAGCCCTTCGTCGAGGTTCATCATGGCGCTGACGCTACGACCAGGCGTCTTGCCTGTTCTTGAGGGGGTCACATGCAGACCTCCAGATCCATACGCGCTGCTCCTGCCCGTCGACGTCGACCACCACATCCACCGCGTTGTCCGTCCATCTGCGGATCTGCACCGTCGCCCGCACATCCGCGTCCCCGAAGCGCAGCCAGGCGAGCCCCCACACGACCGTCCGATCCGGAACCGTCGTGAGGGGGACAGCACCATACCTGACTTGCTCAGGGGTGAGGGATTGCAACGGGCCGTGCTGCGCGGCCTCGCGGAGCACCCGTTCCTCCGCTAGCTGGCCCGCGTGGTGCGGATATCGCCGGTTCGTCCCCACGAATATCCATGATGCCGCGGTTCAATCCGTTAGAACATCCGTACGACGAAAAGTCCCAGATCCCGTACACAAAAAAGGCACGTCGACGGACGCCATCCGCGCCGTGGCGGGTGAGAACGGATAGCGTGCGATGTCTGCTCCGACGGTAACCCGCGTTGCTGAGCATCGAGACGTCCGCGGACGAGTGGTCGCGGCGTCTTTCTTGCACGGCGACGCTGATGCGGCAACGGGGCTCGCCGCCTGATTGCATGTCAGTGCGTGCGGACGAGGATGGACTTCGTCGCCGTCGCGGAAATCGTCTTGGTGGCATCTGTGCCGCATGTCTCGATGGCGGTGGCCGAGATGGTGAATGTCCCCTGCAGGGAGTGGGGCGGGAGCACGAAGTCGAAGTCGACGTCAGCGCCCTCGGCCAGTACTCCGGGGTCGGCGGTGCCGGTGTGCTCGGTGCCGACGGGGGGATGGAACCGCCAGGTGAGACCGCCGTCGTCGGGTCGGATCTGCCAGAGCTGGAGCCGGTACACGGTGTCGACGTCGAATTCTCCGTGGGGGATGTTGAGCGATCCCGGGCCGGCCACGGTCAGGCGGGCACCGGCCTGATTGCGCTCGGCGATGATCGCGTCACCGGCGCCTTCCAGCCCGTCATCGTTGACGCCGAATGCCGACCAGTCGAGTACGACCTGGGGAAAGTCGAACTGCGATTGCGCCTGCGCAGGCAGGCTCGTGTTGTGCACCGCCACGCGGCCCGGGAGACCGGACAGCAGCCCGGTGACCACGCCGGGCACTTGGTCGGCGTTCTCCGCCAGCTCGACAGATCCGATGACGAGGATGCCGCCGACGATGGGGATCAGCGCGCCGATCAGCCAGTCCAGAAAGCTGCCCACATTCGTCGAATACTCCGAGTCGACGTGCGGAATCGACTGAGGCGGATCGACACCGGCAACCGGCGCGACAGACAGGGTTTCCTCGATGTCGATCGAGAAGCTGATCCCCAGGTGTGAGCCGCTCACCACGGTCGACGCAGTGGCCGGCGCCGACAGGGTGACCGTGATCGACTCCACGTCGGAGTTCCCCGCCTGCACACGAGCGAAGTCAGCGAGGCGTTGCAGCGTGGTCTCGGGGACACGGACACCGAAGGGTGTGTCGGTGAACCCGGTGCGGTGCCCGCGCCGCAGGGGCGGCACGAGGGCGAACCCGGCGACCGCTTGCGGCGGGGACAGGCGGGGGAGCGGGAACTGCGGCGGTGCCGGCGGTTGCACCGGGAAGCCCGCATCCAGCAGCCAGACCCCGAGTCGCAGGATCGGTATGCCGCTGCCGTCCTGCGTAGCGATGACGTTGGGCCCGACCAGCAGCAGCCCGGCCGACGTCAGCTGGGAGGCCTGGGTGGCCAGCGTCTGCGCCACCGTGCCGACGAGGTCCTGAACCGACGGGTCGTCCGCCGTCGTCGGGAACGGAGGTTCGAGGTCGATGAGGATCGCCGGCGGCGGCACGACGACGGAGATGTCGCGCAGCACCTGGACCGACGCCGACGCGTGGGCCTGGTTGTCGTCGGTCACGACCACGGTCACCGTGTGCGCACCCGGTTGGTCGCCCACGGCGACGGAGGCGGAGAACGTCACGGTCGGGACCTTCTGATGAGCGACCACATGCTTGGTCGCCGCCACCGCCGGGCCGCCGTCGACGCTGACCTGCACTGCGTCCACGAGCACGGGCTCGAACCCACCGGTCCCTGTCGCCACCCCGGCGACGTGCAGGGCCTGACCGTCGGGCACGACGAAGTCGGGCTGTGGAGATTGGATCGTCACGTGTGGCACGATGGCTCCCTTGAATCGACGACGGTGTCGCCCGTCGTGATGGACCTCTCCCTCGTACCCGGAGAGGCCGTGCCGGGTCTGTTGATACCAACTCGGCCGCCGCGATCGCATGCAGCGATGCGGGCGCAACCGGTCTCGATTCACGGTCGCAGGTGCATCACCGGATACGTCCCAAATTGGGCCTCCGGTTACCCGAATCAGCCCTGACCACGCCGCCAGTGGCCGCGAAGGTGCTTGCCCACCTCGCTACCCGGCTCGTCGGCGCACGTTTGCCAAAGGATGCTCAACCGGGCATCGCGCGGTGGAGGCGATGTTGGGCAGTCTGCTGCCATACCCCAGGACCGAAACCACAGCCGGTTAGGTGTCGTCGGGTCAGTCGCGGGTCTCGGCATATCGGGCGATGATCTTGGCGAGTTCGTCAACGCCTTGGGTGTTCGCGGTGTGGCCCTGGGACGGCATGACGGCGCGGCTGCAGTGGGGCAGGATCTCCTGAAGCGCGTCCAGCCTGGCGGCGAGATGGGAGGGGCTCTTGCCCCCTCCGAGCAGGAGCACGGGCGTGGCGATGCCGCGGTATGCATCGCGCCGGTCGCCGAGCGCGATGAGCGAGCTGAGGTCGTCGATCTGGCGAGGGACGAGAGCTTTGTATTTCGGCATGAACGGCAGGGCGGCACGGGTCAGCCAAGCAGCCGCCGCGGGGATGCGGACGACGTCTCGTAAGAAGATCGCCAACGCTGCACCGGGCTTGCCCGCATCCACTGCTGCGCGGGTGGCTGCCTCGGCTCCGGGCTCGCCGAGCGGCAGGTCCGTAACCACCGGGGGCTCGTACAGCACGGCGCCGATGAACGCGTGCGGCATCGCCACCAGCGCCTCGAGCGCGACCACAGCGCCGGAGGAGTGGCCGACAAGGAGCATCTGTTCGTCCACTGCCCGAACCAGCGCCTCGATATCGCGCACCTCGTCGGCGATCGTGACCGGTGCGGGCAGGTCAAGGCGGTACTGGCGCCTGCGCAGCCGCAGCACGCGGAAGCGGTCGGCCAGAGTTGCCGCGACCCGCGCATAGCCGGAGCCATCGTCCATCCCCGGCGGCACAACGAGGATGATCGGGCCGGAACCCTCGTCGAACGCCTCGACATCGGTCCCGTCTGAGGCAGTGGTCACGAGCATCCCAGCGCTCCTTCGCGATACCGATGGGCAAACCACGCTTGCCTATCGTCACAATAGCGACGAGAGGTCCCCCCTTGAGTCGCCCCGTGCAGCCCCGAGGTCAGGACATGATCAGCAGCGCGCGATGCCTGATGGAGGCACATCGCGTACGGCGTCCAGACCACGCGTTTGCCATCCCCATTCGGTCATTGCGCGTCACGCTCGGATGACCTCGGTCTGCACTCAGATCGGCTCGACCGGTGCGGTCGGCTCTTACAGCGCGATGGTCTGCTACTCGGGAGCACGGAGCGCCTCGGCGGGGGGAAGCCGCGCCGCGCGGATCGCCGGGTAGACGCCGGCGGCGATTCCCACCACCATCGACGCCGTCAATGCGGCGGCCAGCGCCAGGGGCGGAAGCACGACGACCTCGCGCTGCACGCTCGCAACCGCGGCCGTGATGCCGGCACCGAGGACTGCGCCGGCTACCCCTCCGCCCAGAGCGAGAAGGGTCGATTCCGCGAGGAACTGCGTCGCGATGTGGCGTGACCGCGCTCCGAGCGCGCGGCGGAGCCCGATCTCGGATCGGCGCTCGATGACCGACACGACCATGACGTTGGCGATGCTGAGACCGCCGACCAGGAGCACGACGCCGGCCAGGGCGATGAAGAGTCCGGTGAAGGCGTCTTTGGCGGCGATGCGGGCGATCAGAATCGCGGATGGCCTGCGCACCGCGACGGCTTCCGGCTGCTGCGGAGACGCGGTGAAGGGGAGGATGGCGGCGACCGCCGCGACCTCGTCGGGGTCTGCGCGTAGGTAGATCCGCGTGGCAGCGCCGTCGAACCGAAGGAGGCGCTGGGCGATCGGGAAGGACACGAGTGCGGAGTCGTCGATCTCGGGGGCGAGGCTCGATGGCGCGAGGATGCCGACGACAGGCCAGGTGCTTCCGTCGATGACGACCGAGGTCTCAGCGTCGATCCGGTCGACGCCGAGGTTCTGCGCGGCGCTGTAGCCGAGGACGACTTCCGGGTAGGTCTGGCCGACCGGGTCGAGGTAGTGCCCGGCGATCACCGGAGCGGTGATCACGTCGAGAAGGGCGGGATCGGCTGCGAGCACGCTGATGCCGTTGGTCTGGAGAGCGGGGATGGCGGCAGTGCGGCGCACAGTCGCGCCGGGCACGGAGCCGACCTGGACGACCGAGCTGACCGGCGGGATCGCGCGGATCATCGCCGCCGCGGTCGGCGGCAGGGGCGTGGGGTTGCCGCTGAACGTCTGCCCGGCCGCGACCGTGAGGAGGTTTCCGTCCCTGCCGAGTTGATCGATCAGGGCTGCCTGGGCGGACGCGGCGAGGCCGGTCACGCAGACGAGGGATGCGACGGCGACGGCGATGCCGACGACGGAGAGGATGCTGCGGGCCTTCCGCGCCCGCATCCCGATCAGTCCTGCGGCGACGGCGTCGCTGACACGCAGCACGGACCGCGGCGATTCCGCGCTCATGCGGATTCCCCGGTGTTGTCGACGATCCCGCCGTCACGCACGGTGATCGTACGACCGAGTCTCGTGGCGACGGTCGGGTCGTGTGTCACGACGACGACTGCGGTGTCGGCATCCGCAAGACCCGTGAGCAGGCTCATCACCATCCCTCCGTTCACCGAGTCGAGGTTTCCCGTCGGCTCATCGGCGAGGATCAGGTTCGGATGCCCGATGATCGCCCGTGCGATCGCGACCCGCTGGCGCTCGCCGCCCGAGAGGTGACTGACCCGTTCCGACGCGCGACGATGGAGTCCGACGCGTTCGAGCGCCGCCTGTGCGGAACTGCGGCGCGCGCGGCCGCCGACGCCGTGGTACAGCAGGCCCGTCGCCACGTTCTCAAGAACCGTCAGGTGCTCGATGAGGTGGAAACGCTGGAAGACGAAGCCGATCCGGTGGGCCCGGATGCCCGCCACCTGCGCATCCGGCAGCGCGGCCAGATCGTTCCCGAGGATCTGCACCGCCCCGCTGCTGGGACGCTCGAGTCCCCCGAGGATGCCGAGCAGCGTGGTCTTCCCCGACCCTGACGGCCCGACGACCGCGACAGTGTCGCCGGCATCGATCGTCAGGGAGGCGTCCCGAAGGGCGGTGAACGGAACCGGGGAGCCGTACACCTTGCTCACCCTGTCCATGCTGACGAGATGGGTCATGATGCCGGGACCACCACTCGGTCGCCGGCTCGCAGCGCGGCGGAATCGACCTGAACCCGGGTCCCCGCGAACACGCCCGGCGTGACGGCGACGAGATCGCGGGCGGATCCGTGTGCCACGTAGACGCCGTAGCCGCCGCCCGCGAGAGCGACGAGGGCGGTGATCGGCACGGCGAGGACGCCGGTGACGGTCCGGTCGGTGACCTGCACGGTGACCGGCGCCTCGTCGAGGCCGGCCGCCTGTAAGGGGTCGTCCAGGACGATCGTGGCCGGGATGGTGACGGGACCGTTGTTCTGCTGGCCGCCGGCGCCGGATGAGTCGGATGCGGCGACCGTGGACACCGCAGTCACCGCACCCGCCACGCTCCGTCCCGCCGGCAGCGTCACCGTGACCCTGTCGCCGGGGTGGACGAGGTCGGTCTGGGCGGCGGGGACGGCAGCGGTGACCTCGACCGATGTCGAGCCGACCATGAGTGCCGGCTCGCCGTCCGAGACACGGGAGCCGAGTGGCGCCGTGAGGCCCAGGATCCGCACGGCGCCGGGCTCGAACACGAGGTCGGAGCGGCTCACCGACCCGGTCGCGGGAAGGCCGAGCGAACGCTGCCACCGCCCGACGGCGGTCGCCGTTCGCGACGTGTAGGTGTCGTCGACTGTCAGGCCGAGGCCCGACGCGAACCCCAGGTCGACGAGATCGGCCTCCAACTGGCGGACGTCCGCTCCCGCGCTCATGCCGACGTGGAAGTCCCGCCACGCTGGTTCAGCGCCTCCCATCAGCACGATCGGTCGTCCGTCGACCGTGAAGAGGACACCGCCGGCGGTGATCGTCGACCCGAGCATCGGGACCGCGGTGACCGTTCCGGATGCCGGGCTGAAGAGCGGCCGCGAGGCGCCGTGCCCGAGGGTGCCCGACAGCTGTGTCGTACTCGACAGGGTCGTCCGCTCGACCGTCGCGGTCTTCGTGGGCACGGCCGCGACGGTCGCCGTCGGATGGGCCGCGGATGTCGCCCACGCCCCGCCACCGACCGCCGCGAGGACCACGAGCGCAACGGCGGCCGCAGCCCACGAGAGGGCGGAGCGATCAATCCTTCGCAAGGCTCGTCAACTCCGAGGCTCGGATCTCTGCGTCGAGCAGCGCGCGGCACGCGGCGAAGGCCCGCTGCACCGCCGGGTCGTCCTTGCCCAGCGCGCCGTTGTTGGGCAGGTCGCCGGCACGGAGCCCGAATCCGTGACCCGGCGTGTACGCCGATGCGCTCGTCGGATCGTGCATGGACGGCAGACCGTGCTGGCGCAGACACTGGGCCGAGCGAACCCCGGCGGCGACCAGCGCCGGCGGGGCGGGGGGCTCGTCGGTCGGGCTGTATCCGGCGGCCGCGGCCAATGCGCCGCAGGACTGGTCCAGCTCGTCCAGGGCCGAGCGGCTCAGCCGGTCGAGGCTCCGGGTGTCCGAGTACACGTGACCGGCGGCGTCGATGACCGGCTCCTGGTAGGTCGGCGCGCCGTGAGAGCGGATGCATTCGGCGACCGCGTGCACCTTCGCGGCGCGATCGCCTCCTGAGCCGCCGTCGGCGTTCGCGGTGCCCGATGTCGAGCCGAGCGCGGGAACCGTCGGGCCCCCGGCCGACGAGCACCCGGCCAGGACGAGTGCGCCGAGCAGCGTGAGCGCGGCGAGGGCGGTGAGGCCGCGTTTCATGATCCACCTCCGGAATGTCGGCCCCTCGTGGGGCGATGAACCCGTTGTATCCGGAGGTGGATGACACGAGCCGAACGCGGCGTGTTATGCCCGCGTCATCCCGTCGCCGCGACAATGAGTTCATGCGCGTTCTCGTTGTAGAGGACCATCGGCAATTGGCTCACCTGATCGCCGAGGGCCTGACTGATGCGGGCTTCGCCGCCGATGTCGTCTACGACGGCGCCCGCGCCCTCGAGCAGACCGAGGAGGTCGACTATGACGTCGTCGTGCTCGACCGCGACCTGCCCGTCGTGCATGGAGACAGGGTGTGCCGCGAGCTCGCCAGCCGGGAGGATCCGGTGCGCATCATCATGCTCACGGCCGCAGCCGATGTCGCCGATCGAGTGGACGGGTTGGAACTCGGCGCCGACGACTACCTCGGCAAGCCGTTCGCCTTCGAAGAGCTGGTCGCCCGCATCCGCGCGCTCGGTCGCCGTGAGCCCTCGAAAGCTGCGGTCATCCGGCGCGGGGATCTCGTGATCGACCGGCCGCGGATGCGCTGCACGCGCGCGGGGCGTCCACTGCCGCTCACGCTGAAGGAGTTCGGCGTGCTGGAGTGCCTGGCCGCCGCGGACGGCGCCGTGGTGAGCGCCGAAGAGCTGCTCGAGCATGTGTGGGACGTCAACGCGGATCCGTTCAGCAACACCGTCGCGGTGACGCTCGCGCGGCTTCGCAAGAAGCTCGGGGATCCCCCGGTGATCGAGACGGTCGTGGGGGCGGGGTACCGGCTGTGAGACGGTTGTTCTCGACAGCCCGCGCGCGGCTGGCGCTCCTGTTCATGGGCCTGTTCGCCGTCGCGGGCGCCGCCCTGGTCGGGCTCACGTATCTCCTCGTCTCCGCGAACGTTCATGCATCCGACATCAGCGTTCCGCCCGACTACGAGAAGCTGCTCAAGACGTGCACCAATCTCGGCACCACGGGCGTTCCCGTCGACGCGAATCTCCGCGAGAAGTGCGCGGTGCTCCTCTCGCACAGCTCCGCCGCGTTCGCCGCCGTGCAGCGCGGCGCCATGCTGCAGACGCTCGCGGTGGATGCGCTGATCGCACTTGCTGTGCTGACTCTCCTGTCCGGCGTGATCGGATGGGTGGTGGCGGGGCGCATCCTCCGACCGGTGAAGCGGATCACGGATGCAGCTCGGGCTGCGGGGGAGGGGGACCTTTCCGCCCGGCTCGCTCTTGACGGTCCGCACGACGAGCTGCGGGAGCTCGCTGACACCTTCGACGGCATGCTCGATCGGCTGCAAGCGGCATTCGTCTCGCAGAGGCGCTTCATCGCCAATGCCAGCCATGAGCTCCGCACCCCGCTGACCGTCATCCGCACCGCGGTGGACGTTGTCCTGGCCAGGACGTCGCCCTCGATCGGCGAGCTCCGACGGATGGGAGAGGACGTGCGCGATGAGACCGATCGAGCGGACGCGTTGATCGACGCGCTTCTGACCCTCGCCCGCAGCGACGCCATCGTGCACAGCGCCGGGCCGGTCGCGCTCGGCGATATCGTGCGCATGGCGGTGGAGCGGATTCGTGCCGAAGACATGACGATCGCGGTGGCGACGGCGCCCGGTGAGGTCGACGGCGATCCGAGCCTGCTCGGGCGCCTCGTCGCAAACCTCGTGGACAATGCCGTCCGCTACAACGAACGCGGCGGCACTGTCCGGGTCTCCGTCGCGGAGGACGAGATGCACGTGATGCTGCGGGTCGTCAACAGCGGACCGCCGGTGCCGCCCGGGGAGGTCGCCCGGCTGTTCGAACCCTTCACGCGGCTCGATGATCGGACCGGTGACGGCTTCGGCCTGGGGCTGAGCATCGTGCAGTCGATCGCCCACGCGCACGCCGCGACCGTCGAAACGGTGGCACCCCCGACAGGGGGACTGGACATCACCGTGACATTCCCGAGAAGTCGGCAGCCGGCCGCGGTCCGAAGCGGTGTTCATGCCTCGACCGATCAGCCGCGCTGAGCCGGCTCACGAGAGCGGCCCGCGGTCGTGCGCCTCCACCGCAAGACCCGCCGCCCTGACAGCGGATGCGCGTCCCGGGGCGTGGATGACCGTGGCCCGGCATCCCTCGCCGGTGCAACGCCTGCACCCCGCCGCCGCATCCACACGGCGGCGGGGTGCATGGGGGCTTACACGGGGTCACGCGGGTGCTGATTCCTTCAGCCGGGCAAGACGGAACACGCCCAGGACGGCGACCGCGCCGGCGAGCACGAAGACGATCCCGACCCACGAGGGCGCGGCGACCGCCTCGCCGAGAACGACGATGCCGATCGTGACGCCGACCATGGGGTCGATGACCGTGAGACCGGCGACGACCAGGGCGGCAGATCCGCTCGAGTAGGCGGTCTGGACCAGGTAGGAGCCGGCGAGGGCCGCGACGATGATCGCAAGGACGGCGAGAACGGTCAGGCCGTCACCGGGCGCGAGTGCGAAACCGTGCATGACGATGGTCTGGACGCGGTCGATGACGACCTTCGCGAGCGTGGCCACGAACCCGAAGAGAATGCCTCCGGCGATGATGTAGTAGACGGTCGGCGAGCGTCGACGGAAGAGGACGAAGCCTGCAGCGAGGATGGCGAGAACGCAGGCGAGGATGATCAGCACGATCACGAGCTGCTCGGTCTGGATCGGGATCGAGGTCGTTGTGTATGCGGCGACCGCGACGAAGACGCCGATGCCGCCGACGCAGAGGAGGATGGCGCGGATCGCCGAGTTGCTGAGGCGCGTCCTGGTCGCGCGCGCGTTGAGAAGGGCCGTGATCACGAGTGCGAGCGCACCCAGGGGCTGCACGACGGTCAGCGGGGCGAGAAGCAGGCTGAGGAGTTGCAGCACGATGGCGCCGGCGAGTATCAGCGTTCCCACGAGCCACGCGGGCCGGCGGGCCAACGCCAGCAGGTGACCCACACCGAGCCCCGTCTTCGCGTCGGCTCGGCTGTCGGCGTCGACTCTGGCCACGCCGCGCTGCTGGAACTGGGCCCCGAAAGCCAGGAACACCGATCCGAGCAGGGCGACCGGAATCCCGAGCGCCTGCAGCGGCGACAACGAGACCAATCCGCCGACCATGCCGCCAACGTACGCGCCCCCGATCACACCCAGCTGTGACCGTGGTTCCGGTCCGGCAGCCGGCGTGTGCAGGTCAGGCGAAGAGTTCGTCGAACGCATCCGTGCGCACGCGCGGCGCCCCGACAGCCCGGGTGATCGCAGGCCCGGACGTGACGGCCGCCGTGCTGACCGACTCCATGAGAGCGCGTGCGGGCTCGGTCAGGAACCTGCTGGGCTTGGCGGCGACATGCTTCGCCATGAACGCTGAGGGATGCGTGGGCAGCTGCGCGGGCACGTACACGTCGACGACGTCGCGCGCCCGGGTGAGCGCGACGTAGAAGAGGCGCTCCTCCTCGGCGAGGCCGACGGACGAGGTGAGAGCCATGTCGGAGGGCATCGCGCCGTCGTTCGCGCGCAGGAGGTGCACCGTGTCCCACTCCAGGCCCTTCGCGGAGTGGATCGTGGAGAGGGTCAGCCAGTCCTCGTCGAGATGTGGCTGTTTCGCCCAGTCGCCGGCGACGTTCACCGGGTCGATCGCCTGCTCGCTGACGAACGTGCGGAGATCGCTCTGTCGAGCGGCCGCCTGCGCGATGCCGTCGACCTCGGTCACCCGACGCTGCCAATCCGGGTAGTACGCGCGCAGCAGCGGATCCACCGCGCCTCGGCACGCCTCGACCAGCTCCGGCACGACGGTCGTGGAGTCGACGGCGCCGAGCAGCGACAAGGTCGAGGCAAGTAGGGTGCGCCCCTTCGCGGGTGCCGCCGCGACCGCGTCGGCCGCGCGATCGATGCCCCCGTCCGCGAGGATCCCTGCGAGTGCGCGCGCACTCGCTTTGCCGATCGCGCGGTGCCGGGTGAGCAGGCGGTACCAGGACACCTCGTCTGCCGCATTGAGCACCACTCGGAAGCTCGCCAGCAGGTCGCGCACATGCGACGTCTCCAGGTAGCCGATCCCGCCGAACTTGTGGAACGGGATCCCCCGCACCTTGAGCTCGACCTCCAGCTGCGCGCTGTGGGATCCGGTGCGCATCAGCACGGCCTGCGAACGCAGTGGCGTGCCATCGACGTGTGCGGCGAGGATGCGGTCCGCGATCGTGCGCGCCTCGTCGTCTGCATTCCGGCAGGTCACCAGCGTCGGTCGGGCGCCCGGCTGCGGACGGTCGGCGACGAGCCGCAGCCTCAGTTCGCCCGGGCGCACCTGGTTCGCGAGGTCGAGGATCTGCTGCGTGGAACGGAAATTGCGTTCGAGACGCACGAGCGTGGCATCGGGGTAGGCCTCGACGAGTTCGAGCAGGTGGCCGGCGCTCGCCCCTCGGAACGCGTAGATCGCCTGTGCGTCGTCGCCGACGACCGTGAGCCCGCGGCCGTCGGGACTGAGCCCGCGCACGATGTCGACCTGAAGCTGGTTGACGTCCTGGTACTCGTCGACGAGCACCCAGTCCCAGCGCGCGCGCAGCCGCGCTCCCACATCGGGGTCAGCGACCAGCGCCCGCCAGGCGATGAGCAGATCATCCAGATCGAGCAGGCCGCGCTCGCGCTTGCGGGCGCGGTAGTGGCGCAACAGACCGGCGATCGCATCGGCCTGTTCCAGCGCCCAGGGAAACTGCTCTTCGATGACCGCGCGGGCCGGCGTCGCGGTGTTGATCGCGCGGGAGGCGATGTCGGCGATGGTGCGCGTCGTGGGCAGCCGCACCTCGGTGCCGTCGAGCCCGTGCTCCGCACGCAGCAGGTCGATCAGGTCGATGACGTCGTCGGGATCGATGACCGTCACGTCCGCCAGCCCCAGATGCTGTGCGTGCTCCGCGACGATGCGGTGCGCGACCGCATGGAACGTGCCGCCGGCGATGCGCTGTGCCGCCTGCGCGTCGCCGCACATGACCGCGGCGCGAGAGAGCATCGCGGATGCCGCGCGCCGCGTGAACGTCAGCAGCAGGATCCGTTCAGGGGGCACCCCTGCCTCGAGCAGCCGCGCAACCCGCGCGGTGAGCACGCGCGTCTTGCCCGTGCCCGCCCCTGCCGCGACCACCAGCGGCCCATCGCCGTGCTCGACCGCCTCGAGCTGTGCGGGGTCCAGCCCGGCGAGCGCGTCACTTACTGCCACGGAGCTGACGGTAACGAGACCCCCGGACATTCATCATCCACACCCACTTCGGTGGCTGAACGCCCGCGCAGCACCACGCCGTTGCCATCGGTGTCCGGAATTCAGGTTCCATCGTGTCGTGGCGGGCGGGCCAGTACCTGCACGAATCGGATGAGCTGAACGACGATGGCGATGGCAGATCCGGCGATCGCGAGGGTGATGAGGATGCGGGTCAGAAGTGTCCAGGGCGCTGCCGGATGGAATTCGAAGGGGAAGACGATCCACAGCTGGAACATCGCCGCAAGGCCGACTGCCGTTGTCGCCAGGTCGCCGGCCGCCCTCACCCATCGCTGATCGGTGAAGAGGTAGACCAGATTCGCCGCCATGCCGACGATGATCGATCCATTGATCCACGGAAGGACCGCGACAGTCGCGGATGTGAGGAATGGCACCACGCGCCAACTCGGCTCCACGTTGATGAGATACAGGATCGCAGCGTTGACGAGGATGGCGATCAGATACCCGAACCGTCGGGCTGCCGTGCTCGGTCTGCGACGAGTCGCCGGCAGCTCGGGCGTCGTCTGCAGGTTCGCCGACATCGTCTCGCCTCCTCCATCAACCCGGCTGATGAGCACGCGATGGCGCGTGTACTCATGCCGAGTCTTTCGAGTCAGCCGACCGACCGACAGGGGCGAAGGTCCCGCGTTCGCCGAAGAACCACCACAGCATGAACCCTGGCGGCGTCCACCTCGTGTGTGTGAGGACGGGTCTGCGCCGTTGCAGGCCGAACCTTGAGGAGGCACATGTCATGGTTGCCAAAGGAACCATCGTCGGGGGAGCCGCGAGCCTAGCGCTGGCACTGGCCGTGGCGGCCGCCGGACCGGCGAACGCGGCCGGAACCGGCACATTTCAGCAGATCAACCTCGTGTCGAACCAACCGGGGGTCGCGGCGCTCACGGATCCGGCGCTCGTGAACGCGTGGGGCCTGTCGCACGGGCCCAACACGCCCGTCTGGGTCTCGGACAACGGATCCGATCAGACGACGCTCTACCGGACGGACATCGCCGGCAGCCCGGTGACCAAGGTGCTCTCGGTCGCCATCCCGGGCGGAGCCCCGACCGGCCAGGTGTTCAACAACAGCGGATCGGGGTTCGACGTCCCGGGGACCACCACACCGGCACGGTTCATCTTCGCCGGCGAGGACGGCTTCATCTCCGCATGGGCCGGAGGCGCCGCAGCCACACAGGTCGGCGGGCAGATGCCCGACTCGGTCTTCAAAGGCCTGGCGCTGGTGCAGAGCCCGACCGGACCGCTGCTGCTCGCGACGAACTTCCGCGCCAACCGGATCGACGCATGGAACTCGTCGTGGACCCTCGTGTCGACGCCGTCGATGTTCCACGACCCGAACCTGCCCGCCGGCTACGCGCCCTTCAACGTGGCTGAGATCAACGGCCAGGTGTTCGTGACGTACGCCAAGCAGGATGCGACGTTGCACGACGACGTCGCGGGGCCGGCCCACGGATTCATCGACGTCTACACGACGGGCGGCGACTTCGTGAAGCGGTTCGCGACCCACGGCGTGCTCAACTCGCCGTGGGGCATGACGCTCGCACCCGCGAGCTTCGGCCAGTTCGGCGGCGACCTGCTCGTCGGGAACTTCGGCGACGGGCGCATCCACGTGTTCGACCCGCAGACCGGGGCGGTCCTCGGACTTCTCCGCGGCACGTCTGGCGGACCGCTGGTCATCGACGGCCTCTGGGGCCTCATCGTCGGCACCCAGGTTGCCGGTGGCACCGAGTCCGTGTGGTTCAGCGCGGGGCCGAACGGGGAGTCGGACGGCCTGCTGGGCCTGCTCCAGCCCGCTATGAAGGGCTAGGCGCCGACGAGCGGGCGAGATGGCCGGGGGCCGCGCCAGCAGCCTCCGGCCACACCGGTGTTATCCGTCGACGGTAGATATCGGCTCGCGACTGCTGATGCGAGGGCGCCGGAACCCGAGGCGCCTATGGTGGAAGACCGTGGGTGATGCGCGAAAGCAAGGTCGACGCGTATCGCTGTGGGTCAGGTTCGCTGCCGGGGCTGCGGCCGTCGCGGCGCTGCTCGCAGCGGTGTGCGTCGCGCTGTACGTGACCCCTGCGACTGACTCGCCCGTGAAAGCCGACGCGATTCTTGTTCTCGGCCCGCCCCTGGAGCCCCGCATCCGCACCGCCTACCGCCTGGCGGAGGCGGGCGTGTCCGACAAAGTCATCGTCTCGATTCCGAGCGACCGCGTGCCGTCGTCCGGAAAGCTCGTGTACTGCCCCGCGCCGCCTCCAGGCATCGACGTCGCGTGCTTCGTCCCGTCGCCGTTCACCACGAGGGGGGAAGCGGCGTACGCGCAGGAGATGTACGACCGCGGCCAGCTCAGCACGGTGGTGGTCGTCACCCAAGCACCGCACATCCTCCGCGCCCGCCTCATCTTCGCTCGGTGCTTCGGTGGCCGCGCGCAGTTCGTCGCAGACGACTCCCACCGATCGATCCTCGGGTGGCTGTATGAATTCGCGTACCAGACGGCGGCCATGGTCCCCGCGATATTCGAGCCCTGCGCGTCATAGTCAGCTGTGGCGAAGCTGTCGCGAGGACGCCTCGCGCGCAGCCTGCCGTACCCGCAACCGCCAGCCCGGCGGCACATTCTCGGGAAGCTCATCGAGCGGGAACCAGCGGACATCCTCGCTCTCCTCGCTCACGGTGAGATGGGCGTCGGCGGGTACCACGGCGGCGTACACGACGTCCCAGTGCGCGGCGCAGGAGAATCCCGCGTGCAGGTCGTGGCGATCCAGATCGACGATGGCAGGGGAGAGCAGCGTGAGGTCGGCTATGCCGGACTCTTCCCGAGCCTCCCGCTGCGCCGCGTCGGCCACCGATGCGTCGGCCGGCTCGATGTGGCCGCCGAACTGCAGCCAGAACTGGCCCTTGCGGTGGAAGCAGAGCAGGACCCGGTCGAACTCCGGCGAGAACACGAGGCAGGATGCGGTCACGTGCTCGGGCCCACCCTCGCGACGCAGCGCCGTGTCACCTTCGGTGCGGACCCAGCGGATGTACGAGTCCCGCAGATCGCTTGCCGGCAGTTCCTCGAGGCTGGCGAGCAGATCGTGCACGGGCATCCCCAGATCGTCTCCTGCTTGATCACGCTGACGCAAACCGGTCTCCCCAGCCGGTGCCGGGGAGACCCACCGGAGAGTTCGGCGGTGCGATCGCGCGGAAGATCCGCGGTGCACGTCACATCCGGAAGGGCGATCCGGTCAAGATGAGTAGGGCGCTGCGAAGAACGACGGCGCGAGACAGAATCGGTCCGGCGAAGGGTGAGACACACGGACGACCGGGAGATGGGCGATCGGGCGGATCTCGACGCGGCGGCAGCGGTGTTCGCAGGCGAGCGGCGCCGACTGTTCGGCATCGCCTATCGGATGCTGGGCACCGTCGCAGACGCCGAAGACATCGTGCAGGAGGCGTGGATCCGGTGGCAGCACACGGATCGGTCGGCGGTGAAGGAGCCGGCGGCGTTTCTGACGACAGTGACCACGCGGCTCTGCATCAACGAGGCGAAGTCGGCCCACTCGCGCCGGGAGACGTATATCGGTCCGTGGCTGCCCGAGCCGGTGAACACGGAGGACGATCCACTGCTCGGGGCAGAGCGCGGGGAGGCCCTGCAGTTCGCGGTGCTGCTCCTGCTCGAGAAGCTCACACCGACCGAACGTGCCGCGTACGTGCTTCGCGAAGCCCTGGACTATCCGTACGAGCGGATCGCCGTCATCGTGCGGTCGACGGCGCCCGCGGCGCGCCAGCTGGTGAGCAGAGCGCGCAAGCATCTCTCCGGGAGCAGACGCACCGAGGTCCCCGCGAGCGAGCATCGACGGTTGCTGGAGACGTTCCTCACGGCGGCCAAGAGCGGGGATGTGGGCGCCCTGGAGGACCTGTTCGCCTCGGACGTGGTCAGCTACACCGATGGCAACGGCGTGAAGCTCGCGGCACGGGTCCCGGTGCGCGGGCGCGAGCGCGTCGCGAAGTTCGTCGCCGCGTTCTCCGGGCATTTCTGGACGGGGAAGACCGTCGGCTGGGTCGAGATCAACGGTCAGCCGGCGGCGACGCTGTCTGAGAACGGCGTCGTCACCACCGCTGTGACGGTCACCGCATCCGAGAACGGCATCCTACAGCTCCTCTGGCAGATGAGCCCCGACAAGCTGCATCACATCGCACCGGCCGGAGCATGACGCCGCGCGTCGCCGCGTCGTGGTCTCGCAGCATCGCCCCTCGGAAGAGCCGATGACGTGCCGCGAGGCGGCTGTCGCCGAGGCGATCCGCGACTCGCTGGGCGTCGGCGATCGCACGCGTGTGGAGCGGATGCTGCGCCGCGGGGTCACGCTGCTGGTCGACGGCGGGGGACGCGTCGCCGCGCCGAGCGCGCCGATCGTGGGACGCAGGGCCGCCGCCGGTGCGCTTGTCGAGCTGCTGACGCCCACCGCGGCGTCGAGTTCCACGATGGCCACCGTCAACGGCGCGCCCGCGATCGCGTTCCATGAAGGTGCGCGCGTGGTCGCGGTGCTCGCTCTGCGTCTTCGCGGACGAAGGGCGTCGGACGTATGGCTCGTGGTCAATCCCGACAAGCTCCGGCACTGGAACATGCCCTGACGGTGTCACAAAGCGACCCGACGATCGGTCACCACTCATGAGGCGCCCTTCCGGCGCCACCCCCGAACGAAAGGCACGAACATGGCGAAGATCATCGTCGTCGGCGGAACCGGGCTCATCGGATCCAAAGTGGTCGCGAAGCTGTCCGAGCACGGTCACGAAGCCGTCGCGGCGGCGCCCAGCACCGGCGTCGACACCCTGACGGGTGAGGGACTCGCAGATGCGATGACGGGAGCGCAGGTCGTCGTCGACGTCTCGAACTCGCCGTCCTTCGAAGAGAACGCCGTGCTGGAGTTCTTCACCACCTCCACTCGCAACCTGCTCGCCGCGGAGGCGGCCGCCGGTGTCGGTCACCACGTGGCGCTGACCATCGTCGGCACCAACCGCCCCCAGAACATCCCCTACTTCCGGGCCAAGACCGCGCAGGAGAAGCTCATCACGGAGTCCGGGATGCCGTACTCGCTCGTCCACGCCACCCAGTTCTTCGAGTTCCTGGGCAGCATCGCCGACATCTCGGTGGTGGCCGACGGCACCGTGCATCTGCCCGGAGCCCTCATCCAGCCGATCGCCGCGGAGGATGTCGCCACCGCCGTGGCTCGCACGGCAGCCGGGCGGCCGATCAACGGCGATCTCGAGATCGCCGGACCCGAGCAGTTCCCCATGGACGAGTTCGTCCGGCGAGGCCTCGCGTTCCGTGGCGATCCCCGGACGGTCGTGCAGGATCCGGACGCGCAGTACTACGGCGCACACATCGAGGAGCGCACTCTCATTCCCCTGGACGGTGCGGAGATCTTCCCCACCACGCTGGCGGAGTGGCTTCCCGCCAACCCCCCGCGTTCCTGACCACGGCAGGGCGGGCAGGAGGATCCCCGCACCAGACGGTGGGACGAAGGTCCCGGCCCCGCCTTCCGCGCGCCGCACGATGGGTATCAGCGCACACCGCGAAATGCCGAGGAGAGATCATGAGAGCGTTGGTGTATCAGGGACCGAATTCGATCGTCTGGCAGGAGGTGCCGGATCCCCGGATTCTGAAGCCGACAGACGCGATCGTCAAGATCGCGACGACGACGATCTGCGGGACGGACCTGCACATCCTCAAGGGGGACGTGCCCGCGGTGCAACCCGGTCGCATCCTCGGTCACGAAGGAGTCGGCGTCGTCACCGAGGTCGGTGAGGCGGTGACCGAGATCGCCGTGGGAGATCGCGTGATCGTCTCGTGCATCTCGGCCTGCGGCAAGTGCAGCTACTGTCTCGAGGGCATGTACTCCCATTGTCTGGCCGACGAAGGAGCATCGGGGATCGGCTGGATCCTCGGGCATCTGATCGACGGCACGCAGGCCGAATACGTGCGGGTCCCCTTCGCCGAGACGTCGCTCCACAAGCTGCCGGAGGGCGTTGTGCCCGAGGAAGCGGCGATGATCAGCGACATCCTGCCCACGGGGCATGAGATCGGCATCCGCTACGGCGCCGTCAAGCCGGGCGATGTCGTCGCGGTCATCGGCGCGGGTCCGGTCGGTCTTGCGGCGATGACCACAGCCGCCCTCTATGGACCGAGCCGTGTCATCGCGATCGACCTGGATGCCAACCGCGTGGAGCAGGCGAAGCGCTTCGGCGCGAGCGACGGCATCGTCTCGTCGGACGCGGACTGGAAAGAGCAGGTGATCGCCCTGACGGACGGTCTCGGCGTGGATGTCGCCATCGAAGCGGTCGGCGTGCCGGCCACCTGGGACATGACGCTGGCCATCGTGAGGCCCGGCGGCCATGTCGCCAACGTGGGCGTGCACGGCAAGCCCGTGACGTTCCCGCTCGAGAAGGCCTGGATACAGAACCTCACGATCACCACCGGGCTCGTCAACACAGACACGTCGCGCATGCTGATCAAACTGCTCGCCCAGGGAAAGATCGACGTGGCGGGGTTCATCAGCCATCGCTTCGCCCTCGATGACATCCTGAGCGCCTACGACACGTTCGGCCGAGCGGCCGAGACGAAGGCGCTGAAGGTCATCCTCACGGCTTGATCGCATCCACCCGGAAGTACAGGTGGGTGTGGAGCTTGCACCCGGGGTTGAAGGCCGAGCGGCACGCCGGGCAGCGGTCGGCTTCGAGGTACTCGGCGATGGTGAGCAGGTGTCCGCACACCCCGCAGAGGAGGGCGTGCTCCTCCCGGTCTGCGATGGGCCATTGTTCTGCGGGGTGTCCGGCGGTCTCGGCGTGGCAGAGGTGGCAGGGGTAGAACTCGCGGCAGCACGCGAATCGAATGGCGATGATGTCGAGCGGCGTGCCGTAGTGGATGCACCGGGTCTGGTCGTCGACGACCGCGCCGAGGACGCGCGGCCGGGGGTCGATCACCGGATGCCTCGCGCGGTGAGGGCGTCGCCGAGCTCGAACGCGTGCTGGGAGGCGAGGATGAGGAACGGCACGGCGAAGGTGCGCAGGCTGCCGCGGGCGCCACGGGCGCGCTGCGCGTCGCGCACCTCCCTCGCGAGCCGGGCGAGCGTGGGGATGGTGGTCAGGGTCACGGTGAGCAGGAGGGCCGCCAGCTGAGGGTCGAGCCGGAGGCGAGCGAGCGGTCGCAGTCCGCGTTCGAGCGCATCCAGCAGCGCGGTGACGCGGGTGGTCAGCACCAGAAGCGCGCTGAGGACGATCGCCGCGGCGACGCGAGCCGTGTTGGCGACGGCAGCCTCGGGGCCGAGGAAGACGAGCTGGCTGACGATCGTGATCACGAGGATCCAGCGCAGCGCGGCGACCTGGCGGGCGAGTTCGCGCATGCCCAGCATCCCGTCCTGCAGTTCGGCGAGGACGTACGCGAGGAGTGTCGCCGAGGCGGCGACCACGGCGGCCCACCACGACGACGGCAGGAGGGAGACGCCGAGCACGAGGGCGAGGACGAGCAGAGTCTTGCGGCCCGCGGGCATGCGGTGCAGGCGCCCTTCTCCGGGGCGGTAGAGGGTCAGCATCGCAGGATCGCTTCGTAGTCTGCGACGATCGCCGCAGGCTCTCCGGCGGCGACCAGCCGTCCCTCGGCGAACAGGACGGCGGTGTCGCATCGCCGTGCGAGGTCGAGGTCGTGCGTGACGAGCACGAGGCGGTGCCCGGTGTCGGCGAACAGATGATCGGCGACGCGACGCGCGTTGCGGGCGTCGAGATAGGCGGTCGGTTCATCGGCGACGACGAGCTCGGGCCTGCGGATGAAGGCACCGCAGAGGGCCAGCAGCTGCTTCTGCCCGCCGGACAGGTCGTGGGATGCGCGGTCGGCGAGGTCCGCGAGTCCGAATCCGTCGAGGGCGATGCGGACGCGCTCACGCAACTCGACCGCGGGGAGGCGGTCGGCGCGGAGGGAGAAGGCGACGTCTTCGGCGACGGTGGGCATCAGGATCTGCGCATCCGGATTGCTGAAGACGAGCGCGGTGCGCCGCTGGAGCTGCTTGGCGTGCGTGACGGGGTCGAGACCGAGGATCCGCATCGTTCCGCCGGTGGGACCGACGAGGCCGCCGATGAGCCGGGCGAACGTCGACTTGCCCGACCCGTTCTCGCCGATCACCGCGACGGTGCGCGCGTCGAGGTCGGCCGACACGTCGCGCAGGACGACGGCATCCCCGAGGCGCACCGACACGGTCTCCAGCTGGATGCTCATCGGACCACCTCCAGGACGGCGGCGACGCCGAGACCGCCGCCGACGGATGCCGCGGCGACCCCGAGAGTGCCGGGCACGGCGCCGCGGCGCACGAGACGGCTGAACAGGCGCACGACGGCGACGGCTCCGCTCGCTCCCCAGGGGTGCCCGAGGGCGAGCGCGCCGCCGTCCGCGCACACGCGCGGATCGTCCTCGGCGATGCCGAGCCGGTCGAGCACGGCGAGGCTCTGTGCTGCGAACGCTTCCACGATCTCGAAGGCGGTGACGTCGGCGACCGTCGCACCGGCGGACGTGAGAGCGGCCCGTACGGCAGGCGCCGCACCGATGCCGGGCAGCGCCGGGTCGCAGCCGACGATCGCGCAGGCGCGGACGGCGAGGCCGGGCCCCGTGCCGCCGGGGGAGACGAGGACGGCGGCGGCGCCGTCACCGATGCGGGTCGAGGTCCCCGCCGTCAGCGACCCGCCGGGAAAGAGGGGGGCCAGACGGGGGAGCAGACGCTCGGCGGTGCCGATGGCGTCGTCGTGATCGAGCTCGGCGAACGGGACGAGCTCGGCGTCGAAGCGACCGGCGTCGCGCGCCGTCCGCGCGCGGGCGTGGCTGCGCGCGGCGTGCGCGTCCTGGCGCGATCGGGGGATGTCGTCCTCTGCGGCCAGGTCTTCGGCGGCGCGCGTCATGTCGGGGTCGGGGAAGCCGTCCGGGGCGAACGGGGCCTTGGCGTACGGGACACCGCCCCTCGAGCGCACGGGGGCCGTGGAGGCGCTCTCGACACCTCCCGCGATGCGCATCCGCTCGTCGCCGCGGGTCGCGGCGGCGGCGTCGAGGATCGCGGCGAGACCGCTGCCGCACTGTCGGTCGACCGTGCCGCCCGGAACGAGAGGGCCGAGGCCCGAGGCGAGCGCCGCCACGCGCCCCGGATTGCCGCCCGGTCCCATGCAGTTGCCGAGCAGCACGTCGGCGACGGTGACACGTCGGCCCAGGGCCGCCTCCGCATCCGCGAGCGTGGCGCGGATGACGGGAGCGGCCAGCGCTGCGACGTCGAGCTCGGCGAGGGCGCGACCGCGGGTGCCGATGGGAGTGCGCCGCGCGGCGATGATGACGGGATGCCGGTCAGACGCCAAGGCGATCGACCTCCCCGGCCCGTGCTCGGCGGATCGCCTCGGCCCGCGCCGGCTTGCCCGAGGCTGTGCGGGGGAGCTCTCCCGCGTACCAGCGCCGCGGTCGGTGCGCCGGGGCGAGTCGAGTGAGGCTCGCGGCGCGGAGGCTCTTCCTCGCCCCGGCTCCGCCCGATGTGCCGTCCAGTTCCACGAAGGCCGCGACGAGGGCGCCGACGCGCGTCTGCGGCAGTCCGAACACGACGGCATCCCGGACGCCCGGAACGGCTCGGAGCACAGCCTCGACCTCCTCGGGCACGATCGTCGCCGATGCGCTGAGGATGGCATCATCCGCCCGGCCGAGCAGGCGCAGTCGTCCGTCGACCAGCTCCGCCCGGTCGCCGACCGTGGCCCAGTCGCCGTCCCGCCGCAGCGGGCCGCCCGGGCCCAGGTAGCCGAGGGCGATGAAGGGGGAGCGCACCCACAGCTCGCCATCCCGGATGCTCAGCTCCACCCCGGGGAACGCGCGGAGGCCGTCTCCCTCGTCGACCGCGACGAAGGAGAGCTCCGCAGCCCCGTAGTACCCGCACACGCGGACGCCGGCATCCGCCGCCCGAGCCCGCAGCGCATCATCGACATGGGAACCGCCCACGAGCGCCGCGCGCAGCCCCGGCGGGGGCCCGGCGTCCAGGACGGCGCGCAGGGCCTGCGGCGTGCCGTGCAGGCAGCTCGCGCGGGACCGGTCCGCGGAGCCCAGTACCGGGCGCGGCCCGCCGCCGAGTGCGTGCGCGAGAGAGAACAGCGTCATGGAGGCTGCCGGCGGGGCCGGCAGCAGCACCGCGTCGTCGGGGCCGGCATCCATCAAGCGCCCGACGGCGGCGAACGACGCCGACCACGACTCGGCGGTACGCAGCACGATCCGGGGCGATCCGCTGCTGCCCGACGTCAGGGTCGCCCAGGCGGCGTCCGCCGGCGGCTCGGTGCCGCCGGCGATGGCCTGAACCGCATCCCGATGCGCCTGCGGCCAGCGCTCGTCGCCGACGAGTGGAACGTCGCCGGCCGCGCGCAGGGCGCCGAGTCGGTTGAGAAGCCCTGCGGTGTCGCCGCGGACCGGGACGATCACGGCACGCGCACCGGCTCTGCGGGCTCGGCGGCGTGCACGCGCGCCGGCCACGTGCGGCGGAACGCACGCGGGTACGCGCGCACGAGCGTCATCACGACCGCCGTCGCGATCACGGCCTTGACGAGATCACCCGGGACGAACACGAGGCTCAGGAGTGCGGTGTCGGCCAGAGGCAGGTGGGTCACGGCACTCTGCACCGGGATGCCGAGCACGTACACGACGAGGATCCCGCCCGTGACGATTCCCAGGACGGTCCGCCAGGTCACCGGCTTGCGACCGCCGGCATGCACGATGAGGCCGATCACGAGCGCACCGGCGACCCACCCGACCAGGTAGCCCGCGGAGGGCCCGAAGAAGACCCCGATCCCTCCGCGTCCACCGGCCAGCAGGGGCAGCCCGACGGCGACCAGCGCGAGGAGCACCGTCATCGACAGCGCGCCGAGCCACGGCCCGAGGATCGCGCCGGCGAGCATCACGCCGAGCGTCTGCGCCGTGATCGGCACAGCGCCGAAGACCGTGAAGCCTCCCGGGAGGCCGAGGACTGCGACGATCGCCGCGAACACGGCCACGCGCGCCATGTCCGTCGCATCCATGCGTCGCGCTCGGGGCTGATCGGTCATCTACGTCTCCTTCACCGTTCTTGGACACCGTTCACCTGAACACCGTTCACCTGAACGGCGTTCACTATAGTGGGGGGATGGCCGGAACGGAAAGCGGGCGTCGTCACACGCGAGACGATGTCGCGCGGGCAGCCCTGCGCATCCTCGACGACGACGGGCTGCCCGAGCTGACGATGCGGCGACTGGCGGCCGCCCTCGACCTGCAGCCCAGCGCGCTCTACTGGCATTTCCCGAACAAGCAGAGCCTGCTCGCCGACCTCGCGGACCGGATCGTCGCGCAGCCCGCCCCACCGCGTACGGGGAGGGATGCGTCGCACACCCACGGCGCGGCGGCCGCGCTCCGCGACGCTCTGCTCGCCTACCGCGACGGCGCGGAGGTGGTCTCCAGCACCCTCGCGCTCGGGCTCGGCAGCACGACCGCTCACGATCGGCTGACAGCGGCCATCGTGGCGGACGGATACGACGCCGACCTCGCGGCGCGTGCCGCGACCGTCCTGCTGCACTTCGTCATCGGGCATGTGTCGCACGAGCAGCAGCGCATGCAGTACGACAGCCTCGGCGTGGTCGTGCCCGCCGCCGGCCTCTCGCCGCAGAACGGCGGCGACACCGCGGACGAGTTCGCCTTCGGCGTCGAGCTGTTCGTCGGCGGACTCGAGCGCCTCCGCCGCGCCCCGTCGAACCTGCCGGGCGGGACCGCTTCGCCGCTCGCCGAGTGAGCATGGGCTCCCGGACCGACCAAGACTCGTCGCGCCGGAGCAGCCGCGGGAGCCCGGGGTACCTCGCGCATCCGTCGCTGTCAACGGGCTCGGCGCTCGGGAGCGGGGTGCGGGAGAATCAGGTCTGTGACCGATGAGCGTGTGAGCGTCAGCGTCGTCATCCCGGCGCGCGACGACGAGGTCATGCTCGAGGCCTGCCTGACCGCCCTGAGCCTCCAATCCGATCCCGTGGACGAGATCATCGTGGTCGACAACGACTCGAGCGACGGCACCGCTGCCACCGCTCGTTCGCACGCCGGTGTGGTCGTCATGACCGAGCCGCGGCGCGGCATCACGTACGCCCGCACCACCGGTTTCGACGCCGCGAGTAGCGAGGTCATCGCGCGCATCGATACGGACACGATGGTCACCCGAGGCTGGGCGGCATCCATCCGTCGAGCGTTCGCGGCCGATCCGGACCTCGCGGGACTGACCGGGCCGGCCGGCTTCACCCGCCTCTCGTCGGGCGATCACGTGGTCGGCCGCGCGGCCTATGCGTTCGGCCGGACGATGCACGAGCTGATCATCGGCGAGCGACCGGTGATGTACGGCCACAACATGGCGCTCAGGCGCACCGCGTGGGCTGCGATCCGGGATGTCGTCACCAGCGGCGATGCTGCCATCAGCGAAGACCTCGACGTCACGCTGGCGCTCCTGCATTCAGGCCAGAGAATCGGCCACGATCCGGGAATGCTGGTCACCATCGCCGTGGAACGCACGCTCCGCTACCGCAAACTCGTCGCGTATCACCGCACGAACCGGCTGACGATCGCCAAGTATCGCCGACGTCCGGTGCGGCGCGGGCGATAGTCGCCGCATCCCGGACACGGTGCGGCGATGAGCGCCCGGCCGCGCCTTCTGGCGGACTCGTTAGGGTCGTGACTGTGCAGCAGACACCAGCCGCTCCCGCCCTGCGGTTGTCGGGACTCGTCAAGCGGTTCGGCGCGAAGCTCGCCGTCGCCGGCCTCGACCTCGAGGTGCCGACGGGATCGTTCTTCGGGCTCGTCGGGCCGAACGGGGCCGGCAAGACGACGACACTCTCCATGGCGACGGGACTGCTGCGCCCCGATGCCGGGACGGCCGAGGTCCACGGCATCGACGTGTGGCAGCACCCGGTCGAAGCCAAGCGGATCATCGGCAACCTCGCCGACGGGGTGCGGCTGTTCGACCGGCTCACCGGTGAGCAGCTCATCACCTTCACGGCGATGATGTTCGGCATCCCGCGCCCCGAGATCGCGCCGCGGGTCGCCGACCTCCTGGACCTCATGGATCTCCGCGAGGCGGCCGGCACGATGGTCGCGGACTATTCCGCGGGCATGACGAAGAAGATCGCCCTCGCGTGCGCGCTCGTGCATGCGCCGCGCCTGCTCGTGCTCGACGAGCCCTTCGAGTCCGTCGACCCCGTGTCGGCGGCCAACATCGAGGATGTCCTGCGCAGCTACACCTCCTCGGGCGGCAGCGTCGTCGTCTCGAGTCACTCGATGGACCTCGTGCAGCGCATGTGCGATCACGTCGCGATCATCGTCGCCGGCGGCGTACGTGCCGCGGGAACGGTGGAAGAGGTCCGCGGTGGCGAGAGCCTGCAGTCCCGGTTCCTGACGCTCGTCGGCGGTCGACACACCTCGGAGGGGCCCGAGTGGTTGCGACAGTCCTGAGGCTGCGCTACCGCCTCCTCGGGAACACCCTCGCCCGCAGCCCGTGGCAGATGGTCGGCTTCATCTTCGGCATCCTCGGTGCGCTGTGGCTGCTCGGGGCCGTCGTGGCCGGACTAGTCGCCGCGAGCATCCTGGGGGATCTCGCCACCGCGCGCGCGATCGCGGTCGTCGGCGGCTCGTTCCTCGTGCTCGGCTGGGTGCTCGGCCCACTGCTGATCGCGGGGACGGATGCGATGGTGGATGCCGGGCGCCTCGCGCCGTTCCCGCTCACGAGGGCGCAGCTCATGGCCGCGCTGACCGGCGCCGGACTGGCCGGCATACCCGGGATCGTGACGGCCCTTGCCGCTGCGGCGACGATCGTCCTGTGGGTGCGGTGGCCGGCAGCGGCCGTGTCCGCGCTGCCGGCGATCGCGATCGGTGTGCTGACCTGCGTCGTCGCGAGCCGGCTGGTCACCACGGTGTCGACGGGCCTTGCGGGGCGGCGGAGGGGCCGCGAGATCGTCGGAACCGTGATGCTGGGTCTCGTGATCATGGTCGGGCCGATCCTGACGGGCATCCTCGGTGTGCTGGACGCTGCGGGCGACCTCTCCGCGCAGATCGGACGCGCCGGCGCGATCCTCGGGTGGACGCCGATCGGCGCCGCGTGGGCGGTTCCCGGTGACGTCGCTGCGGGGAGGTGGCTGTCGGCCGTGTGCAAGCTGGCGATCGCGGCGGCGACCCTGGCGCTGCTGTGGGCCGCGTGGGCCTCCGCACTGCACGCGTCGAGCGGGACGCGGCCGGCACGCGCCGCCCGGGTGGCGAAGTCGGGTGCCCTCGGGCTGTTCGGCGGCATGCCCACGGGCGCGGTGGGCGCGACCTGGGCGCGCTCGCTGACGTCATGGCTGCGCGATCCGCGCTACGTGCGACAGCTGATCTTCATCCCGCTCTTCCCGGCGCTGTTCGCGTTCACCGGCGGAATCCACGGATGGCTCTTCAGCGTCTCGGCCGTGATGGTCGCGCTGATCCTGGCGGTCACCGGCTATGCCGACATCTCCTATGACGGCACGGCATTCGCTGCCGTGCTGTCCTCGGGGGCCACGGGTCGCGCCGACCGCTGGGGCCGAGTGCTGGGTGCGGCATCCGTCGGGCTGCCAGCCGTCACCGCCGTCGCGGTCGCCGTCGCGGCGATCGGGGGCACGTGGGACCACCTCCTGGCCGTGCTGGGCGGCGCGCTCGGACTGCTCCTGGTCGGCTATGGCGCGTCGGCCGTGTCGTCGGCGCTCGTGGTCGTACCGGTCCCCGCCGCCGGCGACAGCCCCTTCAAGACGGTGCCGGGGCAGAGCGTCGCCAGCGGCCTCATCGTGTTCGTCGTGATGGGAGCCTGCCTGGTGCTGGGCGCGCCGGCCTCCGTGCTCGCGATCGTCGCGATGGCCACCGCATCCGCCCCGCTCGGCGCGCTCGCGCTGGTCGTCGGCATCCTCGTGGGAGTCGGTGCCATCGTCGCGGGCGTGACCGTCGGCGGCCGCATCCTGGACCGCACGGGTCCCGACCTTCTTCGGCGCGTCAAGGCCTTCCCCCTCTGAGCGCGCTCAGCCCGAGGTCGTCGACGCCGGCAGGGGCCTGCACCGAACCCCGGCGATCCTCAATACGGCTGGACTCCGTACCGGTCCGGCTCGGGGCCGCGTTCGAAGCTGCGCCCGCTCATGGACTCCGGCACGATCCGCACGTAGACGCGCTTGAGCGTCGGGATCCACGGCCGCAAGCCCAGGCTGTCGGCATGCTCCACCTCCGCGGACGTGTCGAGTGCGTGCGCCCGGCCGCGCACCACGACGCTCCACGCATGCGCGTCGTCGTGACCATCCACCTCGAAGAGGACTTCGTCGTTGACCGTCAGCTCGAACAGCTTGCTGCCCTGCGCGGTGCGCATCAGCAGACTCCCGTCGTCGACCACGTAGTTCACCGGGAAGATGTCGATGCGGTCCGCGATGCGGGTGACGATCCGTCCCACCTCCTGCGTGGCAAGCCGTCCCCAGCACTCGTCGTCGGACATGACCAGGACAGGCTCTGAGAGCTCGTTCATCGATCCACCATCCCCTCTGCGTCGCCATCGTGAGCATCAGGATGCGACGGCGTGCCCGGGCCCGGTGGGCCGAAGGTCCTGCCGCGCTTCATACCTCCGACTCGCCGCGGTAGGGAGCCAGCGCCGCGCCGAGTTCGCGTCCCCATGCCCGCGCGCGTTCGACCTCGCCCTCCTCGAGACGGTTCTCCCGGTCCACGAGGAAGCTGTGGGGGTCCGCGAGCCGCGCGATGCCCTCCGATCGGAGTCGGCGGTCGATCGACGCGGCGGCCGAGCCCGTGAAGATCTCGGGCATGTCGGCCCGCGTGTCGAATGCCGCGAACAACTCCACCTCGAGCCGGGCGTCGTCGAGCCACTCCCGCATCCCGATCCCGCGTGCGGACGTGTCGAGCTCCAGTCCACGCTCGGCATCCTCGGCCCAGCGGGCCGCCTCCGACCGTGTGGACGGCCGGCTCAATCCGTGGACATGCGTCGGCGCGCCGACGATGGCGATGTCCGGCTCGAGGGGCCAGGGCTCGAGGCGATGCACCGCAGCGACCTCGACCGGCACCGTCTCGCGCAGTCCCTCGCCGATGGCCTCGGCGATCCGGCGCGTGTTCCCGAACATCGACTCGTACACGATCGAGACGCGCGGCGGGTGGTGGATTCGTCCGTTCATCGCACGGCCCCTTCTGTTCAGCCCGGTCCGTTCGTTCAGCCCAGTCCACGTGGAGTCCCCTCTCGCATGTGGGTCGAAGGTCCCGCCGGTCCGCGGGACTTTCGACCCCGCAGACCTGCTGCAGGCGCCTTAGCGTTCCGGTGAAGCGCCGCCGTGCCGGCGCACCCGGAGGTGGGGGAGATGAACAGAGGCATCCGGCTCACGCTGGTGGCGGTGACCGGCTTCGTCGCGCTCACGGCGTTCCTGGGCGGAGCCGTGCTGATCATGGGCAGTCTCTCTCCCGGGCTCGGCAGCGTCCTGGTGCCGCCCGCCGACTATCTGCGGGGATCGCCGTTCTCCGGCTATGCCGTGCCGGGCCTCGTCCTGATGCTTCTCGTGGGAGGTCCGCAGGCGGTCGCATCGATCGGATGCGGGGTCCGTTGGCCGTGGGCGCCGGCCGCGTGTGCGGCAGCCGGATTCTCGTGCCTGATCTGGATCTTCGTGCAGATGATCTACATCCCCTTCAGCCCGCTCCAGGCGGTCTACTTCGCTTTCGGCATGCTGGAGCTGGGGCTGCTGCTCCTCGGGATGGGGGTGCTGCATCCCGCCGGCGTCCTGCGCCACGGCTCCGTCCGCCGAGCATCGACCCGCCACCCCGTGATGCGCGCGCGATAGATAGGACCTTCGTCCCTGGCGAGCCGCCCGCGAGGCCGGAGGCTCAAGGCATGAACACCACCTCTGTGCGCCAGGCGACGGATCGCGTTCTCTGGTTCCGCGACATCACGATGTCGGATCTTCCCGTGGTCGGCGGCAAGAACGCGTCGCTCGGCGAGATGATCGGCACACTCTCCCAGGCGGGCGTGCGGGTGCCCGAGGGGTATGCGACCACCGCCGACGCCTTCCGCGAATTCCTGCGGCACGGCGACTTCGACCGGCGGATCGAGGATGCGATCGCCGCGCTGGACGTCGAGGATGTGACGGCTCTCGCCGCCACCGCGTCGTCGATCCGCGAGTGGGTGCGATCCCAGCCCTTCCCCGAGGAGCTGGAGCGCGACATCCGATCGGCGCACCAGGAGCTCGTCGCATCCGAGGACGACCCGGCGTCGGTGACCTGGGCCGTACGCTCGTCCGCGACGGCGGAGGACCTGCCGGATGCGTCGTTCGCCGGACAGCAGGAGACCTACCTGCACATCGCCGGCGTCGAGAACATCCTGGATGCCGTGCGCAAGGTGTACGCGTCGCTCTACACCGATCGCGCCATCGTCTACCGGGCGCAGCACGGGTACGGCGCGGAATCGGTCGCCATCTCTGCGGGGGTCGAGCGGATGGTGCGGTCCGACATCGGCTCATCCGGCGTGATGTTCACCGTCGACACGGAGTCCGGCTTCGACGACGTCGTGGTCGTCACGAGCACATACGGACTCGGGGAGATGGTCGTGCAGGGCGCCGTCAACCCCGACGAGTTCTGCATCTACAAGCCGGCACTGCGCGCCGGCCGACCCGCGATCGTCAAGCGCGAGGTGGGCGCCAAGGCGGTGGCGATGAGATTCACCGCCACGACGCGCTCCGGGACGAGCACCGAGGTCGTCCCGGTTGGCGCGTCCGAGCGGGCGCGGTTCAGCATCGACGACCACGAGGCCGAGGAGCTCGCCCGGATGGGACTCGTCATCGAGGCGCACTACGGGCGCCCGATGGACATCGAATGGGCCAAGGACGGCGTCGACGGGACGCTGTACATCGTGCAGGCGCGGCCGGTGACGACGGTCGGCCTCCGGGATCCGAGTCGGGTCGAGACCTACCGGCTCACCGAACCGGGCGAGGTGCTGGTCAGCGGGCACGCGGTCGGCGCGAAGATCGGCGCGGGCCCGGCCCGTGTGATGCGCAGCCTCGCCGACATGCACCTGTTCGCGGACGGCGAGGTGCTCGTGGCCGAGCGCACGGACCCCGACTGGGAGCCGATCATGCGCAGGGCCGCGGCGATCGTCACCGACGAGGGCGGCCGGACCTGCCACGCGGCGATCGTGGCCCGGGAGCTCGGCATCCCCGCGGTCGTCGGCACCGCCGACGCGACCTCGCGTCTCGACGACGAAGGCAGCGTCACGGTCTCGTGCGCCGGCGGCGATGAGGGACGCGTCTACCGCGGTGCGCTCGCCTTCGAGGTCGAGGAGACCGTCGTCGACGACCTTCCTGAGCTGCCGGTCGAGATCATGATGAACGTGGCCATCCCGGACCAGGCGTTCTCGCTCGCCCGGCTTCCGAACGCCGGCGTGGGCCTCGCACGCCTCGAGTTCATCATCAGCTCGATGGTCGGGATCCATCCCCGCGCGCTCGCCGAGGCCGATCGGCTGCCCGACGCCCTGCGGAGCGAGGTCCTGGCGCGCACCGCCGCCTACCCGTCGCCGCGCGATTACTTCGTCCGGCGCGTCGCCGAAGGGGTGTCGGCGATCGCGGCCGCGTTCGCGCCGAAGCCGGTGATCGTGCGTCTGAGCGACTTCAAGACCAACGAGTACGCGGGCCTCCTGGGCGGCGAGCTCTACGAGCCGCATGAGGAGAACCCGATGCTCGGATGGCGCGGCGCTTCGCGGTACGTCACCGCGGGCTTCGCCGAGTGCTTCGCCATGGAGTGCGAGGCCCTCAAGCACGTGCGCGACGACATGGGCCTGACGAACCTCCGGATCATGGTCCCGTTCGTTCGGACGACGCACGAGGCCACCGCGGTGCTGGACGCCCTGGCGAGCCACGGCCTGCGACGGGGAGAGAACGGCCTCGAGGTCATGATGATGTGCGAGATCCCCTCCAACGCCCTGCTGGCCGACGCATTCCTCGACCTGTTCGACGGCTTCTCGATCGGGTCGAACGACCTCACCCAACTGACTCTCGGCGTCGATCGGGACTCGGAGCTCGTCGCCGGATCGTTCGATGAGCGCGACCCCGCGGTGCTGGCGCTGCTCGACCTCGCGATCAGCGCCTGCAACCGGCGCGGGAAGTACGTCGGAATCTGCGGGCAGGGACCGTCGGACCACGCCGACTTCGCCGCGTGGCTGCTGGAGCACGGCATCCGATCGATGTCGCTCAACCCGGATGCCGTGGTCTCGACGTGGACGCGGCTGGCCGGCCCCGCACCGCACAGCCGGAGCGGAACCGCGGGTGCGCCCACGTCGGGTACGGCGTGAGGACCGATCCCGGGGTGGACGTCGGCATCGTGGATGCGAGCCCACCGAGAGGGGCCGACGCTCCGCTGATCAGCCCGATTCGGCAGGCGGCGACCGTCGTCGCGGCGGACGTGGATGCGGGGCTCGGCTCGGGCAGCGGGGGCCTCTCGACGGCCGAAGCGCACGAGCGGCTCGAGCGGTATGGCGAGAACGTCATCCATATGCATCGCGCGCGGCCCTGGCATGTGCTTCTCAGACAGCTCCGCAGCCCGATCCTGCTGCTGCTGTTCGCCACCGCGACGATCGCCGCTCTCGTGGGCGACAGCACGGATGCCGCGGTGATCGCCGTCATCCTGGTGGTGAGCGTGGTGCTCGGGTTCGTGAACGAGTTCCGGGCCGAGCGGGCCGCCGACGCGATGCACGATCGACTCCGCCACATGTGCGTCGTGATCCGCGAGGGCGCGCGGCGGAACATCGATGTGACCGAGATCGTCCCCGGCGACCGGGTGGTCCTGTCGGTCGGAACGGTCGTCCCGGCAGACCTGCGTCTCGTGGCGTGCGATGCCCTCAGATGCGATGAGGGCATCCTCACGGGGGAGTCCGTCGCCGTGGAGAAGTCCACAGCGGCCGTCGCACCGGGCACCGGGGTCGGAGACCTCACGGGCTGCGCGCTCATGGGGACCGTCGTGCACGCGGGGGGCGGGGTGGGCGTCGTCGTGGCGACCGGGTCGCAGACGGAGTTCGGGCGCATCGCCGTCGGGCTGTCCGCGCATGAACCGCAGACCGAGTTCCAGCGAGGACTCGGGCAGTTCTCCTCCTTCCTGCTGATCGTCGCGCTCGTGCTGACCACCGGGATCTTCGTCACGGCCGTGCTCCTGGGAAGACCGATCATCGAATCGCTGCTCTTCTCCCTCGCGATCGCCGTCGGGATCACGCCGCAGCTGCTTCCGGCGGTCGTCAGCACGAGCCTGGCCGCCGGCTCGAAGGCGATGGCACGCCGCCGGGTGCTCGTGAAGCGCATGGTGTGCATCGAGGATCTCGGCGACTTGGATCTGCTGGTCACCGACAAGACGGGCACCCTCACCACGGGACGCATCGAGTTCGAGCGCGCCGTCCCCGTCGAGGGTGCAGGTGAATCGCGGCTGCTCGCCCTGGGCATCCTCGCGTCCGATGTCGATCCGGGAACGGCCACGGTCGTCGGGCTCAACACCCTGGATGCCGCGCTGGCGGAGGTCCGAAGCGCCGCGGACGACGAGATCCTCGCCTTCCGTCGGATCGACGTGCTGCCTTTCGACCATGAGCGTCGCAGGTCGAGCGCGATCGTCGCGGCGGACGACGGTGGGCTTCTCGTCGTGAAGGGCGCGCCCGAGTCGGTCCTGCCCCTGTGCGGGGCGGTGTCGGCTACGTCCCTGACGGCCCTCGAGCAGCTCTACGAGGAGGGATGCCGAGTCGTGGCGGTGGCGACGAGATCCGTCGGCGACGTGCGGAGCCTCGAGGCCGGGGAGGAGCACGACCTCCTCCTGCGAGGCTTCCTCGTCTTCACGGATGCGGTGAAGATCGGGGCCGCGGACTCGCTGCGTCGCTTGTCGGAGCTCGGGGTCGCGGTGAAGATCGCCACCGGCGACAGCGCCGCGGTCGCGGAGCACGTCTGGGAGCGGTTGGGGATGCCGAAGGGGGTCACGCTCACCGGCGACCAGGTCGACGCGCTGGACGATAGACGACTGACCGCGGCGGCCGTGGACGCGACGATCTTCGCGAGGGTCTCGCCGGAGCAGAAGGCACGCGTCATCCGGGCGCTCCGCCACAAAGGACGGGCGGTCGGCTTCCTCGGCGACGGCGTCAACGATGCGCTCGCCCTGCACCGGGCGGACATCGGGATCTCGGTGGACTCCGCGGTCGACGTCGCGAAAGACGCGGCGGATGTGCTGCTCCTGGACAAGGATCTCGACGTGCTGGCCGCAGGTGTGACCGAGGGGAGGCGCATCTTCGCGAACACCATCAAGTACGTGATGATGGGCACCTCGAGCAACTTCGGCAACATGTTCAGCGCCTCGATCGCGTCGGTCATCCTGCCGTTCCTGCCGATGCTCCCCGGTCAGATCCTGCTCAACAATCTGCTCTACGACAGCAGCCAGCTCGCCATTCCGACCGACCGGGTGGATGCCGAGCAATTGCGTGCACCCTCGCACTGGGACATCGGCGCCATTCGGCGATTCATGCTCCTGTTCGGACCCATCTCGTCGATCTTCGATTTCGCGACGTTCTGGATGATGCTGACCGTCTTCCACGCCGCGCCCCCGGAATTCCGATCCGGATGGTTCATCGAGTCGATCGCGACGCAGACGCTGATCGTGTTCGCCGTCCGCACGCGACGGGTTCCGTTCCTGCGCAGCCGCCCGTCCCTCGCGCTGACCGTGTCGGTCCTCGGGGTCGTCCTCATCGGCGCGCTGCTGCCGTATTCGCCGTTGAGCGCGCTGCTCGGGTTCTCGCCGCTGCCCGCCCCGTTCTTTCTGGCGCTCGTGGCCATGATCCTCGGCTACCTCGTGCTGGTGGAGACGGCGAAGGTCTGGTACTTCAGGAAGCTCAGCGCTCCGGTGCCGACGGTGCGACGCCGCGGCCTCACGACGAGGGTGCTGCGCCGCGCCGCGCGGTTCACGGAGCGTTCCGCGCCCTCACAGGCTCGCTGAGAGGTCGACGGTCTGAGCCAGCTCGGGCACGCGCGCGGTCCAGCCGAGCTCGCGGCGGATGCGGATGCGGAGCGCGTCGGATGCCGGTGGCTCGCCGTGGGTGAGGTAGACCGCGTGCGGCGGCTGGGGAGCCGTGCGCATCCAGTCGACGATCTGCCCGGCGTCCGCATGCGCCGAGAGCATCTCGAGCACGTGGACCTGGGCTCTGATCGGGACGTCGCGCCCGTAGATGCGCAGCGTACGCTCGCCCTGCTCCAGAGCGCGGCCGCGCGTGCCGCCCGCCTGGAAGCCGGTCAGCACGATGGCGTTCGCGGGGTCCGAGCCGTACGCGGCGATGTGGTGGAGCACGCGACCGCCCTCGAGCATCCCGCTCGCCGAGATGATGACGGCGGGGCCGCCGCGAAGGTTCAGCAGCTTGGATTCATCGACCGTGCGCACGAGAGTCGCGAGCCGGTACATCGCGCGGAACTGGTCGGGCGGGAGGCGGTGCTCCTCCGGATGACGCGCGTAGATCTCGCTGCCGTCGACGGCCATCGGGCTGTTGAGGAAGATCGGGACCTCGGGGATGGCGCCCGATTCGCCCAGCCGGCTGAGGTGCAGCAGGAGCGTCTCCGCGCGGCCGATGGCGAACGCGGGCAGGATGACGACGCCGCCGCGTCCGGTGACGTCACGGACGATCCGTCCCAGCGCCGCCGTGGGGTCCTCCCCGGGATGACGGCGGTCGCCGTACGTGGACTCCGAGACGAGCACATCCGTCGTCTCCAGGGGCCGCGGCGGACGCATCAGCGGATCGTCCACGCGACCGAGGTCTCCCGTGAAGTGCACGCGCCGCGCATCCGCGGTGATCTGCAGCTGGGCCGCCCCGAGGATATGGCCCGCCGGCACGAAGCGCACGCGGATCCCGCCGATCGAGACGTCCTCGTCGAACGGGTGCGGTGCGAAGTGCTCGAGCGCGAGGTGCGCGTCCTCCTCGGTGTAGAGCGGCTGGGGCGCATCGTGCCGGGATGTGCCGTGCCGCCGGTGGTGCGACGCCTCCTCCTCCTGCAGCCGGCCCGCGTCGGGCAGCACCAGGGTGCTCAGCTCCGCTGTGCCGTGCGTACTGTGGATGCGGCCGCGGAAGCCGTCTCGGACCAGGGCCGGGAGGTAGCCCGTGTGGTCGAGATGCGCGTGCGTGACCACGACGGCGTCGATGCTCGCCGGTTCGACGGGAAACGGCCGCCGGTTGCGCTCGCGGAGCAGCTTGTAGCCCTGGAAGAGACCGCAGTCGACGAGCAGCCGCGTACCGTCGGCCTCGATCAGGTAGCGCGAGCCGGTGACGGTGTCGGTGGCGCCGAGGAACGTGAGAGTCGCGGACATTCCGCCATGATCGTCGACCGCGTCGTCGCGGCGGGGGACTTTGGTCACCCCGGATGCGGCGCCCCGCGGTCACCCCGGGATCGGTACTCTCCACTGCGCGCGGGTTCCCCGCACGGCGCGGCGCTCCAGTGTGTAAGTGCCGCCGCGGCCCGCGGCCCGCTGGGCGAGGTTGCCGGTGCCGCCCTTTCCAATGGCATCGGGATCCACGCCGTCTCCGTCGTCCTCGATGCTCACCGCGACCTCGGAGTCGGTGACGAGGACGATCACCTCCGAGGTCTCGGCGTTCGCGTGGCGAGCGACGTTGGCGAGGGACTCGCGCACGACGGCGACCACGTCGTCGGCGAGCGACTCTCGGAGGATCAGATCGACCGGGCCGGTGAAGGTGATGCGGGGGGTGGAGATCAGCGCCGGGGCGAGCTCACTGACGACATCGAGGAGGCGGTGCCGGGCCAGAACGGTCGCGGTGCCCCTGCCCCGCAGCGCGAAGATGGCCGTGCGGATGTCGGTGATGGCGGCATCGATCTCTCCGACACGCTCGTCGAGCTCGACGGCATGGGCCGGATCGGATGAGGCGAGCGCCTGCAGGCCCAGCCCGGTCGCGAACAGCCTCTGGATGACGTGGTCGTGGAGGTCGCGGGCGATGCGGCTGCGCTCCTCGACGACTTCGAGGCGCTCGCGGTCCTGGCGTGCCCACGCCAGGGTGACGGCGATGCCGGCCTGCGCGGCGAATTCCGAGATCGCCGACAGCTCGGGATGCGTGAACGCACCGCCACCCGGGCTCCGCGAGACGCACAGGGCGCCGATGGGCCGCCCGGCCGTCATCAAGGGCACGGCGGCCGTGGGACCGAGCTCGATGCCGCGATCCGGGATCGCCCAGGCCTCGTCGGTGATGAGACCGCCCGAACTCATCGCGCGACCCGGCGTCGAGTCGGCCGGAAGCACGATGCGGGCGAGGCGTTCGGCATCCGGCCCGCGCGCGGCATCCACGCGCATCTCATGGTCGGAGTCCATCGGCACCACGATCATGACCAGCTCGACCGGGACGACGGATGCGACGCGTTCGGCCACGACGCCGAAGACGTCCACGGTGTCGGGAGAGAGGAGCGCTGCCCGCACCTCCGACAGGGCCGTGCTCAGCCGCTCCTGGCGGCGAGCCTCGTCGTACAGCCTGGCGTTCTCGATGGCGATCCCAGCGGCGACCGCCAGCGACTCGATGAGCTCCTGGTCCTCCTCCGTGAACGCGCCCGCCTGAGGTTCGGTGAGGTAGAGATTCCCGAAGATCTGGTCACGCACTCGCACCGGGACGCCGAGGAACCCGTCCATCGGCGGATGGTGCTCGGGGAACCCGACCGACCGCGGGTCGTCGCCGAGACGCTCCAAGCGGATGGTCGCACCCGCGTCGATGACGGCGCCCAGCAGTCCCCGGCCCTGGGGGAGGTGGCCGATCAGATCGACCTGCTCCGGCGGGATTCCGACATGGATGAAGCGCTCCAGCTGGCCTCGGCTGTCGATGACGCCCAGGGCGGCGTAACCCGCGCCGACGAGGGTGGCGCCGGCCTCGACGATGCGCGACAGCACGCGATCGAGATCGAGCTCCTCGATCACCGCGCGGTAGGCCTGCAGCAGGGCACGAAGACGCCCTTGCGCCGTGAGGACACGCTGCGCCTGTGAGATCAGGTCGTTGATCGTGCTCTCGAGCTCTGCGCGCGGAACATCGGGGAACCGCAGAGATTCATGTTCCATGACCCCAGCCTCACCATGTCCGGGCCACATCCTACCCGCATGGGTCCGACGGATGGAGAAAGTGGTGGGCGGCCCGCCTGGCACGTTCGCCGGAAAGCACTCGCGCCTCGACAGCTCCCCGGCGCGGGAGTGTGGCGGCCCTGCGGGACTTTGGTCCCGACCGTGCCATCCGTCCGGGCTCTAACCTGTGTCGCACGGGTAGCTCCCGCGGCGACCGGCGAAGACGGCAGGAATTGATGGGCTGCATCAATCGGAGCCGAGGTTGCGGCAGCAAAGGGGAGGCGTGCGCTGGGGGCCGCCTCCCCTGACCCCGGACCGCACGGCGCTGCCCACGCGGAGCCGATCAGCGGCCGCGGAACGAGCGACCGAGGCTGCGCAGCAGCAGGAGCAGGCCGCCGAGGGCGAGCACGCTGCCGAGGAACCCGAAGGCGCGCACGTCCGTCGTCAGCATCGGGCCGGTGCTGCTGACGGCGAGCAGGACACCGGCGATCACGAGGGTGACGCCGATGACCGTGATCGTCATGCGCGACATCAGCGCGTCGACCCATGAGCGCTCCGCACCGGTCTCGAAGACCCGCATCCGCAGCGAGAACGTACCCTCGTCGAGGGCGCGTGACACGCTCTCGATCCGTCGGCTGAGTCGCCGAGCGCCCTCCATCAGAACGGCCCCTCGCGACTGAGCGCTGAGGATCGCATCCCGGATCGAGAGCTGCTGCACGGCGGCGGTGGGGGCGAGCTCGAGCCCCCGCCGGGTCAGGTCGTAGTCCGGCTGGATCAGCCGCAGCGTGCCTTCCAGCGAGCTCAACGTGCGCAGCACCAGCAGCAGGGACGGGGGGATGGCGAGGCGGTGCCGGCGCAGAGCATCGAGCAGCAGACGGAAGATGTCGTCGTGCGTCGGGCTGTTGCGCACGCGGGTGATGACGACACCGATGTCGCGCTGCAGGGCGGGCTTGCGCAGCGAGTCGCCGTAGCCGCAGATCAGCAGCACGAGGTCCGTCGCCACGGTGTCGTCCTCGTTCGCGATGGCGATGAGGAGCGGGACGAGGAGGCGCCGGAGGCTCTTCTCGATGATTCCCACCGAGCCGAAGTCGATGAGGGTGACATCTCGGGGCTCTCCCTCGCCGCGCCGCGCGCCGAGGATGAGGTTGCCCGCATGGAGGTCGGCATGGAACACACCGCGCAGCAGGACCTGGTCGAAGACAGCCGACGCGATCTCATCGGCGATCGCGGATGCCTCCTGCGCGGGCAGCTCGACCGAGGACACGTGCGTCAGCGGGGTCCCTCGCACGCGCTCCTGCACGAGCATGCGCTCGGTGGACAATTGTGCGTAGCTCATGGGGATGCGCAGCCGTGACGGCGACTGGGCGGTCGCGACGCGGAGCATCTCGGCGTTGTCGATCTCGATCCGGTAATCGAGTTCGTCATACAGCCCTCTCGCGAACTCCTCGACCAGCGCCGCAGCACCATACTCCTTCGCCCAGTCCGTGCGGCGCTCGAGGTCAGCGGCGAGGCGACGCAGGATGTCGAGATCGGTCGTCACCTGCCGGCGTGCGAGGGGTCGCTGGATCTTGACGATCACCTCGTTCCCGTCCCGCAGTTGCGCGGCATGCACCTGCGCGACCGATGCCGCGGCGAGGGGCTCCGGATCGATCCGGGCGAAGACCTCGTCGAGCGGCCGGCGCAGCTCGGCACGGATCGCCGCCTCCGCGTCCGCCCAGGAGATCGGCGTCGACTCCATCTGCAGAGTCGCGAAGGCGTCCACGAACTCGCGCGGAAGCAGATCGTCCCTGGCCGAGAGCACCTGACCGAGCTTGACGAACGTCACGCCGGCCTCGTTCATCGCGTCCACGAGCGCGGTGGGAAGGTCGCGGGGCGCCGTGCGCGGCGCGCCGAACAGCGCGACCCCGTGTCGCGAGGCGATCGACAGGATCTGCGTGTACCTCTTCGCGCGGTCGCGGCGGCGGAACGCCTCCCGGACGGATGCGATCGGATTGCGCAGCCCGTGGGAGGGCCAGGCGAACTCGAGGGTCACGATGCACACCACCACCCCGGCGAACAGCCACCCGAGCGTCACCACGAAGAACGACACGGCGATGGGGAGCTCGGCGACGACCTGACCACCGCGGACGACCCCCGCGGCGTCCAGCGACCACGTGGTGAGGGGCAGCGCGACGATGAAGACGATGAAAGCGGTCACGACGGAGCGCATCCATCCCACCGATCGGTCGAGGAGGCGGCGTGCCGCCCAGGCCGCGAGCACGGCGAATCCCACCCCGAACAGACCGACGGCGAGCCAGTAGGGCATGTGCGGTCCGCCCCGCCGTCAGGCGCGCGAGGCGATGTAGCCGGTGAGGGCCTGCACGGTGGTCAGCGCCCCGTAGTCCTCCTCCGGCGTGGTCACCCCGGTCGATGCGGCGAGACGCTCGAGGATTCCGAGGAAATCGAGCGAGTCGAGTTCGAGATCCTGGCGGAGTCGGGCGGATTCGTCCAACCCGTCCACGTCGATGTCCGGTGCGACGTCGGTGATCGCGGCCAGGACGGCCGCGCGTGCATCCTGTTCGTTCACAGCTCCTCCGGTTTCTGCAGCAGTTCGTCGATCCGTGCGAGGAGGCGGCCGCCCACCAGGCCGTCGCTCGCACGATGATCTGCGGACAGAGTAGCGATGACGGTCGGTCGCACGCCGATCAGGCCGTCGCGGGCGACCGGCCGCTCGACGACGCGGCCGAAGCCGACGAGCGCGACCTGCGGCGGATAGATGACGCCGAAGATCGACTCGACTCCGAGATCGCCGAGGTTGGTCACCGTGATCGTCGGATCGGCCATCTCCGCGCGCTGGAGGCGTCCGGCGCGGGCCCGCGCGACCAGGTCGCGCAGTCGGCCCATGACCTCGTCGACCGACAGGGTGTCCGCATCGTGGATGGCCGGCGCGATGAGACCGCCGCCGCGCAGCGCCACGGCGACGCCGAGATGGACGGCGGTGCTCGGCTGGAACGCCCCGTCGAGGAAGAACCCGTTCACGTCGGGGACCTCCTTCGCCGCCCGCGCGCACGCGGACAGGAGCAGTGCGGCCGGGACGAGCCTCTGCGCGATGGGCCGGCCGGCGTTGGTGCGCTGCATCCAGTCGACCGCCGCGGTGAGGTCGATGGTCGTGCTCAGGTAGTAGTGAGGGATCTCTCTCTTCGATCGCGCCATCAGCGTTCCCACGGCCCGATGCATCTTCGCGACGCGGTCGGTGGTGCTCTCCGCAGGGGCACGAGCCTCGGGTGCGGCGGGGGCGGGGGAGGACTCAGCCGTCGGCGGAGGCGTCTCGCGGCTGCCCGCGCGGGCGATGTCCTCGGCGAGCACGGCGCCGTCGGGTCCGCTGCCGCGGACCTCGGCGAGGTCGATGCCCCGCTCGGCGGCGAGCCGGCGCGCGCGAGGAGAGGAGCGCAGGCGAACCCCTGCCGGCGCGGGCGACGGAGCGAGGGGCGCGGATGCGGCGGGCGGGATGCCGTGGCCCGCGGCGGTCTCCACATCCGACCGGGTGATGGCGCCATGCTTCCCGGTGCCCTGGAGCCGCGTGAGATCCACGCCGAGCACGTGGGCCAGACGTCGGACGGGCGGCGTCACCGCCGGTGCCGGTTCCTCCGCCTCGGGAGGCTCGGCGAGGGTCGTCGCCATCGGCGACGGAGCACTCGGCGTGGTCGTCCCCGACGCGACAGGGGCGCCGACGTGCGCACCGTCGGCCGGTGTCCCGGTGATGCGGGCGATGGGGGTTCCCACGGGCACCGACTGGCCGAGGTCGACGAGGAACTCGGTGACGACGCCCTCCTCGAACGACTCGATCTCCATCACCGTCTTCTCGGTGTCGACCTCCGCGATGAGGTCGCCGCGGTGGACGTAGTCGCCGGGTGCGACCAGCCATTCGACGACCTTGCCGCTTTCCATGTCCGCCCCGAGCGAGGGCATGCGGAACTCACCCATGAGCCCCGACCGTCTCGTGCGCGGCGGCGGCGACGCGCGCCGCCGACGGGAGAGTCGCCAGTTCGAGGTGGCGTGCATAGGGGACGGGGACCTCGGCGCTGCAGACCCGGGTCACGGGCGCGTCGAGCTCGTAGAAGGCCGCTTCGCCGATGCGGGCGCTGATCTCGGCGGAGATGCTCCCGCTTCGCCAGCCCTCGTCGACGATCACGGCGCGATGCGTCTTCGCGACGCTCGCGAGGATCGTCGCGTCGTCGAGCGGGCGCAGCGACCGGAGATCGATCACCTCGGCATCGATGCCGTCCTCAGCGAGGGAGGCGGCCGCCTCGAGCGTCGTCGGCAGCGTTCCGCCGTACGTGATGATCGAGACGTCGCCGCCCGCTCGGCGGATCGCCGCGCGATCGATGTCCACCGCACCCGCGTCGTCGGGGAGTTCGCCGCCGACGTTGTAGAGCGATCCGTGCTCGAAGATCAGGACCGGGTCGGGATCCTCGAGCGCGGTCCACAGCATGCCGCGCGCATCCTCGAGAGTGGCCGGTGCGAGGATGCGGAGGCCGGGGATGTGCGCGAGCCAGCCCTCGAGGCTGTGCGAGTGCTGCGCGGCGAGCTGTCGTCCGCCGCCCGTCGTCATGCGGATGACGAGGGGCACGTTGAACTGGCCTCCCGACATGTGCAGGAGCGTCGCGGCGTTGTTCACGATCTGGTCGAGGGCGAGCAGGCTGAAGTTGACGGTCATGATCTCGACGATGGGCCGCATGCCGCCGAGCGCGGCGCCGATCCCTGCGCCGACGAAGCCCGCCTCCGACAGGGGTGTGTCGCGGATGCGGGCAGGACCGAACTCCTCGAGCAGGCCGAGGCTCACCGCGAACCCGCCGCCGTAGCGGCCCACGTCCTCTCCCATGAGGAACACACGGTCATCCCGCTGCATGGCCTCCCGCATGGCGGCGCGCATGGCCTCTCGATAGGTGGTCTTCACGATGCCGTCCGTTCGCTGTATACGAAGCGCGTGAGCTCCTCGACCGGTTCGAGCGTGCCGGCGTCGGCGAACGCGACGGCGGCGCGGATCTCCGCGTCGACCTCCTGCTCGAGGGCCGACCACGCCTCGGGGCTCAGGGCGTCCGCCGACGTCAGCGCGTCGCGCAGCTGCGTGAGGGGATCGCGTTCCATCCAGCGCTGAACCTCAGCCTTGTCGCGGTACAGCTCGGGATCGAACATCGAATGCGCTCGGAACCGGTAGGTGCGCATCTCGAGGAAGTGCGGCCCGCCTCCGGCACGGATGGCGTCGACGGCGCGCCGCGCCGCGTCCTGGGTGGCAAGCGCGTCCATGCCGTCCACCGACCAGGCGGCGACCTCGTAGCCGGCGGCCTTGAGTGCGAGGTCGGTCTGGGACTCGGATCGATCCAGTGCCGTTCCCATCGCGTAGAGATTGTTCTCACAGCAGAACAGCACGGGCAGGTTCCAGAGCGCGGCCAGATTCATGCTCTCGTGGAACTCGCCCTCGGCCACGGCGCCCTCCCCGAAGAAGCACACCGTCACGCGATCGCGATGCGACATCCGGTCGGCCAGTGCCAGGCCGACCGCGAGGGGAAGTCCGCCCGCGACGATGGCGTTGCCGCCGTAGAACCGGGTGGACGCGTCGAACAGATGCATGGAGCCGCCGCGTCCGCGGCAGCATCCCTCGGCACGCCCGCACATCTCGGCCATGATCGTGTTCGCGGGCACACCGCGCAGCAGCGCGTGACCGTGCTCACGGTACGTCGCGACGACCGCGTCCTCCGGTCCGATCGCCGACATCACGCCGGCCGCGACGGCCTCTTCGCCGATGTACACGTGCAGGAATCCGCGGATCTTCGTCGCGCTGTAGAGCTCGACGCACGCCTCTTCGAAGCGTCGCACGCGCAGCATCTGCTTCAGCAGGTGCCGGGCCTGCGCCGGGTCGCCGGAGATGCGCTCGGCGATCACTTCACCGGTCATCGCCCTGCCTCCAATGTCGACGTGTCGCCTTCGGGCAGCCCGAGCTCGCGCGCCTTCAGCAGGCGCCGCAGGATCTTCCCGCTCCGGGTCTTGGGCAGTGCCGCGACGAACTCGAGCCGCCGGGGCGCGACGGCCGTGCCGAGCCGTTTGCGCGCGAAGCCGATGAGCTCTCGCTGCAGCGCATCCGACGCCTCGTACCCGGGCTTGAGTTCGATGAACGCCTTCACGACCTCGCCGGCGACATCGTCCGGCACCCCGATCACGCCCGCCTCCGCGACCGCCTCGTGCTCCAGCAGGCAGCTCTCCACCTCGAACGGGCCGATGAGATGCCCCGCGGACTTGATGACGTCGTCGCCGCGGCCCACGAACCAGTACCAGCCGTCCGCGTCCCGCCTCGCGAGGTCGCCCGTGAGGTACCACCCGCCGACGAAGCAGCGCCGGTACCGCTCGTCCTCGTCGAGATATCCGCGGAACATGGAGGGCCATCCCGGTTCGAGTGCCAGCTCGCCGACCACGTCGGGATCCGTGACGAGTTCGGCGGCGCCTCCGCGGACCACGGGCGACCCGGTCTGGTCGCGCGCGACGATGGCGGCCTGGATGCCGGGCAGCGGCCGGCCCATCGAGCCCGGCCGGATGTCCATCGCCGCGTAGTTGGAGATCATGATTCCGCCGGTCTCGGTCTGCCACCAGTTGTCGTGGACGGGGAGGCCGAACGCCTCGAGTCCCCAGACGACGACCTCGGGATTGAGCGGCTCTCCCACGCTCGCGACGAACCGCAGCGAGGACAGATCGTGCTCCCGCGCACGATCGGCGCCCGCCTTCATGAGCATGCGGAGCGCGGTGGGCGCCGTGTACCACACCGTGACGTGCTGCTCGGCGAGGATCCCGTACCAGCGTTCCGGTTCCATCTCCTCCTCGTCGACGACGGTCGTGACGCCGTGGACGAGAGGCGCGATGATGCCGTAGGAGGTTCCGGTGACCCAGCCCGGGTCGGCGGTGCACCAGTAGATGTCGTCCGGGTGGAGGTCGAGGGCGTAGCGGCCCGTGGCGGAGTGCGCGGTCACGGCCCCATGCACGTGGACCGCGCCCTTCGGGCGACCGGTCGTGCCGCTCGTGAAGTGCAGCAGGGCCATGTCCTCGGCATCCATCGCCGCGATCCGGCCGTAGGGCGGCGCCTCGGCGATGAGGGCGGCGAAGTCGAGGGTGTCGGGTTCCGGAGCGCCGTCCGCGTCGACGAGCAGCACGTGGCGCAGCGCGTGCAGCCGTCCGCGCTCGTCGGCGACTCGTTTCAGGTAGAGCGACCGGGTCGTGACCAGCACCGACCCGCTGCCGAGCTCGAGCCGCTGACACACGGGCTCGGGGCCGAATGCCGAGAACAGCGGGCAGAAGACCGCTCCGTGCTTCAATGTCCCCAAAGCGGTCGTGTACAGGGCCGGCGCACGCCCGAGCAGCGAGAACACGCGTTCACCGCGTTGGACCCCCAGCCGGCGCAGGACGCTCGCGAACCGGTCCGTCTCGTCGGCGAGCTGCGCGAAGCTCACGGCGCGCACGCTCCCGTCCGCACGCACGAACCGCAGGGCATCGCGGCCGGCGCGATCGCCGCGGGCGTGCCGGTCGACGGCCTCATGGGCGATGTTGACGCGACCGTCGGCGAGTCCGGCGAGCGTCCGCTGCTCGTCCGCCCACCGGAACGTCGCATACGTGCGGTCGTAGTCGACGAGATTGGGGATGACCGCGAGATGCGCCGGATCCTTCGTGATCACGGGCCATCGCGTGGGCGCGGGCGTCGTCACCTTCATGCCCAGACGCTATGGCGGCGAACCGGAGCCGCCCGGGTCTTTGGTCCCTTCGCGGGCGGGATGCGCCGGTCGACGCGCATCCCCGCGGGACCAACGGCCTACGGGGCTCGGACGGCGTAGCGCAAGGTGTGTGCTGCGGCAAGCGAAAGGAAGCAGGACCATGGCGAACGACATCCACATCACCGAGCAGGTCGAGGAGGTGCACACGGCGGGTGTCCGCCGGACCGTGCCGATGGACGACTTGCGCGACTTCTTCTCCACGGCCTTCTCGGCCACGATGCGGGCTGTCTCCGCGCAGGGTGCGCATCCCGTCGGCCCCCCGTTCGCCAAGTACTACGGCATGCCGACCGACGTCGTCGATGTCGAGGCCGGCTTCCCGGTCGATCGGGTGATCGCGGCCTCGGGCGAGGTCGCACCCGGCATCCTTCCCGGCGGTCGCGCCGTCGAAGCCACCCACATCGGGCCGTACGAGACGATGTCGGACTCGTATGACGACATCGAGGACTTCATCGAGGCGCACAGCCTGGTTCCGGGTGGCGCGATGTGGGAGAGCTATCTGAGCGACCCTCGCGTCGAGCCCGATCCGTCGCACTGGCGAACGCTCATCCACTGGCCGGTCACCTGATGACGGCCGCGGTCGGTGGGCTCACGACCGCGGAGGCGGCGGCCCGACTGGCCGAGGTCGGACCGAACACCGTCGAGACGGCGAAGCGGGAGCCGCCCTGGCGGATGCTGCTCGCCGAGCTCACGCATCTTCTCGCTGTGCTGCTGTGGGTGGCTGCCGGCCTGGCGCTGCTCGCCGGGACACCGGTGCTCGCCGTCGCGATCGTCGCGATCGTGCTCCTGAACGCGATGTTCGCCTTTTGGCAGGAGTACCGAGCCGATCGCTCGGTCCAGCGTCTGCGAGAGCTGCTGCCCGCGGCTGCCCGGGTCGTCCGCGACGGGGTGACGGTGACGATCCCGGTTGCCGAGCTCGTCCCGGGAGACCTGCTCATGGTGGCCGCCGGAGACAGGGTGGGCGCCGATCTCGACGTCCTGGACGCGGTCGGGCTCGAGCTGGACGAGTCGCTCGTGACAGGGGAGAGCGTCGCGGTTGCACACAGCGCGGGCGACCGCCTGCGCAGCGGCACCTTCGTCGTCCAGGGCGAGGGACGCGCGGTGGTGGCGGCCACGGGTGCGGGCACCGCGCTCGCCGAGATCGAACGACTCGCGGTCTCCGCGAAGCGGCCGCCGAGCCCGCTGACGGTGGAGCTCAAGCGCGTCGTCCGGATCGTGGCGGTCATCGCCGCGATCGTCGGGGTCGGTCTCGGCGCGGCCTCTCTGCTGCTGGGCCTGACGCTCACGGGCGCATTCATCTTCGCCATCGGCGTGGCGGTGGCGCTGATCCCGGAGGGCCTGCTCCCCACCGTCACGCTCTCGCTCGCCCGCGGCGCCGAGACGATGGCGGAGCGTCGTGCGCTCGTGCGGCGACTGGATGCCGTCGAGACGCTCGGTGCGACCACCTTCATCTGCACCGACAAGACCGGCACGCTGACGCAGAATCGGATGAACGTCGTCGAGGTGGTGACCCCCGCGGGCCTCGTCCATGTGCACGGCGACGGCTATGCCCCCACGGGCCGGATCGAGGGATCGGATGCGGCGGTCGCACGTGTGCCGGCGGTCGCCCGCACGGCGTTGCGCTGCGTCACCGGCCGCGTCGAAGAGGGAGCGGCCGGGTGGAACGCATCCGGCGATCCCATGGAGGCGGCGTTCCACTGCCTCGCCCTGCGCGTCGGGCTCGACGTCGAGCCGGACGGCCGGCGGATCCCCTACTCCGCGGATCGCATGCTCAGCTCGTCGCTCGACGCCGGCCGGGTCTCCGTCCTCGGCGGCACCGAGGCGGTGTTCGCCCGCTGCCGGAGCGTTCCCGAGGAGATGACCCGTGCGGTGCACGAGCTCACCGGGCTCGGGCGGCGCGTGCTCGCGGTTGCGAGCAGGGACTGGGCCGGCGAGGCCTCTGTAGAGATGGAGCACGACCTCGATCTCGTCGGGGTGCTCGCCCTCGAGGACCCGCCGCGGGAGGGCGTGACGGAGGCCCTCGACCGCTGTCGGTCGGCCGGCATCCGCATCGCCATGATCACGGGCGACCACCCCAGGACCGGTGCCGCGATCGCACGCGAGGTGGGACTTCTCGGTCCGCACGGCGTCGTCCTGGACGGACCGAGCCTGCCGGTGACGGATGCCGAGCTCGCCGACGCGCTCGACCACGACGACGGCGTGGTGGTGGCGAGGGCGACCCCCTCCGACAAGCTGCGGATCGCGCGGGCGCTGCGCGGCCACGGGCATGTGGTCGCCATGACAGGCGACGGGGTGAACGACGCACCGGCGCTGCGCGAGGCCGACGTGGGAGTCGCGATGGGCGCGAGCGGCAGCGATGTGGCGCGCGAGGCTGCCGATCTGGTCCTGCTCGACGACCATTTCGCCACCATCGTGATCGCGGTCGAGCTCGGTCGTGCGACCTTCAAGAACGTGCGCAGGTTCCTGACGTACCACCTCACCGACAATGTGGCCGAACTCGCGCCGTTCGTGGTCTGGGCATTGACGGGCGGTCTGGTTCCGCTCGCCATCGGGGTGCTCCAGGTGATCGCCCTCGACATCGGAAGCGACATGCTCCCCGCCCTGGCGCTCGGGGCCGAGCCGCCGCGCGACGACGTGATGCAGGGTCGCCGCCGGCGGTCCATCGTCGACGGCGGACTCATCGTGCGCGCATTCGTGGTGCTCGGCATGACGGAGGCCGTCGTGGCGATGTCGGCGTTCCTCGTGATCCTTCTCGCCGGCGGCTGGCACTGGGGCGCCTCCGTGTCGGCTGCGCTGCTGAGCACCGCATCCGGGGCCGCTTTCGCGGCGATCGTACTCGGCCAGGCGGCCAACGCGTTCGCGTGCCGGAGCAGCGTGCGGCCCGTCTGGCGCCTGGACCTGCGGACCAATCGGCTGGTGCTGTATGCCGTGGGGGCCCAGGTGGCACTCCTGATCGCGCTCCTCGGCATCCCGGCGGTGGCGTCCGTCCTCGGCGGCTCGTGGCCGACACCGGCCGGATGGCTGCTCGCCGCAGCCGCCATCCCGGCCGTGGCGGTGGTGGATGCCGTCTACAAGCTCATCCGCCGTGGAGCACGAGGGGGCGTCCGCGCCAGCGACGCCCCCTCGCATTCGGCCCCCGGGAGGGATTCCGGCGATTCCCGAATTCGCGCGGATCGACCTCGAACCGGGGGGAGCTCCTCCCTTCCAGGATGAGGCGCGTGTCCGGTGCGCTCCGGGACCAAGGTCCCGCGGCCCCGGCTACACGGCGCAAGAGGTGCCCGGGGCACGGGACTTTAGTCTCTGCGTCCGAGCCGGCTGCGGGCGAGTCTGGGGGTGTGCACGAGGTGCACGGGAGGAAGGGGGAACAGATGACCAAGGCGACGCTGAGCGACCTGGACGTCCAGGACATGGTCCGTGACGAACTGGAGTGGGTGCCGGATGTCGATTCCGCGGGCATCGGCGTCAGTGTCGAGGAGGGCGCGGTCACCCTGTCCGGCGAGGTCGACTCGTATGCGGAGAAGCTCGCCGCCAAGAGCGCGGCGTTGCGGGTGCGCGGGGTCCGTACGGTCGCCGACGACCTCATCGTGCGGTCGAAGGGGACTCCTCCGAGTGAGATCGACATCGTGCGAGAGGTCGATCATGCGCTCAAGACCGCCGTCAACGTGCCGCGGAGCGTGCAGGCGGAGGTCACCGACCACCACGTGCTGCTCATCGGGGAGGCGGCCTGGGAGTACCAGCGGCACGCCGCACAGCACGCGGTGCAGTATCTGCCCGGGGTCTACACGATCAGCAACATGATCAGGCTGACGCAGCGTCCCTCCGCGCCGGACACGCAGCAGCGCATCGCCGACGCGCTGACCCGTCACGCCCAGCTGGATGCCGAGAGCATCCACGTGGCCGTGGAGGGCAGCAGAGTCACGCTCACCGGCATCGTGCATTCGTGGGCGGAGTCGGCGCAGGCTGCAGATGCCGCCTGGGCGTCTCCCCACGTCACCGAGGTGCTCAACCATCTCATCATCAAGGCCTTCTGAAAGGGGCAGGAATCATGGCAGGAACCATCGTCCGTTTCGACCCGTTGGCCGAGCTCGACTCCCTCAGCCGGGAGCTGTTCGACAACCGGTTCTTCCGCGCGCTGCGCGGATTCGCGATGCCGACGACGGATGTGTACACCGAGGACGAGAAGACGGTGATCGTCGAGGCCCAGCTCCCCAACTTCGAGGAGAAGGACATCACGGTGAACGTCGACCAGGGCGCCCTCGTCATCCATGCGGAGCACCACGAGAAGGAAGAGGACAAGCAGAAGACGTACATGCTCCGCGAGAGCAGCAGCAGCTTCTACCGCAGCGTCCCGCTTCCCGACGGCGCCGACGACGAGCACATCACCGCCACCTTCAGCGGCGGCATCCTGAAGGTGACCGTCCCGCTCAACGGCGCCAGCGCGCCACGGCAGATCGCCATCAGCACGACGAGCCAGCCCGGCGAGTAGACGCGGGGAGCCGTGCACCGACACGGCTCCCCGCGCTCGTGCGGGCGGCGGATGGACGATCGGACGCCCCGACGAGACGCAGTCGGCGGGAGGCCGGGTGGGAGGCGGAACGCGTCGGCCGAGTCGGTTCACTCCGCGACGCGGTAGCGGAGGATCGCGGCGACCCGCCGGCTGCTGCGCGGGTCGCCGGCTCGCAAGGGCACGATCGTCGCATCGGTGGCCAGGGCCTCGCGGATGAGCTCGTCCGCGCGGTCGGCACTCTCCGGTCGGTCGTCGTCGACGGCCCGCTGCGGATCCGGGTCGACGAAGAGCGTGTCCACCGCGCCGTTTCGCAGAGCCGCGTGGATCTGGGCGACGTCCGCCAGGACGAGGCCGGGATCGGTGCTCTCGAGGCGCGAGATCTGCAGCCGGCGCGCACGCTCTCGGTGTGCATCGGCGCGCGGCGTGACGAGGTTGGCGAGGTCTTCGAGGCTGAGCCGGTCCGGGTTGCCCGGCACGGGCGCCAGCGCCGCGAACTGCGGGTCGGCTTCGGCGTGCAGAAGGCTCGCGAGAGGCTCCGCGGCCACGATGGCGAGCATCGCTTTGGCGTGTCTGACGGGCTCATGCACCGCGCGCAGGAGGGCTTTCGCGTAGACGCGAAGCCGCTCTTTCGGCTCCTCCGATATCCGCCGGTGCGCCAGAGTCTGCCGGTCGTGGGTGAGGTCGAGGTTCACGGTGCTGGCCAGGTCCTGAGGAAGGTCGGGCACCTCAATGAGCCGCGCGGGGTACGACGTGACATCGACCAGGCGCGCCGCGTTCTCCGACGCGGCGAGCACGCAGATCCGCGGGCCGAGCGCCAGGGCGGCATCCAGCAGGGGGCCGATCACGAACCGATTCGACACGTGCACGCGCGGGGCGGGCAGGGTGGCGAGGGCGAACACGTCGCACGACTCCGGGGTCGCGAAGATGCCGACCGAACGGATCCGATGGTCGAACGAGACCGCCTCCGGGCGGGAGGGCGACGCTGCCTGCTCCATCTGGGCGCGCACCGCGGCGACGACGTGTGCGGGTGCTCCCGCGCGGTTCATCGCATGAGCAGCAAGCCGGATCTGCACCTGCGCGGCCTCGTTGCGGTGGTTCCCGCGGAGCCACGTGTCGTCGTCGCTGTAGACGGAGACGCACCACGGCGAGGCGACGCTCGCCACGCGGAGGACTTCGGACATGGACAGCGGTGCCGCATCCATGGCTTTCACCCGTTCCCTTCCACATCGTCTGCCCGGCGCCACCTCCGTGGCTCTTCCAGACGGGCGCGATGCGTGGGGAGCACGCTACGGCCCGCACGAGGTTCGTCATCGGGACGAAAGTCCTCCGGGTAGCCGGGCCGGCGTCGATGCCCCGTGTCGGGGGTGGGTACCGCCTGTTCGTCCTGGCGGTGATCGGCCGGTTCGCCGTCGGTGTGATGCTGTGCATCCGGCTCTTCCACGGAACGCAGGACGGGACCAAAGTCTCTGCTTCCCGGCCGCGCGGCGGGCGAGTCTGAGAGCACGTGACGTTCGAGGGAGGGAGCGCGCCGTGGCGACGTTGTCTCTGGCGGAGGTTCGCCGCATCGCGGATGTGCGGGCGCCGTGGTGCGTCACGGTCTACGGCGATGCGGACGCGTGGCTGGGATCGGACCGCCCGAGCGCTGCGGCCGAGGTCCAGATCCGGCTTGTCGCACGCGCACTGACGGATGCCGCGGCATCCGAGCGCGTGATCGGCGGCGTTCGTGATCGGCTCGAGGGGGCGGCATCCTCGTTGCGTCTCGCCGTTGCGCCGCTCGGTCACCGGCCCCGCTCCGTCGGCATCTTCGTGACGCCTGAGGAGTGCGACGTGTTCCCCCTCACCACCGATGCCGCGCCGGGCGTCACGGTATCCGATCGATTCGACGTCGCTCCGCTCGTCGATGCGGCCCTCTCGCTGACATCCCGCGTGTTCGTCCTCGCCGCCTCCGAGGATTCGGCCCGACTGATCGACGTGACGGCGCATCCTGCGCGGAGCATCGACCTCGAGGACCCGCCCGCGCCTCCCGGCATCGAGCGAGAGACCGAGTCCGAGGATGAGCGAGCCGCTCCGGGCGCGCACCTCTCGGAGGAGGCTATGACGCGGTTGCGCGTCTACGCCGAAGCGCTCATCAGGCACGTCGCGCCGGTGGTCCAGGAGGCCGGGGCGATGCTCGCCATCGCGGCCGCGGAGCCGTTGGCCAGCATGCTCGAGGCCAACGTCATCCTGCACTCGGTCGTACCGTCCCAGATCCTCCCCCTCGCGCCCGGGCTCGCCGCTGCGGACGAGCTGGACGCCGACCAGCTCGCAGATCTCGCCGCCCCGGTCGTGAAGGAGCAGACGCAGCGCGCGCGAGAGGCGGAGCGCTCGCGCCTGTCCGACACGGACCCGCTCCTGACGCTGCGGGACATCGCATCCATGGAAGCCGGCCTGCGGGAGGGCGCCAGGGACACGCGGCTGATCGATACGCCGGAGCCTGGTACCGACGCCGAGAGGTGATCGAGCTCGCGGGACGGGCCGGGCGGTACGCGCCGATCCGCAGGCGCGGAGGTCACTCCGAAAGCGACCTGTTGCCGTGCACGACGAGCACGGGCAGCGGGTGAACCCGGTCGAGAGACGACGACGCGGGACCAAAGGCCTGATCGGGTGGCGGCGCCGGAAGGCATCCTGACAGATGAAGACGTGTCGAAGGAGCACCTGATGTACGGATGGATGATGACAGGCACCGACCCGGTGTGGTGGGTGGTCTGGATCGTGACGGCTCTCCTGATCATCGCTGCCGCCGTCGCGATCGCCGGTCTTCTCACGAGGAGCGGCGGCGCGCGGCCGACCGTCGGAGCGGAGGCGGCACCGCCGGCCCGTGACATCCTCGACCAGCGCTACGCGCGCGGCGAGATCGACCACGACGAGTACATCCGACGCCGTGACGAGCTCGCACACAGCGGACGATGACCCGGACGGTCGCACACACTGACGGAAGAGCCGGGTGAGCCATGAGAGTTCTCGTCGTGTTCGAGACGATGTTCGGCAACACGAAGCAGATCGCGCAGGCCGTCGCCGCCGGCCTGGCGGCCTCGACCGAGGTGGAGATCCATGATGTCGGAGATGCGCCGACCACGCTCCCCGCGGATCTCGATGCGCTGATCCTGGGCGGACCGACGCACGTCTTCTCCCTGTCGCGGCCCTCGACACGCGAGAATGCGGCTCGCCACGGCGGCTCGCCCGAGGACGCGCCGCTCGGAATCCGCGAATGGATGCAATCCCTGCCGGAGCATCCGCGACCGTTCTTCTTCGCGGCGTTCGACACCCGGACCGACATGGCCCTCGTCCCGGGCGCCGCATCCCGCAGTGCGACGCGTCTCGCACGCCGGCGGGGGTTCCACGTCCTGGAGCCGAAGAGCTTCTACGTCCAGGGCTACCGGGGTCCGCTCGTGGAGGGTGAACTCGACCGGGCGCGCCGCTGGGGCGCGGAGCTCGCGACGATCCTCACCGGACAAGGCGCGCAGTCGGTCCCGCCCGTGCCGGGCGACAGCGACGGCTGAGACGGTTCAGGCGACGATGTAGATGTCATTCCGCACCTCGGTGACGTGCGGTGAAGCCCATGCCGCCTCTGCCGCCTGGTGGCGCTCCGCCCAGGACTTCACCGTGCCGGTCAGCCTCACGACGTTGCCGTCGACGGCGACGTGGATGCTGTCCGCATCAAGCTGGGCGTTGCGGGCGATGGCCTCGCGGATGCGCTTCTCGGTATCCGGTGCCGAGGGCCGCTCGGCGAGCGTGATCAGATTGGTCAGGGAGAACACGCCACGCAGGTTGCGCACCGCATGCTCGGCCGCGCGCCGCTGGAACTCCCGCGACACCTCGCCGATCAGGGTCACCGCGTGGCCGGCGATCGTGGCTTTGACGGTCTCCGGCACATTGCTGGCCGCGCGCAGCGCGTGGTCGACCTCCTGCGCGACGTCGGTCTCTCCGACCCACCACGAGGTCTTCGGCCTCACCTCGAGGCCGTTCACGAGTGCGCGGACTCCTCTCACCCGGAATGCGGCCTTCTCGGCCGCGAGCTTCTCGGCGAGGGTGTCGACGTCACCCGAGAGCGTGACAGCGCCGTCCTTCACCTCGACCCCGATGCCGGCGGCGTCGACGTCCGGGGTCCACATGAGCTCGGCGCGGACCAGGGTCTGCACGTCGAGGTCGCGATCAGTTGCGGTGGCCATCGGGCTCTCCTTCCATGCGGTGCGTGGATGCACACCACCACCCTGGTCTGCGCGAAGCGGTGGGACAGGGTCCTAGGTCCCGTCGCCGGGTCGAACGATCGGCGCACTCGCTCTGCGTCGCGGGACCTATGTCCCGAGGGGGCAGGCGGGCGCGAGTTACCGTTGTGCCACGGGCAGCCCCCGGACGGCCGATTCGGACGGAGTGATCGATCAGCTGCGTCGATGCACTGCCCAGGCCGTCGCAGTCAGGGGAGGCGCTCTCGGCGGAGGGCGCCTCCCCGCCACGCGGCCGGCATTGCGCGCCGGTCGGGATGCGTCGCGCTCGACGCAAGCCCGAGGGACCTTAGGCCCGATCCCGTCGGCGTGGCGGCGCGAGGATCCTGTCATGACATTTCCGCAATCGATCTCGACGGTGTTCCGCAAGTACGCGGACTTCACCGGCACGGCGTCACGCGCGGAGTTCTGGTGGTGGATCCTCTTCACCGCACTCGTGAACGCCGCGCTGAGCACGCTCAGCGTCTGGAACGTGTCCGTGCACTCGACATTCCCCGTGGGACCGAACCTCACGGGTCTCTGGGCCATCGCCGTCCTCGTGCCGACGTTGGCCGTGACCGTGCGCCGACTGCGCTCCGCGGATCGCTCGTGGGCGAACCTGTTCTGGCTCCTGCTCCCCGTCGCAGGACTCATCATCCTCATCGTGCTCTGCGCCCAGCCCGACCGGGTCGGCACGCGCGCGCATCCCGCGGCCTCGACGCCGCTGTGAGTGCAGGCTCTGCAGGCGCAGGAGGGGGAGGAGCATCAGATGTTCTCGGATCGCAAAGACGCCGGGCAGCGGCTCGGGCGCTACCTGGTCGACGAGGGGATCAGAGCGTCGGTCGTGCTCGGGCTGCCGCGCGGGGGCGTCCCCGTCGCGGCCGAGGTGGCCTCGTGTCTCGGGCTGCCGCTCGACGTGATCGTGGTGCGCAAACTCGGCCTGCCCTACCATCCCGAGGTCGCGATGGGGGCGATCGGGGAGGACGGCGTCCGGATCGTGGATGCCGACCTCATCCGCCGGCTGGGTGTCACCACGGCCCAGCTCGAGGCCGTGGAGCGCCGCGAGCGCCAGACGCTGGAGGCCCGTGTGGCGAGTCTGCGCGGATCTCGACCGCGTCTGGACCTGAGCGGCAAGACCGCGCTGATCGTCGACGACGGCATAGCGACCGGCGCCACCGCCTCGGCGGCGTGCGCGGTCGCCCGGCGCTTCGGCGCGGCCCGGGTGATCGTCGCCGCCCCTGTCGGCGCACGCGACGCGATGCATCAGGTCGAGGGAGCCGACCGGGTGATCTGCCTGAGGCCGCCCGCGGACTTCCGTGCCGTCGGTGAGTACTACCGGAACTTCGACCCGACGACCGATGCCGAGGTCGCCGCACACCTCGACGCCGCACGGGTGGGATCATGAGCGGCACGTCGGACATCCTCTCGGACGTCCGCCGGCTGGCGGTGCCGTTGACCGGGGCCGGATCGTTCGACGCGATCGTCGAGCGTGCGCGATCCCGGAGGATCATCGCGATCGGCGAGGCGTCGCACGGCACGCACGAGTTCTACACGCTGCGAGCGCTGCTGACCCGGCGGCTGATCGAGGAAGCCGGCGTCACGTGGATCGGGGTGGAGGGCGACTGGCCCGACTGCTGGCGGATCGACCGCTGGGTCCGCGGTCTCGCCGGCCCGGCGATGGACGCGCGCGAGGTTCTCGCGGGATTCAGCCGGTGGCCGACGTGGATGTGGGCGAACGCCGAGGTCGCGGACTTCCTCGACTGGCTGCGCGCGCACAACCTCGGTCGACCCGAGAGCGAGCGGGTCGGATTCTATGGGCTCGACGTGTACTCCCTGTGGGACTCGCTGGCGCGGACGATCTCCTGGCTGGCCGAGCGCCAGCCGGACGCACTGCCGGTCGCCATGAAGGCATGGCGCTGCTTCGCGCCGTTCGACGAGGACCCGCAGCGCTACGCGTGGGAGACACGGCTCGTCCCGCTCTCGTGCGAGGACGATGTCGTCGACCTCCTCGTCGAGGTGCGCCGGCGCGCGGCCGCGGACGGCGACGACGCGTTCGACGCGCTCCAGAACGCCATCGTCGCGGCGGATGCCGAGCAGTACTACCGGGCGATGGTGCGCACCGACCGGGGGTCATGGAACATCCGCGACATCCATATGGTCGACACTGCCGACCGGCTCACGGAGCATCTGGGCCCGCGCGCCAAGGCCGCCATCTGGGCGCACAACACGCACGTCGGAGATGCGCGCGCGACATCCATGCGCCATGCCGGACTGCTCAACGTCGGGCAGCTGCTGCGTGAGAGGTATGGCGCCGACCACGTGCTGCTCGTCGGGATGGCGTCGTATGCCGGGGAGGTCACGGCCGCGCAGGAATGGGGAGCCGTCGAAGAGCGGATGCCCGTCCCCGCCGCCCGCCCCGGCAGTCACGAGGACGTGCTGCACCATGCATTCGACGGGGCCGCCGTGCTCGACTTCGGCGGTGGGACGGGCGCCGGCGAGGCGCCGTGGCTCTCGGCGCGCGCGGGACATCGGGCGATCGGCGTGGTCTACGACCCTGCTCGCGAAGAGGGGAACTACGTACCGACGGTCATGGGTCGGCGGTACGACGCGCTCATCTGGGTCGAGCAGACCCGAGCGCTCCGGCCGCTCCACCACGAGACGGCGCCCGAGGAGAACGAGTTCGAGACGGCGCCCAGCGGCTACTGACGCCGGTCGCATCCGCTCGAGGCGGACGCGACCGGCGCCGACGTCAGGGAGCAGTCCGCGCGGGCAGATCCGCATCCGGCGATCCGAGCACGCTCTGCTCGCGTCGATCCGGGCTCGTCGCGTGCTGCTCCGTCCGCGCACCGCCCGCGGCGCGGTAGTAGTCGCGCCAGACGAGCTTGTGCAGCGGGATCCATCGCGGGAACGTGCGCAGACCCGGGATGAAGGGCAGGAGCGCCAGGAGGACGGTGAGCACGCCCATGATCAGGACGACGACCAGATCGGCGTTGTCGGCCGACGAGAAGGGCGGCACCTGATAGAACAGCGAGAACAGCCACAGCCAGGATTGCCCGGGCGTGTTGCCGGTCTCGTTCATCATCCCCCACTGGTCTCCCGTGAGGTGCTGCTCGGCCGCCAGGTTCTGGAAGTACTGCCCGTCGCCGAGGAACAGGATCGCCGGCGTGTAGTTCAGCTCGTAGAAGCCGCTCTGGCTCGACAGCGCGCCGTCGAGAGCGCCGCTGCGCGCCATCCCGGTGAGCGCGGTGATCAGCCCGGGAACCGGACCGTAATCGCCCGCCGCCGGATCGGGCAGCGTCGATCCCTTGTCGGCGGCGAGCGCTTTCGTGTAGGCGTCGGTCCAGGCCGTCTTCTGCGCGTTCGTCGCGTCCGTCCATTGCGCGACCTCCGGCGGGACGGGGACGAGCGTCTTGAGCGGGGCGATCACGAACGCGTTCGCCGTGTCGATCGGGATGCGCACCCCCGACAGGCTCTGCAGGTCGAGCGGACCGAGGGTCTGGGTGGCATCCGCCGTGCTGTTGTACGGCGGCCCGTACTGCGCGGTGTCACTGGTGCCGGCGAGCTCCGCGGTCGCCGTCGTGGCGAAGTCCACGGGGTCGTGCGCAGACCAGGAGGCGAAGGTGACACCCGGTTCATCGGGTGATCCGAAGACCGCCGCGAGCACCAGGGTCAGCGTGGCCACGACGAGGAATCCGATCGTGACCTCCTTGAAGAGGTCGTAGTCGCGGACGCGGCCGCGCCACGGCTTGCTGAACAGATCGCCCCGTGCGCGCCACGTCATGCTCGGAGTGCTGTTCATCGTGACACCTCCGACTCGTTGCCGGGATGGACGAGCTGGTCGTCGGTCTCCTTCGCATCGATGGGGGGCACGACGCCGTGCATGCGCACGAGCAGCACGTGGAGCGCGACGACGGCGCCCACGCCGAGCGGCAGCAGCACGATGTGCCACGTGAACATCTGCCCGAGGTCGGCCACATTGAACCACGCGCCGATGCCGACGGCGTTGAGGGCGTCCTTGGCCTCGAAGGCGATCCACTGGGAGTCGAAGTTCGTCTGCAGGAGGTAGCCGGTGAACGCCGCGGCGATCGAGACCGCGAACGCGATCACACCGGTGATCCAGGTGAGCACCCGGCCGCCGCGCCAGGCCGCCATCCAGTACTTGCCCCAGAGGTGCACGACCATGAAGAGGAAGAACAGCTCGACGCTCCACAGATGCGTGCTGTTGGTGAATCTCCCGAGGCTCGACAGGTGGTACCAGGCCGGTCCATTGAGGGCGAGTACGAATCCGGAGATGATCACGACCGCCAGGGACGTCAGCGACGCCATCCCGAAGACGTAGATCCACGACGCGACGTAGCTCGGCTGGTCCTGGGGGAGCAGCTTGTCCGGGGGGAGACGCTTCAGAAGCCAGCGGCGCGCGCGCCCGGTCCACGTGTAGATCTCGTCCTCCGGCTGAGCGGGCGGTTCCGACGGCCATACGCCGCGCTCCGGCGACCGCTCGGACTGAGACTGCCGCGCGCTCATCGCCGGCGCCTCGGCTTCGGGAAGGGCAGCAGCAGCGCCAGGGCGAACAGCAGGAGCATGGTCACGATGACGATGAGATTGCCGAGCTGGATGGTGTATGGGCCCCAGCCGAGGTAGATTCCCGGCGCGCTGGCGACGATGACCATATTGGCCTCCTCTTTCGTCGCCACCGTAGGAGGCCTCAGACTCTCGGTTCGGGACGAAGGTCCTGTCCGGACGCGTGACGCGGGTGCGGCTTCGACGTCGTCGCGGTCGACGGGACTTTCGGCCCTGCGAGGGCGGCCCGGCGTCGCGCACGATGATGTTCCGGACGGCGAAGTGGATCGGGGGGAGTCCCATGGTGCGGCGATATGTGGTGGCCTTCGACGATTCCCACCCCGCCCGGCTCGCATGGGAATGGGCGCGTACGCGCGCCGACGCGGAAGGCGTGCAGTGCGTCGCCGTGCACGTCCTCGCCGACGATCGGGGGACGGACGATCGCCCTCCGGGTCGCGAACCGTCGGAGGCGGTCCATCTGACCGGCGAGGTTCCCGAGACGCTGGCGGCGTTCGCCGGGCCCGACGATGTACTCGTCATCGGCACGGGCAAGACGGGCTTCGCGCACGGACGTGTGTTCGGATTCACCGGGGTGCGGATCGTGGCCTTGGCGCCGTGTCCGGTCGTCGTGATCCCGGATGTCGATCTCCGGTTCCGCTCGGGCGTCGTTCTGGGCGTCGACGGTGCCGAGACCGCCGCGGCGTCGGCCGCGATGGCTGCCACGGAGGCTGCGCGACGGGGCGAGGCCGTCCAGGTGATCTCATCCGCAGGACGTCGCGGCGGCTCTGATAGCGATGATGACGCCGTCAAGGTCGCGGAGCGCGTCATCCACGACGGATGGCCGCAGCTCACGGTGCGTACGCGAGCGCGGACGGCCGATACCGCGACGGCGCTTCTCGACGCGGCCCAGGCGGCGACCCTGCTCGTGATCGATCCCGGACTGGCGCAATCCGACCGCCGGAGCGGGGGCCCGGGTGACATCGCACTGGATGTGCTGTTCAACGCGAATGCGCCGATCCTGATCACGCGCCCGCGCGCGGGGGACCGGCAGCCGTCGTGGGTCGAATGAGTCGCATCACATGACGATGACGAGCGAGCCGGATGCGCGCCCGTCGCGCAGCGCGGAGACGGCCTCCCCGGCCCGCGCGAACGAGTACCCGGTGACCGTCGGGCCGACGTCGAGGTTGCGGGCGAGGCGCAGCAGTGCGGCCCCGTCCGCGCGCGTGTTCGCCGTCACGGTGCGCAGGTCGCGCTCGTAGAAGAGCTCCTCCGTGTAGTCCATCGCCGGAATGTCGGACATGTGGATGCCGGCCAGCACGACGGTTCCTCCCCGGGTGACCGCTCGCAGCGCCACGGGGACGAGCTCGCCCGCCGGCGCGAAGACGATCGCCGCATCGAGCGGATCGGGCGGCTCGGCCGTCGCATCCCCGACGAAGACCGCGCCGAGCTGCCGCGCCAGCGTGCGGTCCTGCTCAGCCCGCGACATCGCGTAGATCTGCGCCCCGGCCGCCCGGGCGAGCTGCGCCGTGATGTGCGCACTCGAACCGAAGCCGTAGATGCCCAGACGACCGCCGGGCGGGAGCCCGGTGCGGGAGAGCGCCCGGTACCCGATGATGCCGGCGCACAGCAGCGGCGCGGTGCGGGCCGCGTCCGCGTCGGCGGGCAGGGCGTAGGCGAAGGCCTCCGGCACGGTCGTGAACTGCGCGAAGCCGCCGTCGGCATCCCAGCCGGTGTACGACGAGGACGGGCACAGGTTCTCCCGGCCCTCACGGCACCAGCGGCACGAGCCGCACGTGCGTCGCAGCCATGCGATCCCCACGCGGTCGCCGCGCGCCAGCTGCGAGACGCGCGCACCGGCATCGACGACGATGCCGACGACCTGATGACCGGGGATGACGCCCGGCCGGTGCACCGGAAGCTCCTGGTCGATGACGTGGAGATCGGTGCGGCACACGCCGCATGCCTCGACGCGCACGAGGACCTCGTCGGCTCGGGGCACCGGTACCGGGCGCGCGCCGAGCGTCAGGGATCCCGCAGCCGCGTCGGTGACCCACGCCGCCATCCGCCCCGTCGCCGAGCGCGGGGGCGATGCCGCGGCCGACTCGTCCATCAGTCGCCCGGCGTCGTCGGCGTGCGATGCGGAATGGGCCAGGGCTTCGGGAGGACGCCGTCGTGCGAAGTGAACTCGCGCGCGTCGTCGTCCGGCGCCGCATCCGCGGCCGGCGTCATCGGCTCGGCGAGAGACGAGGCGTGGTAGTGCTTGGGGAAGCGGCGGCCGGTGACGGCATCCGGGTCGATGCGGACGAAGTGCGACTTCGCCGTCGGATTCCAGGAGATGAGCCAGTCGATGCCGGACCGCTCGATCTCGGCGGGGTCCAGCACGAGGTGCGCGGTGCCGTGGACGACCACGCTCCAGCGGCGCCGGTCGTCCTGTCCGTCGATCTCGAAGGCGACCTCGGGGTGCGCCTGAAGCTTTCCGAGCTTGCTGCCGGGAGCGGTGCGGAAGTAGACGCAGCGCTCGTAGGTGAGGTAGTTGAGGGGGACGATGTCGAGGCCGCCATCCAGACCGGAGACGGCGAGGCGGCCGATCGTCGCCAGGCGCAGGAGTCGCCAGCACTCCTCGACACCCAGCGTCTCCACCTCTTGACCGCGGGAATCGGCTGAATACGCGGATGCAGACATCCGGGCGTCCTTCCTGTCGTTCCTGCCGAAGCCTCGGATCAGTCAACGGCGCGCTGTTGCGTGGTCGCGGGACGAAAGTCCCGTCGACGGATGCGCATCGCGGCCGATGTGACTTTCGTCCCGTCCATCGGTCGCCGTCGGCGTGAGGGTGGGCGCATGGAAGAGCTCACCGACTCCGACCGGATCCTCGTCGGCGTGGACGGGTCTGCGTCCTCGATCCACGCACTGCGGTACGCCGCACGGATGGCGGAGGCGTTCGACGCCCCCCTCGAGGCCGTGACCACGTGGTATTACCCGGCCTTCACCGAGTTCGAGTTCGCGACGGACTGGTCGCCGCAGCAAGACGCGGCGGACATCCTCGACCAGGCGATCGCGGAAGCGTTCGCCGACGATCCCCCCGAGCTGACCCGTCACGTCATCGCCGGCCCGCCGTCGCGCACGCTGATCGATCTCAGTGCCGACAGTGCGATGCTCGTCCTCGGCAGCAGGGGACACGGCGGCTTCGCGGGACTCCTGCTCGGATCCGTGAGTGCCGCGTGCGCCGAACACGCGCACTGCCCGGTGCTCATCGTGCATGAGCGGCGTGCCGTCGGCGCATCCGAGGACACGCCATGAGGATCCGGCTGGTGTTCGAGTCGATGTTCGGCAACACGAAGCAGATCGCCGAGGCGGTCGCGGACGGGATGTCCGGTGTCGCCGAGGTCACCGTCGAGGATGTCGCGGAAGCGCCTCGCGAGCTTTCCGCGGACGTGGCCGCGCTCGTGGTGGGCGGGCCGACGCACGCGTTCTCGATGTCACGGCTCTCCACCCGGAGAGAGGCGGCCGGCCGGGGCGCCGCCGAGGGCGACGTCCCGATCGGCATCCGGGAATGGATGCAAGCTCTGCCCGACCCGGAGCATCCCGTCGTCTTCGTGGCCTTCGACACGAAGGTCGACATGCCGCTCATGCCCGGCGCGGCCTCGCACAGTGCGACGCGCTATGCCAGGAAGCGAGGCTTTCGCGTGCTCGAGCCGCAGAGCTTCCTCGTCGAGGGCTATGAGGGTCCGCTCGTGGAGGGCGAACTGGAGCGTGCACGCCGATGGGGGGAGGGCGTCGGAAGGGTGATCACGGGCGAGTGAACAGCGAATCGGGTGAGCGGTCCCCGAGGACCGGTAAGGTCCTCCCATGATCACGGTGTTCCTGGTGGACGATCATGAGATCGTGCGACGCGGCATCTCGGAGCTGCTCGACGGTCAGGCGGACATGACGGTCGTCGGCGAGGCCGCGACGTGCCGGGATGCGATGACCCGGATCACCGCGACGACTCCCGACGTCGCCATCCTCGACGTGCACCTGCCCGACGGGAGCGGCATCGACGTGTGCCGTCAGATCCGCCAGGAGTTCCCGTCCGTCCGCTGCCTGATCCTCACGGCGTACGACGACGACGAGGCGGTGTTCGCGGCGGTCCTCGCGGACGCGTCCGGTTACCTCCTCAAGGCCGTTCGCGGCGATGAGCTCACCCAGGCCGTGCGAGCCGTGGCATCCGGAAAGCGCCTGCTGCATCCGGCGGCGGAGCGGCAGGCGACGCAGCTGCTGCGGGCGGCTCCCGACGAGGATCCGCGCTTCGGATCGCTCAGTCTCCGTGAGCGTCAGATCCTGGCGCTCATCGCCGACGGGCTCACGAACCGTCAGATCGGCGAGCATCTCGGCCTGGCGGAGAAGACCGTGAAGAACTACGTGTCGTCCCTGCTGTCGAAGCTGGGATTCGAGCACCGCACGCAGGCCGCCGTGTTCGAGATCGAACGCGATCGCCGGGTCTGACGAGCCGCCCGCCGCCGGCTACATCTCCTCGTGGTGGTTCGGGTCGCCGTTCCACAGGCGTCCGCGCTCGAGCGCGGTGAGCGCGTCGACCTCCTCCGGCGTCAACGCGAACCCGAACACGTCGGCGTTCTCGATCTGTCGTTGCGGCGACGCCGACTTCGGGATCGGGGTCGACCCGATCTGGACGTGCCACCGCAGCACCGCCTGCGTCGGGGTGACGCCGTGCCCGGAGGCGATCTGCTCGACGACGGCCTCGGAGGCCAACTCCGTCCGACGCGCGAGCGGGCTCCAGCTCTCGGTGCGGATGCCGTGCTCGCGGTGGAAGGCGCGCAGTGGGCCCTGCGGGAAGTACGGGTGCAACTCCACCTGATTGACGGCCGGCGTCACGCCGGTCTCGTCGATGAGCGTCGTGAGCATCTGCTCGGTGAAGTTCGATACGCCGATCGAGCGCACGAGTCCGCGCTCGCGCGCCTCGATCATGCCCCGCCACGTGTCCAGCCATCTGCCGACGCCGGGGTTGGGCCAGTGGATGAGCTGCAGGTCGATGCGCTCGAGGCGGAGCGTCTTCAGCGACCGCTCGATGCTCGCGATCGCCTTCTGGAAGCCATGATCGCGTCCGGGGATCTTGGAGGTCACCAGGAGCTCGTCGCGGTCGAGTCCGCAGCGGCGCACGGCCTCGCCGACCTCGGCTTCGTTCTCGTAGTTGACGGCCGTGTCGAGCAGACGGTAGCCCGATTCGACCGCCGAGACCATCGCGGCGATGCCGTGATCGCCGCGCAGGCCATAGGTGCCCAGCCCCAGTTCCGGGAACCACGTGGCATCGTTCAGCGAGATCGTCGGAATGCTGACCATGACTCCATCCTCGCCCAGATCGCCCCTTGCCAGACGGGCTCGCTCACGCTTTGGTGAATGCATGTCTTCGTTGCGCAGTTCTGAGTGGTATTCGGGTGATGACCGGAATGCATACATCCATCGGGCGTGGATGCGGCGGGGCGTGCCGTCGAGCGCGTTCGAGGGACGGCCGCAGATCGCGATCGCGAACACGGCGTCGGATCTGACGCCGTGCAACGCGCACCTGACGGAGGTGGCGCAGTCGGTGAAGAACGGGATCTACGAGGCGGGAGGCATCCCGCTCGAGCTCCCGGTGGTGTCACTGGGGGAGACGCAGGTGCGTCCGACCGCCATGCTGTGGCGCAACATGGCGGCGATGGCGACGGAGGAGATGCTCCGCGCGAACCCGATCGACGGCGTGGTGCTGCTCGGCGGATGCGACAAGACGATCCCGTCTCTGCTGATGGCCGCCTCATCCGTCGACCTGCCCGCGGTGGTGGTGCCGGGCGGCCCGATGCTGACCGGGCATTTCCGCAATGAGGCGCTGGGCTGCGGGACGGATGTGTGGCGCCTGAGCGAAGAGGTGCGTGCAGGCACGCTCAGCGAGGCGGCGTTCCTCAGGAGCGAGTCGTCGATGATCCGCTCGAAGGGGCACTGCAACACGATGGGCACCGCGTCCACGATGGCCCTCGTCGCCGAGGCGCTGGGCACGGTGCTGCCGGGGCTGGCCGGCACGCCGGCACCGGATGCGCGACTGCTGGAAGCAGCCCACGAGACGGGGATGCTGGCGGTCCGGCTCGTCGCGGAGGATCGGCGTCCGTCCACCTTCCTCACGAAGGGAAGCTTCCACAACGCGATCGTCGCGCTGGCCGCGATCGGGGGCTCCACGAACGCGGTGGTGCACCTGCTCGCGATCGCCGGACGACTCGGGATCGAGCTGACGGTCGACGATTTCGACCGCATCGGGGCACAGGTGCCGTTGCTGGTGAACCTGCAGCCTGCCGGGCGCTACCTGATGGACGACCTGTACCGCGCGGGCGGGTTCCTGGCCGTGATGCGGGAGGTGCGCGACCTGCTCGACCCGGACGCGCTGACGATCACCGGCCGCCCGCTGGTCGACTACCTCGACGACGCGCAGATCTGGGACCCCGACGTGATCACTCCGCGTGACAACCCGCTGCAGCCGCATGCGGGGATCACGGTGCTGCGCGGGTCGCTGGCCCCCGGCGGCGCGTTGGTCAAGCCGGCCGCCGCCTCGCCGCACCTGCTCAAGCATCGCGGACGCGCGGTGGTGTTCGACTCCATCGAGGACTTCCACGCCCGCGTCGACGACCCGGACCTCGACATCGACGAGAACAGCGTGATGGTCCTGCGCGGATGCGGTCCCAAGGGATACCCCGGCATGCCCGAGGTGTCCAACATGCCGCTGCCCACCAAGCTCCTCGAGAAGGGCGTGCGGGACATGGTGCGCATCTGCGACGGACGCATGTCGGGCACCGCGTACGGCACCGTGGTGCTGCATGTCACCCCGGAGGCCGCCGCCGGCGGCCCGCTCGCACTCGTGCAGACCGGGGACTGGATCAGCCTCGACGTGCGCGCCGGGAGGCTCGATCTGGACGTGCCCGCCGACGAACTCGCCGCCAGGACCCCGAACCAGGCGACCCTCGACGGATACGCGACACCGCGGCGCGGATGGGAGCGCCTCTACGTCGACCACGTCCTCCAAGCCGACCGGGGCGCCGACCTGGACTTCCTCGTCGGCTCCAGCGGATCACAGGTCACCCGTGAATCCCACTGACACCGGCGTCGCGGGCACCGACGGGCTGCATCGCATCGACGTCGACGGATCCATCCGTGACGGCAGGCGGCTGATCGAGGGCGGGTTCGGGCGGCGATGAGGGCCCTCGTCATCACCGGCCCGAACCGTGCGGAGGTGCAGGACGTCGCACGGCCCGAGCCCGCCGCCGGCCAGGTCGTGGTCGATGTGCAGCGCGCGGGCATCTGCGGTACCGACGTCGAGTTTCTCACGGGCGGGATGGCCTACCTGCACAGCGGCCACGCGGCGTATCCGATCCGCATCGGGCACGAATGGATGGGCACGGTCGCCGCCGTCGGCGCGGGCGTCGAGGAGACGTGGGTCGGCGTGCGGGTCACGGGCGACACGATGCTGGGATGCGGCGTCTGCCGCCGCTGTCTCCGGGGCTATCAGCACGTGTGCGAGTTCCGTCACGAGGTGGGCATCCGGGGAGGTTGGCACGGTGCGCTCGCCGAGCAGGTGGCCGTCCCCGCGACCTCCCTGCACCGGCTTCCCGGCTCGGTGGACGATGCGGCGGGAGCGATGGTCGAGCCGGGCGGCAACGCGTTCCGGGCCGCTCAGGGCGCCGACATCCATCTCGGTGATCGGTGCCTGGTTCTCGGCCCGGGCACCATCGGGCTGCTGTCCGCCCTGTTCGCCCAGGCCGCCGGCGCCGAGGTGCATCTCCTGGGTCGCGGCGAGCGCTCGCTCGCCTTCGCCCGCTCGCTGGGGTTCGCGGGCGTGTGGGGGCAGGACGAGCTTCCGGATCTGCCGTGGGATGCCGTGATCGACGCGTCCAACGCATCCCACCTGCCCGGTCGCGCGCTGGAGCTGGTCGAACCCGGGAGGCGGGTCGTCTACATCGGCCTCGCCGGCGTGCCGAGTGTCATCGACACCCGCGAGATCGTGCTCCGGGATGTCACGGCGGTGGGCGTGCTCAGCGGCTCTCCCGGGCTCGCCGGGACGATCGAGGCGTATGCGTCGGGCGCTGTCGACCCCCGTCCCCTGATCGCCGCCACGGTCACGCTCGACGAGCTCCCCGGGATCCTCGCCGGCGCACGGCCCGCCGGTGCCGGCGCCGGACCCAAATTCCACGTCGCCCTCTGAGACGCACGAGACGAGCGGGCGGCTCGTCCCCATGGCGCCGCGGTGGATGATCGCGCGGGTGGTGACATCCTCCACGTGCAGGCATGCGCGCTCCCGAACGCTCTCAATAGCCGCCCGGGCGCGGGCTGTCGAGCCCCACTGCACCGGAGAGCTGCGCGATTATCGTGGCACCCGTGGTGGACAGCGAGCATGTGGTGGACGGCAAGCACGTGGACGAGCAGAGTCGCGCGGGGGATGCCCGGGCGAAGAAGAGGCCGGGCGGGTTCGTGGCCCTGCAGCGCACGGCGGTGGCGTGGGCCCTCCGATTCCGGGTCGTGCGGGCCGTCCTGCTCTACACCGAGCACCGCGGTCCGATGCTCGCCGACAGCGTCACGTACCGGGCGCTGTTCAGCGTCTTCGCCGGCGTGCTCCTCGGCTTCTCGCTCGCCGCGATCTGGCTCGGGAACAACCCGAGTGCCATGCACGCTCTGACGAAGGCTCTCGAGGCGGTGATCCCGGGCATCGCCAACGTGGTCGACGTCAACAAGATCCAGGCGCCCGCCGGATTCACCGTGGTGGGGATCGTGTCGCTCATCGCTCTGATCGGTGCGGCGATCGGTGCGATCACGAGCCTGCGCACGGCGCTGCGCGTGCTCGCCGACGAGTTCGTCGACGATACGCTCTGGCTCTCTGTCATCCTCCGGAACGTGCTGGTCGGCCTCGCCTTCGGCGTGCTCCTCCTCGCCGCCGCCGCCGCGACCTTCCTCGGCTCCGCGGGCATCGCAGCCGTCCTCGGATGGTTCGGCGTCTCGCCGAACGACTGGCCGGCCGTCGTCGGCACGCAGACGTTCGGCGTGGTCATCGTGTTCGTCATCGACACGGTGGCGATCGCGCTCGTGTTCCGCCTGCTCTCCGGAGTCAGGTCGCGGGCGCGCGACCTCTGGGTCGGCGCGGCTCTGGGAGGAATCGGGCTGACCGTCCTGCAGGTCTTGTCGGGTCTGTTCGTGCGCGGTGCATCCTCGAACCCGCTCCTCGCCTCGTTCGCATCGCTCGTCGCGCTGCTGCTCTGGTTCAACCTGTCGGCGCAGGTGATCCTCCTGTCCAGCAGCTACATCATCACCGCCACCGAGGAGGCGGAGAGTCGCGGCCCGCACCTGGAGCCCGCGGCGACCTTGGCTCAGCGTCGCGTGCGGCGTGCGCAGTTCCTCCTCGAGGAGGCCCGGTTCGCGGTCGAGGACGCGCAGAAGGCGGAGCAGCAGGAGCGCGAGCGCTGAGCCTCGGGACCGCGCGGCGGTCTCGGCGCCAGGCGCCAGAGGGTACCCGCCGCGTGCTCCGGTGGCAATCCCCGTGACCTGTCCGGGGACGCCGGGTTCACTGGATGCTGCGCGCCGACCAGGATGCGCACAGCGTGAGGGCGGTGAGACCCACCGCGGGAAGGAGCGTTCCAATGGGTGAAGGCGACCGTATCGAGAACGATGCTCAGCACCTGAAGGGTCAGGCCGAGGAGGCCTGGGGCAAGGTCACGGGCGATGACTCCACGCGAGTCAAGGGCAAGGTCGACCAGGCGTCGGCCGACATGAAGAACGGTGTCGAGGACGTCAAGGACGACCTCACCGACGACCGCTGAGCGGTCTGAACGAACGGCGGGGCCGGTCGCGTGTGCGACCGGCCCCGCCGTCTGCGCGGATGCTACGGGGTGCACGCGTAGAGGCCGGAGGTGCCCGCATCCGTCACCTGCGTGCAGTTCTGCTCGACCCACGAGCGGATCTGCGCGGCCTCGCCCGACTGGGAGCCGCCTCCGAATCCGCCGCCGAAGCCGCCCTGGCCGGACACCATCACGTACTTCAGCTCGCCGCTTGCGACCATCTCGGTGAAGGCGGCGAAGGTCGGCGCGGGGTCGGTGCCGTTGAATCCGCCGATGGGCAGTACCGACTCGCCGTCGGTGGCCGTGATGAGGCTCGCCGCGCTCTGCGCACCGAACACCGCCACGAGGTACTTCGCGGTGCCGCGATTCTGCTCGAGGTAGGAGAGCAGGCTCGACGACGCCGTGTCACCGCCCGCACCGCCGCCGGGGCCTGTCTGTCCGCCCGTGAAGCCGCCCCGACCGGAGCCCGCTTGCGGGGGAGTCCCGCCCTGCGCACCGCCCGGGCCCGCCTGGCCGCCCCGCGGGCCGGTGAAGCCGCCGGGCCCGCCCTGACCGCCGGCGAAGCCACCGGGACCCCCTTGGCCGCCGCCGCCGCCCATGTCCGCGACGCCGCCCGCGACCGGGTTGATCGAGCTCGGGTGCGAGATCGTGACGACCGACCAGGCGAGGGGCGTGAGGAGCATGGCGATTCCGGCCACGAGAGACGTGGCACCGCGGACGATGCGCCCGCGCCCCCAGACGATGAGCGCGACAGCGATGACGGCCGTGACGAGCTGGGCCACGGCGAAGGCGATGGAGTAGCCGCCGTAGATGAACGAGATGCTTAATGCGGTGGCCGCTGCGACCCCGATCAGCGAGATCTGCGCCCAGCGCACGCCTCGCCGGCGCGCCACGGCGAACGCCACGCCCACCGACAGGGCCACCGGCACCGAGAGGGCCGCCGTGTAGAACTGGTGCATTCCGGCGACGACCGAGAACATCGCCGCGAACGTCGCGAACCAGACGCCGAGGAAGACCGTGACCGCCGGGCGGTAGCGCAGCACCGCGAGGATCACGATGCCGAGGGCCGCGGCCGGCAGCAGCCAGGCGATCTGGCCGGCGAGCTGCTCGTTGAACAGGCGGAACGCGCCCGGGTCGCCCGAGAACGGGGGAGTGAACGAGCGGTACGCCGTGGAATCCGCCGTGCTGTCGCCGAAACGGCCCAGGCCGTTGTAGCCGAACACCATCTCCCACGCACTGTTGTGCAGGGTCGAGCCGATGTAGGGGCGGGAGGATGCGGGCACCAGCGACACCACGGCGATCCAGGACAGCGACGCCGCGAGGCTGACGACGCCCGCTGCGAGCGTGTGCCAGATCTTGCGCACCCACGGCTGCCGGGTGCAGAGGTACGCGGCAGCGAGCGCCGGCCACACCGCCCACGCCTCGAGCATGTAGGTCTGGAACGAGAGGGCGATGAACAGCCCCGCCACGATCAGCCATCCGAAGCTGGACCTCGTCAGCGCCTTGACCGCCGCCCACGCGGTGAGCGCGAGACCGAGGACGAAGAACGTCTCGGGCTGGTTCGACCGCGAGACCGCCACGAGGATCGGGGTCGTCGCCACGGCGGCGCCCGCCAGCAGTCCCGCGGTGGGTCCGGCGAGCCGCTTGCCCGCGAAGGCCGTCAGAACGGCGGCGCCGATCGCGGCGAGCGCGTTCGGCAGGATGATCGACCAGGTCGAGAAGCCGAAGACCTTCACGAACAGCGCGGGGAGCCAGTACGAGCCCGGAATCTTGTCGAGGGTGACGGTGCCGGCCGGGTCGAACGAGCCGAAGAAGAAGTTCGACCAGCTCTTGCTCATCGACAGGGCGATGGATGCGTAGTACTCGGAGCGGGAGCCGCTGCCGATCCCCCACACGGTGAGGCCGGCGGCGAGGAGTGTGAGGGCGATGAGGCCGCCCGTCCACAGCCATCGGCCCGATCGCGCCGGCCGAGCCGCGGACGCGGTCGTCGGTTCGGCGAGCGGCGGGCCCGGCACGGAGGGGGCGACGGGAACGGTGATGGTCATGATGCGAACGTAGGGGAGCGGTTGAGGCCCGTCCTTTGCGCTGTTTGTGCGGTTCCTGTGTGCAGAAAAGCGGATACTGGACATGTGAACGGTGCCGTTCTCAATGATGAGGGACGCGCCGAACTCGCCGTACTGCGGCGACGCGCGTTCGGGCCGGATGCCGACATCTTCGACGATCCGGCGGCGCTGGAGCGCCTGCGCGAGTTGGAGGAGATCGTCCTGCCGCCCCTCGCTGCGGTGTCGATGCCTGCCGCCGCCGAGGAACGGATCGGCGGCACCCCGCGCGACGAGCCCGACGCCCTCGAGCAGCCGCAGCCCGCCCGGCTCTCCGCCCGCCTGCGGGACGGCGCCGCCCGATTCACTGCGAGGCGCCCTGGGCGCATCGCGTCGATCCTCGCGGCGGGCGTCGTGATCGCCGCGGTCGGCGGCGCGATCGGCTGGGCGGCCGCACAGCCGCACCCCGATCGCATCCTGGCCGCCGACGACTCGCACTACACCCCTGTCGTGCAAGGCACCGATCTGTGGCTGAAGGAGATGTACGGCATCACCGGCTCATTCCGCGGCCACGAGGCGTACGGACACGTCCATGTGTTCACCGGGACCGCCCGCGACGGCTCGGAGTGCATGGTGCTCATGATCGGAACGGAGGATGCGGTCGGCACGAGCTGCTCGCCGCGTCCCCTCCCCGCGAGCGTCGACCTGTTCATCTTCCCCGGCTGGACGAAGACGTACACGGGCCTCGATCTGCCGGCCGGCTCGATCGTGCGCTTCGTCCAGTCCGGTGACGCCGTGGAGGTCTGGACGGCGATCATGCCGACGACTGCGCCAAGCCTGTGACCGTTTCGCGCGCGAGCCGCGCGTAGGACGGATCGTCGTCGCCGGCGAGGAGCAGCATCGCGGCCATCGCGGCCGCCCAGCCGCGCGCACGCGCCCAGGTGTGGGAATCCACGTGGGGCGAGGCATCCACGAAGTCACGCCGCCCGGCCTCGTCGAACACGAGCCACCCGGCCGCGAGGTCGTAAGCGGGGTCGCCGCCCGTGATGTCCACGAAGTCGATGATCGCGACGAGCTCCGCGCCGCGGGCGATCACGTTGCCCGGATGCAGGTCCCCGTGGATCCAGAGGGGTCGTCCTGCCCACGGTGCGGCGCCGAGCCCGTCGCGCCACGCTTCGACGAGGGCGCGGTGCTCCTCGGGGGTGAGCGCATCGGCGACCCGATCGAGTCGTTCCCCGACCGCTGCCGCCCGGTCGGCGAGCGGAACCCCGCGGAACGGATTGCGCGGATGCTCGTCGGCTGCGGGACGGTGAAGCGCTGCGAGTGCCGCTGCCAGCGGCGCAGCCCAGGGGGCGCGTCGTTCGCGCGGCACGTTTAGACCGGATGTTCCCGGGTGGAAGCGCACGAGGGTCCACGGCCACGGGAAGTCCTCCGACGGCTGCCCGACGACGACTGCGGCGGCCACATGGACCCCGGTCGCCTCGACGTACGGCGCCACCTCCGCAAGCGCGCGAGACTCTCCGACCAGCAGGTCGGCCACCGCCCGGCGGCGAGGAACCCGCAGCGCCAGGTCGTCGCCGAGCCGCCAGACGCTGCAGTCCCAGCCCTCGGCGACATGCGCGAGCGCGAGGCCGCGCGCATCCGGGACCGCGTCGCCCAGTGTCGCGACGAGCCCGCGCACGACGGACTCGTCGATCCGGACCTCCGCAGGCGGTCGCTCCGCCACGTCAGGGGTTCGCGAGGTTCGAGAGCGGCCGTTCAGACATCCGCGGAGTCGCCGGGATCGAGTGCCACGAGCTCTCCGCCGTCCTGTTCCGCCGCCCAGCCCAGTCGGGCGCGCCCCATGTCGCGACCGGCCACCGACAGGGTCATGTCGTGGGTGCCGAACACGCGACGCGGCTTCACCGCGAGGACGAAGTCCATCGCCTCGCCGATCTTCAGCCAGGGGGCGCCCACCGGCGCGGCGAGAAGCTTCACGTCGACGCCCTCGGGCACGGCGTACGAGTCCCCGGGGTAGTAGAAGACGTCGTTGAAGAGCACTCCCACGTTGTCGACCACGGGGATGCTCTCGTGGATGACGGCGTGCCTGCCGCCGAAGAACCGGAGCGTGAACGGGTCGATCGTCACCGTGTCGCCGGGGCTCACCTCGGTGACATCGAAGTCGGCTGCGGCCGTCACGACGCCGGCCGGTCCGAGGATCGGGATGGGTCCGGTCTGCTTGAGGATGCGCTCGAGGTGCTCGGGCGTCCAATGGTCGGCGTGCTCGTGCGTGATCACGATGCCGATCACGTTGTGCAGCTCCGTGAAGGGGTTCGTGAAGGATCCGGGATCGACGATGAGGGCCTTGCCGGCGTCCTCGACGAGCAGCGCTGCGTGCTCGTGCTTGGTGACTCGCATACCTCGAGTCAACCGCGCCGTCCGGCAGTCGGCAAGGGCGAGGGATGCCCGAGCGGCTCGATTTTGTCCCTGTCCGAGCCCATGCCATAATTGAACGGTTGCGAACGCGGCCCCATCGTATAGCGGCCTAGTACGCCGCCCTCTCACGGCGGTAACGCGGGTTCGAATCCCGCTGGGGTCACCAACACGAAGAGCCCTCCGAATCTCATGATCCGGAGGGCTTTTCGGCATGCGCGCTGCGCCATGCCGGCGCCGACCGGCCGGCCTATTCCGCGGGCGGCATGGGCTGGGGCAACGGGCGCCGTCTCCTGCGCACCAGCGCCACGATGCCCCATACGACGAGTGCGACGATCGCCGCCACGACGAGCCAGGGCAGCAGGAACCCGATCGCGACCACGATCCCGTTCAGTGCCGCGACGAGGCTGTTCCAGCCGGCGACGAGCCCCGAGCCGAAGCCTGCGGCGCTCGCCGGCTTGGCCGCTTCGTGCGGGAGGAGAGTGACGGTGAGGGTCGACATGGCCACCTGGTCGTCGAGCGCCTTCAGCTGCTGCTGCTCGGACGCGAGCGCCGCCTGCCGGTCGGTGAGGGCGGACTCGGCCGCCAGGAGGTCTGCGACCGATCCGGCCTTGCCCATGAGCTCCGTGAGCCGGTCGACGGATGCCTGCGAGGCCGCCACCTGGGAACGCAGCACGGTGGCCTGGTCCGTGACGTCCTGACGATCGACGGTGGATGCCTCGACCGTGCCGACGTCGGAGAGCGACGTCACGACGTCGTCGAGGCGATCGGCGGGAACCCGCACCGTGATCCAGGCGCCGGACACCGGCGGGGACGGCTCGATCGGCTGGGACACGCCCTGACCGGTCTGCGGAAGCGGCGCCGCTCCCGTCTGGCCGACGTTCATGCTCTGCACGTAGCCGCCATGGCTCTTGGCGTTCGCGCCGATCCGTGATGCCGCTGTGCGCACGTCCGCCACCTGCACGGTCGCCGACGCCGTCGTCACGACATCACGCGGGGAGGCGCTGGTGCCCGAGCCGCTCGACGCGCCCGAGCCGCCGGCCGTGGAATTCGCAGCACCGGAGCCGGCGGAGCCGGATCCGACCGACTTCTCCGAGTCGTTGGCGCCGGTGCCGGACACGCCCTGCGGCGGCACGGGGGCGACGGCGATGCCGCCGGACCCGCTCGTCGCGCCCCCGACGCCCAGCAGCCCGGCCGCGGGCACGATGACCAGGGCGACCACGACCACGGCGGCCACCGCTCCCGCGCCGATCCAGATCCTCCGCCTGCGGCGACCGCGTGCCTCGCGTTCGCGGGCGATGCCGGCGAACAGTCCCGCTTCGACGACGTCCAGGCGCGCGTCGTCGATCTCGGGCAGCCGCGGGGACGCGGCATCCATTCCGGTCATCATGCTTCCTCTCGCGCTGTCGTGCGCAGCCGGGTGCGGATGCGCGAGAGACGATTGCGGACGACGCCGTGCGACACCCCGAGCGCCTCGGCGGCCGCCTGATAGGCGTAGCCCTCCGCAGCGCACAGCCGGAAGATCTCGCGGTCGAGCGGACCCAGTTCTGCGACCTGGGCGAGGATGAGCTCGACGAGCTGTCCATCCACCACTTGCTGCGCGACGTCGACGGGCGCGGCGACGCGGTCGGCTTCCTCGGGATCGGATGCCGTCCGGTGGCGGTCGCGCTGCAGCATGCGTGCGCGGTTCGACGCCTGGAACCGGCAGATCGTCGCGAGCCACGGCAGCAGCGAGTCGCCCGCGAGCGTCAGCTGCGGCAGCTTGCGCCACGCGACGAGGAACGTCTCCTGCAGCACGTCCTCGGCATCCGGCGCGTTCCCCACGATGCCGTGCGCCAGCCAGTACACCGGCCGTGCGTAGGCGCGGTAGATCTCACGGAACGCCAGCTCGCTGCCGCCGCCCGCGAGCGCGGCCAGTTCGGCATCCGAGCGCAGGGGAATCGCCATGGGTCCTCCGCCCGCGAGCCATGGGGCCCGCGGATCTCATTGTCTCTCTGTGGAAGTGTCGGCAGCGGGCGGATCGTCTCGCACCCGGTGCATCCCGTAGGCTGGGGGCGCGAGGGGGAGTATCCCGCACACTCGCGCACTCGTCATCACGAGCTCCGTCGGAGGGGCTCCGGGTGCGCACCGCCGGCAGGCGGGGGAGAGACTCTCGGCGAACAGCCGACCCCGAAAGGCCGCCTCCATGGGATTCGAGATCCCCGTCTGGTTCGAGATCACCTCGCTGATCGTGCTGACCCTGATCCTCGTCGCGGATCTGCTCCTCATCCTGAAGCGCCCGCACATCCCGTCGATGAGGGAGGCGACGGGATGGATCGTGTTCTACGTCGTGCTGGCGCTCATCTTCGCCGTGCTGCTGTTCTGGGTCACGGGAAGCGCCGACGCCGCCGGCCAGTTCGTCGCCGGATGGCTCACCGAGTACAGCCTGTCGATCGACAACCTCTTCGTCTTCGTGCTGCTGATGAGTCAGTTCGCGGTCCCGCGTCGCTATCAGCAGGAGGTGCTGATGGTCGGGATCATCATCGCGCTCGTGCTGCGGGCGGTGTTCATCATGCTCGGCGCCGCCCTCATCGAGAACTTCGTCTGGATCTTCTACGTCTTCGGCGCCTTCCTCGTCTACACGGCATGGCGGCAGGCCTTCCCGGGCAGGCTCGAGGACGACGCGCAGACCGAGGCGGGGATCGTGCGGTTCCTGCGGCGCTTCATCGACATCAGCGATCACTACGACGGCTCGAGACTGCGCACGCGCGTGGACGGCAAGCTCATCTGGACGCCGATGGTGCTCGTGTTCGTCGCCATCGGCTTCACCGACCTCATGTTCGCGATCGACTCGATCCCCGCGATCTTCGGCATCACCCGCAGCGCGTTCATCGTCTTCGCGACGAACGTCTTCGCGCTCATGGGCCTGCGCCAGCTGTACTTCCTGCTCGGCGGTCTGCTGGAGCGCCTGAAGTACCTGCACTACGGCATCGCGTTCATCCTCGCCTTCATCGGCGTGAAGCTCTTCTTCCACGCCCTGCACGAGAACTCGGTGCCGTTCATCAACGGCGGCGAGCCCGTGGAGTGGGCGCCGGAGATCTCGACGTGGGCGTCGCTCGTCGTGATCGTCGCGGCGATGGCGGTCGCGACGGTCGCGAGCGTCATCTCGTCGCGTCGCGAGAAAAAGGCCGTGGCGACGGATGCGGCGGCACCGGGCGACTCACCGGACTGACCGTCTCGGCCAGGATGGTAGCCTGGCCTCGTGCGGATCGCTCGCCTCCTTCTTAGCGGCCGCGACGAGTCCTAGTCCCAGGCCTCCCTCGTCGCGGAGTTCGTTACGGGCCGAATCTCTCGCCGGGAGAGCAGCCCGGCAATCCGAGGAGAACGAAGCACATGAGCACGCCTGTTTCCGACGCATCCGTCATCCCCGATCGGCCGCGCACACTGGCCGAGAAGGTCTGGGACGACCACGTGGTGGTCAAGGGCGAGGACGGCCGGCCCGACCTCGTCTACATCGACCTGCACCTCGTCCACGAGGTCACGAGCCCGCAGGCCTTCGACGGCCTCCGCGCCGAGGGGCGCCCCGTGCGGCGGCTCGACCTGACGATCGCGACCGAGGACCACAACACGCCGACCCTCGCGATCGACAAGCCGATCGCCGACCCCACGAGCCGCACGCAGATCGAGACGCTGCGCCGCAACGCCGAGGAGTTCGGCGTCCGCCTGCACTCGCTGGGCGACCGTGAGCAGGGCATCGTGCACGTCGTCGGCCCCCAGCTGGGTCTGACCATGCCCGGCATCACCGTCGTCTGCGGCGACAGCCACACCTCCACGCACGGCGCCTTCGGCGCCATGGCGTTCGGCATCGGCACGAGCGAGGTCGAGCATGTGCTCGCCACGCAGACGCTCCCGCTGAAGCCCTTCAAGACGATGGCGATCACGGTCGAGGGCGCGCTGAAGCCCGGTGTGACGGCGAAGGACATCATCCTCGCGGTGATCGCGAAGATCGGCACGAACGGCGGGCAGGGCTACGTGCTCGAGTACCGCGGCAGCGCCATCCGCGCCCTCTCGATGGAGGGCCGCATGACGATCTGCAACATGTCGATCGAGGCCGGCGCACGCGCCGGCATGGTCGCCCCCGACGAGACGACCTTCGCGTACGTCAAGGACAAGCCGCACGCCCCGCAGGGCAAGGACTGGGAGGATGCCGTCGCCTACTGGCGCACGCTGCCCAGTGACGAGGGCGCCGTCTACGACGCCGAGGTCTACCTCGACGCGAACGAACTCGAGCCCTTCGTGACCTGGGGCACGAACCCGGGACAGGGCGTGTCGCTCAGCGACGTCGTGCCGACCCCGTCGGACTTCGCGGACGCCAACGAGCGCGCCGCCGCCGAGCGCGCCCTGGAGTACATGGATCTCACGGCCGGCACGCGCATGAAGGACATCCCGGTGGATGCCGTCTTCATGGGGTCGTGCACCAACAGCCGCATCGAGGACCTCCGCGCCTTCGCCTCGGTCATCCGCGGCCGGACGAAGGCGGAGAACGTCCGGGTCATGGTGGTGCCGGGCTCGGCCCGCGTGCGGCTCGAGGCAGAGGCCGAAGGCCTCGACAAGATCATCACCGAGTTCGGCGCCGAGTGGCGCTTCGCCGGCTGCTCGATGTGCCTCGGCATGAACCCCGACCAGCTGGCACCGGGGGAGCGCTGCGCATCCACCAGCAACCGCAACTTCGAGGGCCGCCAGGGCAAGGGCGGGCGCACGCACCTCGTATCGCCGCTGGTCGCCGCCGCGACCGCGGTCCGCGGAACGCTCTCGAGTCCGTCGGATCTCGAGCCCATCAGCACACAACAGCCCATCGCGAGCGGGGCGGAGGCCTGACATGGACACGTTCGAGACCCACACCGGCATCGCCGCACCGCTGCGTCGCTCCGCCGTCGACACCGACCAGATCATCCCGGCCGTGTACCTCAAGCGGGTCACCAAGACCGGCTTCGAGGATGCCCTGTTCGCCAGCTGGCGGC